>JAHFTH010000279.1 GCA_023269445.1 Lacunisphaera sp.
TGGTGGTCTTGTCCGCGATGAAGCGATCCAGATGGGTCAAGGCAGCCAATTGCTCTTCCGTCAGGTAGGAATGAAAATCCACGCCACCGTAGATGGGTGCGAGGGCGGCAAACATATCGGGATGACGCGTGCCGACATTCCACGTGCCCCAGCCGCCCATCGAGTCGCCGGTGAGATAAATGCGGTCTTCGTCCACGTTGAAGTGGGCCTTGGCTTCCGCGATGGCGCGGAGCACGTCTTGATCACCGAGCCCGAGGTATTGATTGTTTCCTCTGCCATTGGGCTCGATGTAGATCACGCCTTCGCCCTTGCCGTAGTCCACGTCGGCGAGGCTGTGCCGCGAATCCACGCCCCACCACCGCACATAGACCGGATTGGGCGGGTTGTAACCGTGCAGCTTGATGACCAGCGGCGTCTTCTTCGCGGGATCGTAGCCGGCCGGCAGATAAGCACAGGCAAATTGCGGTGAGCCGTCGATCTCATCGCGCCAGGCGAGACGCCGGAAACCCAGCGGACGGGTGCGCGCGGTCTGGTTGCCCGCTGCTTCCAATTTCAGTTCGGCATATTCCATCAACGGAGAGTGGATGAGCCACCACGGGTTGCCGGTGACGGCGAGGCCATCCTTGCCCAGGCGGTCGAGGATCATGTCGCTGAGCATCTTGACAGTCTGGCCGGCGGGAGTGCTGACGTCGGCTTTAGTGGCAGCAGCCACCAAATCGCGCGCGGCCGCTAGAGCGTCACCTTTGAACCACGCCAAATGGGTGGCGTAACGCAAACCAGTGGGCTGGCGCGTGGTGAAACGCAGTTCATAGGGACCATCGGCCCAGCTGGCCGCTTCGATACGCACACTTTCGCCACGGCTGGCGGATTTTTCGGCCAATATTTTGCCGCCGGGCGCAAGGGCTTGAACGGTGACTTTTTCCTCAGCGACATGACTAGAGTTGAGGTCGGTTTTGACCACGAGAACCGTCGACGCATCGACGATGAAGGACGGACTGATCTCCTGCACCCGCGAAGGAATCGCGCCACTTTCGAGGACACGGGCGGCGAAACCCCATGGGCCCGTGCGTTGCTCGATTTTAAGGAGGAGCAGATTGTCGCCGGCTTTGAATTCAACTTCGACTTGGTCTTCATCGAAAGTCAGAGGACGCGGGCCCGGATGATTAAGGACGAGCGTGCCATTCACCCAGGCGCGCATGCCTTCGTCGCTGCCGAGGCACAGGAGGGCCTTGCCTGCCGCTTCGCGTTTGATCGTCATGGAGGCATAAGCGACGAGCTGGCGTTTGATCCCGTTGCCGTCCGAAAGGTCGACGGCGTCGCCCCACGAGGTGGACGGGCGCCAGGTGAGGACGGTGCCATCGGTCAACTTTGGCGCGGTGGCGCTGCCCGGTTGGAGGGCCGCTTCACCGCCTTGGCTGGCGAATGGATCCTGTCCCAGCGCATCAGCTGTCGCAGCGACGGGTATTTCGCTCGAAATTTTCCACTCCCCACGGATGAAGCGCTCGTGGCTGCGCACCCAAGGTTGGCGGATCTCGTCCTTGAGTTTGGTGGAGAGCGGCGGGGACTGGCCGTGGCCGGAGACAGCAGTGGCACAGATCAGAAGAGCGGCCAGTGCGTAGCTGGCGAGGTGGCGGAAGGATAAGACGGGATTCATGGGGTAAGTGAGAGAGCTATTATTCCGCGCGCAGTGCAACCATCAGCCTCCGCTGAGCCAACGGCCGACGAGAAACGCGAGAGCGCGCAGAGTTGTCATGATGACAGCGGGTCAGTGTTCTATCATTCAGCCCGCAGCGCGACCATCGGGTCGACCTTGGTGGCGCGGCGGGCGGGGAGCCAGCAGGCGAGGAGGCCGACGGGGATGAGGATCGCGGAGACGCCGGCAAACAGCAGCGGTTCGCTCGACGCCATGCCGGGGGCGATCAGGCTGAACCCCCAACCGAGGACGATGGAGCCAAGCAGGCCGATGCCGGTGCCGAGCAGGGTCAGGCGGAGACCCGAGCGCAGGATCAGCCAGACCACATCGTGCGACTGCGCGCCGAGGGCGACGCGGACGCCGATCTCCGGGGTGCGCTGCAGGACGACGCGGGCGATCACGCCGTAAAGTCCGAGGGCGGCGAGGAACAGGCCGAGCAACGCGAAGCAAACGAGAATCGTGCTCATCATCTGGGCACCGCCCGTGGCGAGCTTCGTCACCTCGCGGATCGGACCGAATTGCTGCGGGACGAGGTTGGGGTCGAGCGCGGCGATGGCCTGGCGCATCGGTTCGGCGAGCGCTTCGGGCGAACGGGAGCGAATGGCGACGGTGACATAGTTCCAGGTTTCCTGTGCGAGCGGGCGCAGCACCTGGAACGGCGTGGTCTTTGGGATCACACCGACCGCGAAGCCGATGTCGGGCACCACGCCCACGACCTGCAGCCAGCCGGGATTTTTCGGGTCGGGGCTGCCGAGGCGGTGTCCGACCGGGTCTTCGCCGGGGAAAAGCGCGCGGGCCATCGAGGCATTGATGATCGCCACGGGCACGGAGGTAAGACGGTCGGCCTCGGTGAAATTCCGGCCAGACTGCACCTTGATCCCCAGCGTGGGCAGATACGAGGGCATGATCGCGTTGATGTAGGCGATCGGTTCATGGCCGGCTTGGGGCGGGGCCTTGC
>JAHFTH010000142.1 GCA_023269445.1 Lacunisphaera sp.
CGACGACCAGCACGCCATGATGAGCGCGCCCCAACCCTCGCATGGCGGCGGCAGCAACGGCCTCCCGCCGATGAAACCCTACGAACGCCTCATCAAGAACGGCGTCGTCGAGATCGAGGCGCTCTGCTTCATCCGCGGCCGCTCGATCGCCCGTCGCTTCTTTATTTTGGACGAGGCGCAGCAACTCACGCCGCACGAGGTCAAGACGGTCATCACCCGCATCTCCGAGAGCTCGAAGCTCGTGCTGATCGGCGATCCGGCGCAGATTGACAATCCCTACGTGGACTCGCGCAGCAACGGTCTCGTCTACTGCCACAACCGCATGAAGGGCCTCGCCCTCGCCGCGCACGTGAAGCTGTCGAAGGGTGAGCGCTCCAAGCTCGCCGAGCTTGCCGCCGACCTGCTGTAACCAAAATCAGGTTCAGTCTTTCGCCTCGGCCTCGACCGGCTGTTCTTCGCCTTCCGTCTCTTCCTCCTCGTCGTCGAGCAGGCTGGGCTCATCGGCGCGCTTCGCGAGCCATTCCATGACGCCGGCGAAGAGGCCGGTGAACATCAGGTCGCCGAACAGCGTGTTGCGAAAAAACAAGAATGTCGGCGGATACTCCGGGTGGCCCACGGTCAGCGCCTGCCACCAGCCCGCCAGAGTCTTGGCGTAGAAGGCGTCGCCGAACCACGACTGCGTGTTGGTCACGATATAGAAAAGCAGGGCACCCAGGAGCGTGCCGTTGAGAAGTCCGAGCCAGGATTTTCGCCGCGAGATCCATGCCCCTAGCCCGATGCCGGCGCCAAAGCACACTGCCCGGGCGAGGTAGGCGCCGAGCTCCATGTGGTAGCCGTATTCGCGCGCGTAGAACCAATTGATATAGAGATCCGTCAGACAGAGCCCGGCGAAAGGCAGCCACCACAGCCGGCGGTCGCGAAAGTAGACCGAGCCACAGAACGCGATCGCCATCATCGGCGGAAAATTCGACCACGCCATGTCCAGCGTCGGCAGCAAGCGGTAGAGCAGGGCCAGGACGATCAGAATGATGGCGGCAATGCGCATGGGGGAATGCTTAGACAGAATTCACAGAATGAACAGAATGGTTCTAATATCGGCCGGTCGGTCAATTCTGACCATTTTGTTCATTCTGTCTAACTCTGCTCCGCCTCGCGGGCCATGAGCCAGAGGAGGTCGGATACCCGGTTGATATAGTGGAGCAGCAGCGGGCGCAGGTTTCGGCCGTGGGCAGCGAGGCCGACGAGCCGGCGCTCGGCGCGGCGGGCGGCGGTGCGGGCGAGGTCGAGGGCGGCGGCGTGCAGGTTGGCGCCGGGCGTGGCCCAGCCGTCGAACTTGGGCTGGCGCGCCTCGATGGCCTCGACGGCGGCGTCCACGCGGGCCAGCGCGGCGTCGCCAATCCGCACAAACTTGGACGCGGTGTGGCGCGCGGCGTCGCTTTCGGCGCAGGAAACCTCGCCCATCAACGCGACAAGTTCCTGCTGGATGCGTTCGAGTTCGCCAGCGTCGCGGCCAGCCGGTCGGCTGGCCTTGGCGAAGCCGAGCGCGGCGTTCAGTTCGTCGAGCGTGCCGACGGCTTCGATTTGCGGATGGTCTTTCGGCACGCGCTGGCCGTAGAGCAGGCTGGTCGTGCCGTCATCGCCGGTGCGGGTGGCGATGGAGCGGGGCGTCATGAGGGAAAAGTGAAAGTGAGGGTGAAAGTTAAGAAGCTAGGGCACGTCTTCAAATGTGTGGGAGGGGCTTTACGCCCCGACGGGATGTCGTGTTGCCTGATGTCGGGGCATAAAGCCCCTCCCACATTCCAGCAGCGGACAAAACCTGTATCGAATTTGAAGACATTAGCTAGCGGAGGGTGAGGGGATTGCTGGTTCGGTCCACTTTCACACTTCACTTCTTCGCCGCCTCGCGCGTCTGTTTCTTCAGGGCCTTCAATTCCGGTTCGATGGCGGCCAGCGTGGCTTTGTCCATGCGGTCGATGAACAGGATGCCGTTGAGGTGGTCGGCCTCGTGCTGCACGCAGCGCGAGAGCAGGCCGTCGCAGACCAGCGTGTGCGACACGCCCTTGGCGTCCTTGAATTTCACCGTGAGTTTGTCGGGGCGGACCACGTCGCCGCGGATCTCGGGAAAGGACAGGCAGCCCTCCTCATAGGAATCGGTCGGCTCCGGCACCAGCACGATGATCGGATTGACGATGATGAGCGGCATGAAGAGCTCCAGCGGGGGCCGGGCACCATCGAACTCCCATTGAAATTCGCTTTCGGTCTGCCGCAGGTCCACGACGCAGAGCTGGATCGCCTGGCCGATTTGCTGGGCCGCGAGGCCGATGCCGGCGGCATCGTGCATGGTGTCGATCATGTCCGCCGCCAGTCGCGCCAAGGCGTCGTCGAAGGCCGTGACCTTGGCGCCTTTTTTGCGCAGAATCGGGCTGTTGAATTGAACAATGGGCAGGGTCATGGGTCAGGGTGACTGGCGCAGCGTATTTGCCCCGGCAAGGTTGCGGCAAATAAATTTGTTTATCCCGGTTCAACTGTTATGCTTCCACCTATGCCTCCGTCGCCCTCCGGCCCCCGTTCTGCCCTGTGGCAGGTGTGGTTCGGGCTGGGCGTCGGTCTGCTCCTCGTGGCTTGGTTGTTGCCGGTGAATGTGAAGTCACTCAACCCGGCTTTGCTCCGCGAGGCGGGTCGCGACACGGCAACGCTCGCTGGTTTTGGTCGCGATCTGCTGGAACTGGACAAGCCCGGCCCGGCCGCCCTCGTGCTGGAAGCGGCCCGCAAGATCAATGATCCCGCCGCCAACGAATTCGGCGCCACTTACGATTCCTATGCGCTGAGGCACCTCGACCTGCTGCCGTGGGGCGGGTGGGACGTCGCGCTTGAGCCGCTGCTGGCCAGCCGCAATGCCGCCTCCTCGGCCGCTTCGCAGCCGGTGCTGAACTTCATGGTGACCCAGCAGGCGCGCGAAAATCTCCGTCGCTATCTCTCGGTCTCCCGCCTGCCCGGCGTGCAGACCCTGTTGAAGACCGCGACCCTCACCTCGACCCAGCGCTTTGTGCCGGCGAGCAAGCCCGGCGGCCAGCCGCTCGATGCCGTCATTTTGCTTTCGGCCTACCTCTGGCAGACGGAGCATCTCTCCGCCGGTTTGCAGCGCGAGGTGCGTGGTCTCGCCGAGGCGGCGGTGTCCAGCGGCCACATGGGCGAGCTCGAGGATTTTTATCTGGATATCCTGACCCTCGGCAAACGCCTCAACTGGGTGCAGCTTTCGGAACTACTGCGCACCGCCGGCAACCTCGGCACGGTCGGGCAGTTCGCGCATCTGACCCGCGTCGCGCCCGAGCACCTGCCGGTCATCTATTCCGCGGCGCTCATCGCCAAGTCCGCCGATGGCGTCGCCAACTACCTCATCGCCTACGGGAAACCGGGGGCCGCGCACCTGCAACTGGCCCTGTCCCACGGGGAAGGCGCCGTGAAACAACTCGTCCAGCGCCAGGTGCCGGTCACGGCGGGGACGGGGCCGGAGTTTGAGCTCGGTGCCGCCTTCGCCCTGCGGCATCCCGAGCTGGCGCTCCTGACCAAGTATGCGGCGTTCCTCGCCGGCATTTTCCTGCTCCTGCGCGCGGTCGACCTGCGGCTCTTCTCCACGGTCGAGCAGACCCTGCGCGGCGCCTTCCCGCGCATGGGCAGCGGCCTGATCGCCGCGATCCTGACCTTCATCTTCTTCGTCTTCTCCGAGCCGTTCCTCCTGAACGCCGCGCCCCTTTCCGACTACAAAATCAAACTCACCATTCCCGTCATCGGTGCCCTCGCGGCGCCGGACACCGCCGCTTCAACCACCCTTACCACCATGGACATCTCCACCATTCTCTCCATCATCGTTTTCGCCACCATCCAGGTCGGCATGTATGTCATCTGCCTGCAGAAGATAGCTGAAATCTTCCGCCAGTCCGTCCCGGCGGCGACCAAGCTCAAGCTCATGGAGAACGAGGAGAATCTCTTCGACGGCGGTCTCTACATCGGCATCGCCGGCACGGCCACCGCCCTCGTGCTCCAGGTGCTCCACCTCATCGACGCCAACCTGCTCGCGGCCTACTCGTCCAACCTCTTCGGTATTGTCTGCGTCGCCCTCGTGAAGATCCGCCACGTCCGTCCCTGCAAGCGCCAGCTCATCCTTGAAATCCAGCAGTCCACCTCGGCTTAAGGCGCCCGCTCCATGAACAAGACCCTGCTCCTGATCATGTGCGACTTCATGTTGCTCAATCTCCTGGCGCTCACGCGCTGGGAGAAGGCCGAGCCGTCGCACACCCAGCTCGAGAGCGCCGCGCCGCGCTCCGCGGCCAACGCTCCCGCCATCAACGCCGACATGGTCGAGCTCATGCGCGTCTCCCTCGAGGACGAGAAGGCCTCGCGCGAGGCGCTCGCCAGCCAGCTTTCCTCCACCCAGGGCACGCTGACCGAGAAGGAAAAGAACCTCGCCGCCCTCCAGCAGCAGAAGGGCCAGCTCGAAGGCGCCCTCTCCGCCACGCAGAACAGCGCCCGCGAATTGGAAAAGCGCTACAGCGCCGCCGCGCAGGACGCCTTTCTCTCCAAGGAACAACTCGCCAAGCTCCAGCGCGAGCTGGAGGAACGCCGCGCCGAGGCCGAGCGCCAGGCGGCGGAACTCGCCCGCATGGAGCGCCAGAACACCGAGGCCCGCCAGCGCATCGAGAATCTCAACGTCGCCGTGCGCGTCGCCGAGCAGGAGAAGCAGTTGATCGCGCAGAACCTCACCGAGGCCAAGCAGCAGGTCGAGGTCGAGCGGCTCGAGCGCGCCAAGGTGCAGGAACAGACCACCCAGCTCACGGCGGGGGTCAGCCAGCTCGCCGAGAAGTCCGGCGCGCTCAGCCAGGAGATCCGCGAGAACCGTGCCATCAACCCCAACGTCATCTTCGCCGAGTTCCTCGCCAACCGCGTGCAGACGAACCTCACCGCCCGCCGCCCCGGTCTCTTCAGTCCGACGGTCAAGGACAAGGAGACCAAGACCGTCCTCGTGAGCGACGGCACCCGCGTCTATGCGCTCATGCACCTGAACGACACACCGTTCACGCTGAGCGAAATCCCGACCGACTATGATCAGGTCTCCGGCCGGCTGACGCGCGGCACGTTCAGCGCGCCCATCACCGAGCTGCAATTCCTGCGGCTCGACCCGCGCGTGATCGTCGCCCCGCTCGACGCCTCGCTCGCCTCCCTCATGGGCGCGAAGATCTACCAGCTCGCCAAGGACCCCTTTAAGTTCCCCGACGCCGTGCTCGTGCGCGCCGATGACGGCCGCTACGGCGACACGCCGTTTCGCATCGACCAGGCGAACTCGAACTACGTGAAGCTCGACAACCGGATCACGACGCGGTTGTTCGGCGAGATCGCGCCCAAGCGCGGCGATCTCGTCTTCAGCAAGACCGGCGACCTGATCGGCCTCATGGTCAACAGCGACTATTGCGCCGTGCTCGGCAACTTCGCCGCCGCCTTCACCCTGAAGACCGGCGAGACGCCCGAGCCCAAGACGAGCGTCATCCTCGGTGACGTCCAGACCCGCTGGTCCCGCCTGCCGATCAAGGTGCAGTAGGGGTGTGGCTCATAATTCCCTACACACCCCGCCCTGCGGGCACCCCTCTTCATAGAGGGGATTTTCGGGAACGTGGATTTGGATTCCCCTCTATGAAGAGGGGTGGTGCGGAGCACCGGGGTGTGTTCGGGTGAACGAGGGAGTTACCCCATCCTGCTATTTACAGCCCCGGCGCATCCCGCCTGACTGCACCCCGTGAATCTGCTGCCACCTCTGCTCGACAACCTCGCGTTGTCCGACCCGCTGACCTACCTTGTAGTCTTCGTTGGCGTGTCGTTGGTCATGCTGTGGCGGATCGAGGCGATGCTCGATCACGGGCTGGAGGGCACGGCGCTCGGCACGCTGCTGCTGCCCTACTGCTCCGGCTTGGGAAATTTGATCTTCGTCGCGCTCATGGTGTCGCGCCGCGGTTCGGCGGCCGAGGTGCTGACCAACTGCCTCGTCAACAACGTCACCAACATGACCCTCCTGCTCGGGCTACCGGCGCTGTTCTGGGGTTTGCAGGTGATGCCCGGCCAGGCCCCGGCCGGGGCCAAGGGCAAGAAGCCCGCCAAGGCCAAGTCGGCCAAAAGTGCCAATGCCGGCACGGAGCACCAGATCAACCGCCTCTCGCTGCTGCTCACGCTCACGGCCGTGCTGTTTTTCTCCGGCGCGGTGTGGCTGCTCGGCCGCGATGGGAAGCTGAACCAGACCGACGGCATCGTGCTCATCGGGCTCTTCTTTTTCTGGCAGTGCTTCCAGGTGTTCGACGTGTTGAAGCACAACGTGCGGCAACGGGTGTCCTTCGGCTGGCGGTTCTACGTGGATGCGCTCGCGGTGCTGGTCTGCGCCTACCTGATGTATGAGACCATCGACTGGCTGGTGACGTGGCTGTCGGAGCAGAAGCACGGGTTTGTCAGCCGCGATAATCTCGGCTGGCTCACTGGCTGGCTGATGGTGCTGCCCAACGCCGTGCTCGCGCTCTACTGGGGCTGGCGTCGCCGGGCCGACGTGGTCTACAGCTCGCAGGTGGGCGACGGGCACATCTGCGTTCCGCTTTGCCTCGGCCTGTTCGCCCTCGTGAAACCGCTGCCGGTGTCCGGCTTCAGCAACCAGGCGCTGGCGATGTTGCTCGGCTCGGCCGTGCTGCACGGCGGGTTCCTGATCTTCCGCGGCGGCCTGCCGCGCTGGGCCGGCGGCGTGCTGTGCCTCGCTTACGGCTGGTTTGTTTACGCGGGGTTGCTGTCTTGAGGTAGGGCGCGTTATCCCTAACGCGCCGAATCCTACACGGCGGATTATGGATAATCCGCCCTACCTTCCATCTCCCGCATCACTCCAACGGATCGTCGCGGAACTTCGTGGCGAGACTGGCGAAAGATTTCTGCGCCTCGAGCCACAACGGATCCTGGCGGATATCGATCATCGACTTCGTCGTATGATTGCAGAACAGGTAGGCGCCGGGCCCGAGGCGGAGGAACGCGTCGAAGAGTGAACCCTGGGCGTTGGGGGCAAACTCGAAGTCACCGACGGCCATCTTGCGACCCACGATCTCCACCTGCAGCGGCGCGATGTCGATTTTGAAGCGGCGCTGATAGGATTCGGCACGCGGGCCGTTGTAGGAGAGAATGGAACCCTGATCGGTCGCGAGCTTCACCAGCACCCACTCGTCGAAGAGCGGTTTCTGGTAGGCGGCATTCATGCGGCCGATGGCTTGGAGGACGGCGGTGCGGGCGTCGGCGAGATTCATGGGGGGATTTTTCCCATTATTCGCGGGGAGTGGCCAGAATATTGTGCGGCGCTCGCGAGTGAGCGGTGTATTTTACTTTGTCATCGCGAGACCGGCGCAGCCGGACGTGGCGATCCATCTATCTGGATTGCTTCGTCGCCCGCTTGGCGGGCTTCTCGCAATGACAAACCGGCCGGGCGGCCGGCGAGGGGCGGGGATTTCCATTGGACAGCCGGTTTCAGTCGGACCAGCCTGACGGTCAATACCCTATGAAAATCCCCGTCGCCTCCGTCTTAGGATTCCTCGTTGTCGCTTCCGCCGCCTTGGCCGGCGTGCCGGACTCGCGCTGGCTCGGCCACGACCGCGACCGGCCGTCGCCCGCCGTCGTCACCCCCGGCACCTCCAGCTCGCAGGACCAGCCCGGCGCGGTGCCCTCCGATGCGACGGTGCTGTTCGACGGCAAGGACATTTCACCCTGGGTGGCGATGGACGGCAGCCCGACCAAGTGGGTCGTGAAGGACGGTGCGCTCGAGTGCGTGCCCGGCAGCGGCTACGTCCGCACGCTCCAGTCGTTCGGTGACTGCCAGCTGCACCTGGAATGGGCCGCGCCCACGCCCGTGCAGGGCAGCAGCCAGGGCCGCGGCAACAGCGGCGTGTTCTTCGGTTTCAACCGCTATGAGATCCAGGTGCTGGATTCCTACGACAACAAGACCTACGCCGACGGCTCGGCCGCCTCGATCTACGGGCAATATCCCCCGCTGGTGAACGCCACCCGGCCCCCCGGCCAGTGGCAGACCTACGACATGATCTGGACCGCCCCGCGCTTCGATGCGGAGGGGAAGCTCCTCGCGAAGGCGCGCGTCACCGTCATCCACAACGGTGTGCTCGTGCAGAATAACGTGGAGTTCACCGGGCCCGACCCGTGGATCGGCCGCCCGCCTTACTCGGCCCACCCGGAGCGCCTGCCCATCGCCTTTCAGGACCACGGCAATCCTGTCCGTTTCCGCAACATCTGGGTGCGGGAGCTGGGCAACCCCCGGCATCCGGAGTTCATGCTGCCCGACGCGCTGCTCGAGAGCTACGTCGGCGACTACGGCACGGGCCAGTGGAACACGGCCAAGGTCCGCCGGCTGTCGGAAAGCTTGCTCTCGTTCACGATGGCCGGGGCCGAGGTGATCCTCCACGCCGCCTCGCCCACGCACTTCTAC
>JAHFTH010000143.1 GCA_023269445.1 Lacunisphaera sp.
TGGTAGTCAGCGGCGTGCCAATTAAAGAGCATGTGGATGAGGCAACTGATCACGAACACGACCACTGCGCTGAGCAGGATCGGCAGCCAGAGGGAGAGCAGGGCATTCATGGGGGTGGTGAGTGAGAAGGGTGCGGCCGGTTTTTCTCACAAAGACCGCGCGAACGAAAGCCGGAAATCGTTCCTACCGTTTCAACTTCTCGCGCAGATACGGCGCGGTCGGGCTGCGCTTCACTTTCAGCAGGCCGGCCAGTTCACCTTGATAGAGAATCTCGCCGCCGTGCGGGCCGCCGCCGGGTCCAAGCTCGAGGATGTAGTCGGCCTCGGCCAGCAGGTCGAGGTGGTGCTCGATGACGACTACCGTGTGCCCTTGGTCCACGAGGTTGTGCAGCACCTTGATGAGCTTCTCGCAGTCGCTGAGGTGCAGGCCGATAGTCGGTTCCTCGAGGAGGTAGAGGTTGCGGATGGTGATGTTGCGCGAGCGCTCCTGGTAGCTTTGCAGGCCTTTGGTCAGCTCGGTGACAAGTTTGAGTCGCTGCGCTTCGCCGCCGGAGAGTGTCGGGCTGCTTTGCCCGAGCGTCAGGTAGCCGAGGCCGCAGTCGACCATGAGCTTGCAGACCTGCGAGAGCTGCGAGTGGAAATCGAAGAACACCGCCGCCTCATCGAAGGTCAGCTGCAACACCTGTCCGATGTTTTTGCCGCGCCAGGTGATGTCGGCCAGTTCGGGACCGAAGCGCGAGCCGCCGCACCCGTCGCAGGGCAGGTAGGAGTCGGCCATGAAGGCCATCTCGAGTTTGATGCGGCCGGCGCCGGAGCAGGTTTCGCAGCGTCCGCCGGCGGTGTTGAAGGAGAAGCGTCCGGCCGTGTAGCCGCGCATCTTGGACTCGGGCAGGGTCGTGAAGAACTGCCGGATCAGGTCGAAGATGCCGAGGTAGGTCGCGGGCGTTGAGCGCGGCGTCTTGCCGATCGGCGCCTGGTCCACCTCGATGACGGACTTGAAGCCGCCGACGCCGCGCAGTTCGGCGAACGGCATTTTCGATTCCGTGGTGTCGAAACGAGCGAGCCGGACGAAGTCCTTGCCGGACAGCTTCGCCTTGCGCTGCTTGATCGCGCAGGTGACAGCGGGATGAAGGATGTCGCGGAAGAGCGTGGACTTGCCCGCGCCGCTCGGGCCGCAGGCCATGATGAGCCGGCCGGGTGGCAGCCGCAGCACCTGGTCCTTGAGATTCCGGTAGTTGATCCCGGTGAGCTCGAGGCAGTCGGACTTCCCGTCGATTTTTCGGTATTCTCCGCGGAGGGGATGCTTGATGCCCTTGGCGAGGAAGAGGCCGGTGAGGGAGGAGGAATTCGTCGTGATCTCGGCCGGCGTGCCGTTGGCCAGCACGCTGCCGCCGTGGACGCCGGCGCCGGGTCCGAGGTCGATGATCCGGTCGGCGCGGGCCATGAGCACGTCGTCGTGTTCGACGACGAGCAGGGTGTTGCCCTTCGCGCGAAGCGATTGGAGCGTGTCAATCAGCCGGTCGTTGTCGCGGGCGTGCAGGCCGATGGACGGCTCGTCGAGCACGTAGAGCACGCCGCTGAGATTCGAGCCGAGCTGCGCCGCCAGCCGGATGCGCTGGGCCTCACCGCCGGAGAGCGTGTCGGTCGGGCGCTCGAGGGAAAGATAGTCGAGACCGACATGCGCGAGGAACTTCAGGCGTTCCTCGATCTGTGGCACGATATCCTGCGTGATGAGCTTGGTGCGCGCGTCGAGCTGCAGGTTGCGCAGGGTAGCGATGAGCTCGTCGGGGACGAGCCGGAGCAGCGCGGGCAGCGTGATCGGATCGGCGCGCTTCACCGGCAGGTGCACGGCGCGGGCGATGCGGTTGAGGCGTTCGCCGTGGCAGGTGGGACAGGCCTTGCCGTGCGAGGCCGGATCATCGGGGTCGAAGGCGCGCAGCGCGTCGGCGACCTCGTCGGACATTTCCTCATCCTCGTCCGGCTTGAGCATCCAGTCGTAGATGCGGCCGTGGCCGCGGCAGGTCGGACACCAGCCGCGTGGCGAGTTGAACGAGAAATGTTTGGGGTCGAGCTCGGGAAAGGATTCGCCGCTGGCGATGTCAGTGCGCGTCGTCGAGAACCAGCCCAGAACGTCGCCGGTGGGTAGCACGATGAAGCACGAGCCTTTGCCGAGCTTGAGCGCCGTGGCGAGGGCGGTCGCGATCACTTTGGGCACCCGGCCCTTCAGATCGGAGACGACGACTTCGATGTCGTGCTCTTTGTAGCGGTCGAGTTTCTGGAAGGTGTCGGTGCGCAGCAGGCGGCCGTCGGCCCGCATCAGCTCGTAGCCCTGCTTCTCGATCCACTTGGCGATGGGTTCGTGGTGGCCTTTGCGGCCGCGGATGAGTGGGGCGCAGAGGTAGAGGTGCTTGGCCTTTTTCGCCTTCGGCGAAGCGAGGGTCTTCTCGAGGAGCTGCTTCAGTTGACTCGGGGAAAGGGGCGTAACCGGCCGGCCGGACTCGGGGTGGTGCTGGATGCCAGCCCGGGCGTAGAGGAGGCGGAGGTATTGGGCGACCTCGGTGATCGTGGCCACGGTGGACTTGCGTGAACCGCGGGTGATGCGCTGCTCGATGGCGACGGTCGGCGGGATGCCGGTCAGGCGGTCGATGTCGGGCCGGGGCAACTGCTCGACGAACTGCCGGGCATAAGGCGACATGGATTCCATGAACCGCCGCTGGCCTTCGGCAAAGATGATGTCGAAGGCGAGGGTGGACTTGCCCGAGCCGGAGACGCCGGTGACCACCGTGAGCTGGCGGTGCGGGATGGAGAGACTGATGTTCTTGAGGTTGTTCTCCCGCGCGCCAATCACGGTCAGTTCGCTGGAGGTCATGGTCAGGCCCGCTTGGTAGGGCGCGGCGTCTTCGGCCGCTGCGAGTGAAAAACCAGTGTCATCTATTATATGACACTGGGCTAGAGCATCCCTCAGGAATGGCGCGGTCGCGGTCGCGGTCTTGGCGATGTCCTCTGGCGGGCCCTCGGCGACGATCTGGCCGCCATCGGCACCGGCTTCGGGTCCGACTTCCAGAATCCAGTCGGCTGACTTCAAGACGTCGAGGTTGTGCTCGATGACGACGACACTGTGCCCGCGGTCCACGATACGCTGCAACACCTCCAGCAGGCGTTTCACGTCGTGGCGGTGGAGTCCGGTGGTGGGCTCGTCGAGGAGGAGGAGCGCGCCATCGGCGCGCGGTTGAGAGTTGAGGGTTGAGAGTTGAGAGTTGCCGGCGTAGTCAGAGAGGTAGCGCACCAATTTCAGGCGTTGGGATTCGCCCCCGGAAAGCGTATTGAGTGGCTGACCGAGCGGCAGGTAGCCGAGGCCGACGGCGTCGAGCGAGGCGAAACGACTGCGGATGGCGACTTTGTCGGCGAAGAAATCCAAAGCCTCGGCGACGGTGGTATGGAGCAGATTGTCGACCGACTTGCCGTTCCACTGGATGGCGAGCACCTCGGGCTTGAAGCGCCGGCCTTCGCAGATCGGGCAGGGCACAAAGACGTCGGAGAGGAATTGCATCTCGACGCGCTCGTAGCCGAGGCCCTGACAGTGGTCGCAGCGACCCTCGCCGCTGTTGAAGGAGAAGCTGGAGGCGTTGAACCCGGCCTCCTGCGCGGCGGGGGTCAGCGCGTAGAGCTCGCGGATGAAGTCCCAGGCCTCGCAATACAGCGCGGCGTTGGAGCGCGGCGTGCGGCTGAGCGGCGACTGGTCCACGAGGACAATCTCGGGGAAGGCGATGTCGCTGGCGACGGACTCGATCACGGCCGGGTCCTCGGTCATCTGGCTGCGCTGCGTGAGCAGGCCTTGGTGGATGACGTTGTCGAGGAGGGTGGACTTGCCCGAGCCCGAGACGCCCGAGAGGCAGACCAGCCGTTGCAGCGGCAGCCGGAAGCTCAGGTTCGCGATGTTGTGCTTCGAGGCGTTGGAGAATTTCAGCCAATGCTTGGGAGCGGGGCGGCGTTTCGCCGGTGCATCGATGCGCTGCCGGCCGGAAAAATACGCGCCAGTGATGCTGCGCGGAGAGTGCAGCATGCCGCCGACCGTGCCTTGGAAGACAATCTCACCGCCGCGCGCGCCGGGCTCGGGGCCGACCTCGACGACGTGGTCAGCGGCGCGAATCATTGCCTCGTCGTGTTCGACGACGACGACCGTGTTGCCCGTGTCGGTGAGCGTGCGGATGATGCCGAGCAGGCGGTCGATGTCGCGCGGGTGCAGGCCGACCGACGGTTCGTCGAGGACAAAGAGTGTATCCACCAGCGAGGTGCCGAGGCAGGAGGTGAGGTTGACGCGCTGGACCTCGCCGCCGGAGAGCGTGCGCGAAGTGCGGTCGAGGGTCAGGTAGCCGAGGCCGACCTGCGCGAGGTAACGGAGCCGCGTGACGATGGAGTCATGGGCCAGATCGCGCTGGTGGAGCGAAGAGTCGGATTTATCGCGACCAAGCTCGCTCCCACTGGACTGGACCAAGGTCAGGAGCTCGCCGACGGGAAGCTGGTAGAGTTGGGGAAGGGTGTGGCCTTGCCATTTCCAGCATAGCGCCTCGGGTTGGAGCCGCGCACCGCCGCAGTCGGGACACTGGTTGTAGGTCCGGTAGCGCGAGAGGAAGACCCGCACGTGCATCTTGTAGGTCGTCTTCTCGAGGTAGCGGAAGAAGCCCTTCAGCCCATACCAGCGCTTGGGCCAGCCCATTACTGGGTCATCGCTTTTGTAGCCCGGTGAGCCGTCGATAATGAAGGCTTTCTGCTCGGCCGTGAGCTGCGCGAATGGAGCCTTGGTCGGGATGCCGAGTTTTTTCGTGAACTGCAGCAGGTCCTTCTTCGACTCGCCGTAGACCTCGCCTTCCCACGGCCGGACGGCGCCGTCCTCAATGGAGAGCGAGTGGTCGGGGATCGCGAGGCGGTAGTCGATGTCGATGACGCGACCGAAGCCCCGGCATTTCGGACAGGCGCCGAGCGGGGAGTTAAAGGAGAACATCCCCGGCGTGGCCGGGCGGAACGTGCGGCCGGTCTTCGGCGAATGCAGCCCGCGGGAGAAGTGGCCGGCCAGCGTCAACTGGTCGACGGTCATGAGATGGATCTCGCCTTTGCCGAAGTGCAGCGCGGCCTCGGTCGCCTCGAGGAAGCGGGGCTTATTGCCGGCGGTGATCAGCAGCCGGTCTTGGATGACCTGAACAAACGTCCAACGCTCAACACCCAACTTTGAACGTTCAACTTTCGAGCCCGACTCCAGAGTCGCGAGCAAGTCCTCAATTTTGTGCACCGCCAGCTCGGGCGTTGGCTGTTTCGCGTTGGAGGTTGGATGTTGCGCGAGGATTCGCGTGTAGCCCTGGCCCTTGATGCTGGTGAGGACTTCCGTCCACTTGAGGTTGTCGGGTTTGGCGATGCGGAAGCAGAGCAGGAGCGTCGCGGCCGGGTGGGCGGCGAGGGTTTTCGCCCAGATGGTCGCGGGGGTGTCGTCCTCGACCTTCTCGCCGGTGGCGGGATCGTAGCACTCCGCGACGTGACTGAACCACACTTTGAAGAAGTCGGTCAGCTCGGTCATCGTGCCGATGGTGGAGCGCGAGGTCTTGACCGTGTTGGTCTGCTCAATGGCGATGGACGGGCGGATGTTTTCCACCGAATCGACCTTGGGCTTGTCGAGCAGGTCGAGGAACTGCCGGGTGTAGGCGCTGAAGGTCTCGACGTAGCGCCGCTGGCCCTCGGCGTGGAGCGTATCGAAGACGAGCGAGGACTTGCCCGCGCCGCTCAGGCCCGTGACGACGATGTATCGGCCCAGCGGCAGATCGAGGTCGAAGCCCTTGAGGTTGTTCTGCCGCACGCCGCGCAGGCGGATGGACTCGGGAGCGGGGCTGGGCGGAGTGGGCACGACAGGGAGAAAGCGTGTGATTTCACGGAAGGCAAACCGGCATCAGCGTCCAGCGAGGCTTGCTGACATAACGCTGTCAGGAGCAGAGACACACCCCGTCGCTCCGCGCCTCCCCTCTTGATAGAGGGGAATCAAACCCACGCAACCGAAGTCCCCTCTATGAAGAGAGGTGCCCGACAGGGCGGGGTGTGTAGTCACGGCCCGCAGGGACGCGGGCCCTCCAACAAGCCACAAATCACCTCTTCGTCAGTTCGCGGAAGAGGTTGAGGTGGGCTTGGACCTGTCGCTCGGGCACGAAATGCTGCTGGGCATGACGGCGGGCATGATCGGCGAAACGCTTGCGCAGGGCCGGTTCGCGGATGAGGCGGTCCAGCGCCGCGACGAAGGAGTTCTGGTCGAGGTTCTTGATCAGGTAGCCGGACCGCTCGGGCGCGAAGCATTCGCCGACGCCGACGATGTCGTAGGCAATGGCGGGCAGGCCGTGGAGCTGGGCCTCGATGAGGTAGTTCGACAACGACTCGCTCTGGGAGGTCAACACGGCAAGGTCGGCCGCGAGGTAGAGCGGGGTGGGTTCGGGCTGGTAGCCGAGGAACTTCACGCGGCCGCCGAGACCGAGGTCATGGGCGAGCCGCTCGCATTTCTTCTGCGTGGGGCCTTCCCCGGCGAACCACAGCTGCCAGTCCACGTAGCCCGGCAACCGGGCGCAGATCTCGATCAGTTCGCGCTGGTTTTTAAACGGGCGGAACATGGCGACGTTGAGCAGGACGACCGTGCTGGGATTCGCCCCGTGGTAGCGGCGCAGGGCGGTGTTGCGCGTCGCGGTGTCGTCAGTGAAGCGCAGCACCGGATTGTGGATGACTGTGATCTTGTGCGCGGGAATGTCGTAATCTTCATGGATGACGCGCTTGGCGACGTGGCTGTTGGCGATGACGTGCCGGCATTTGCGCAGCGAGCGGACAAACAGATACGGGAGCAGCTTGCCCGTGCGCATGGTGCAGACGACGGCGGCCTTGGGCAGGCGCGACTGGATAAAGCCGGCGTAACAGTTGGCCATGCGGCCCATGCAGAGCACAAGGTCGGGCGCGGCCTCCTCGGCGGTTTTGAGCAGGCCGGGGGCGAACCAGTCGAGGCGCGTGTCGAAGGATTGCAGCGATCGGAAAGCGAAGGGCTGTTGCTCGCCATCGAGCGTCAGCACGCCGCGTGGGCGGAAGGTGAGGAGGGTGACCTCGTGCCCGGCCTTGGCGAAGGCTGTGGCCATGAACACGGACTGGCGTTCGGTGCCGCCGCTGCGGAGATAGTCTTGGACGATGAGAATTTTCATTGCTCCGCAGGGGGGTGCGGCAAAAGTCAGGCCATCATTCAATGAACAACGCGTTCGTCAATCTGCTGGTGCGGTGGCTCATCCTGGCCCTCGGCGTCGTGCTGGCGGAAAAGCTCGTGCCGGGCATCAGTTGCGACAACGGCCTGACGCTCGCCGTCGTCGTGCTCTTGCTGAGCTTCTGCAACGTCGTCCTGAAGCCCCTGCTGCTCCTCTTCACCCTCCCGTTCATCGTCCTGTCGCTCGGGCTGGGCATCTGGGTGATCAACGCCGCCTTGTTCTATCTCGTCGGCCGGTTGGTCGATGGCTTTCAGGTCGCCGGTTTTGGGTCGGCCCTGCTGGGTGCGTTGATCGTCAGCGTGACCAACATGATTTTGAGCCGGGCCATGATGCCCCCGCGCAAACCGCCGGGCTCGCCGCGCCGCGAGGCGAAGCGCGACGACGTGATCGATATCTGACGTGTAGGGCGGGATCTCCGAATCCCGCCTCACTAAGCGGCGGGGTTCGGAGACCCCGCCCTACAGCCGCCTAGTTTCAATTTGACGCGACCCGCGCCCGGGGCGACTTTCCCCCCTTCACAATTCCAACTATGTCAGACGCAAATTACGACTTGGTGATCATCGGTGGCGGTCCCGCCGGCTATGTGGCCGCGATCCGCGCCGGGCAGCTCGGCAAGAAGGTCGCCGTGATCGAGATGGAGCGCGCCGGCGGCACCTGCCTCAACTGGGGCTGCATCCCGACCAAGGCCCTGCTCAAGAGCGCCGAGCTCTACCTCAAGTTCCAGAAGGCCGACGCCTACGGGCTGAGCGTGACCGGCGTGTCGTTTGATTTCGCCAAGGTCGTCGAGCGCTCGCGGGGCGTCGCGGCCCAGATGGCCAAGGGCGTCGAGTTCCTCTTCAAGAAGAACAAGGTGGACTACTTCGTCGGCAAGGGCTCGGTCGTGATGCCCGGCATGGTCGAGGTCACCGCCGGCGAGCACAAAGGTAAGTTCTTCAAGACGACGAACATCCTCCTCTGCACCGGCCAGAAGCCGAAGCAGCTGCCCAACCTGCCCGCCGACGGCACCCGCGTGCTGACCTCCCGCGAGGCGCTCGCCGCCAAGGCCGCGCCGAAGTCCATCGCCATCATCGGCGCCGGCGCCATCGGCGTGGAGTTCGCCTATTTCTTCAACGCCTTCGGCGCGAAGGTCACGCTCATCGAGATGCTGCCGCAGATCCTGCCCGTCGAGGACGAGGACGTCGCCAAGCTGCTTGAGCGCAGCTTCGTCAAGCAGGGCATC
>JAHFTH010000144.1 GCA_023269445.1 Lacunisphaera sp.
GCGACGTAATCGAGGTGGAACGGCACGCCGACCGTGTCGAGCCGGTCGAGCTGGGCGCGGGTATCGAGTCGGAAATCCATGGCGATGCCGCCCTCGTCGCGGAACTTGTAGCCCTGGCCGAGTGCCTCGGGAATGACGAGGATGTCAGAAAAGATAATGGCGGCATCAAGGGCGAAGCGACGCAGCGGCTGGAGCGTGACTTCGGCGGCGAGCTCGGGCGTCTTGACCATTTCGAGAAAGGAAGACTTGGCCTTGAGCGCGCGGTATTCGGGCAGGTAGCGGCCGGCCTGGCGCATGACCCAGACCGGCGGCCGGTCAAGCGGCGCACAGGCGCAGGCGGAGAGGAAACGTTCGCGGGAGGTCATGGAGTGAGGTTGGCCCAGTCGCGGGGCAGCAGGAAATGTTCGTAGAGCCGGGCCTCGGGCGTGCCGGGCGTGGGCTTCCAGTCGTAGCGCCAGGCGACGAGCGGCGGGAGGGACATGAGAATGGACTCGGTGCGGCCCCCGCTTTGCAGCCCGAAGTGTGTGCCGCGATCCCAGACGAGGTTGAACTCCACGTAGCGGCCCCGGCGGTAGAGCTGGAAGTCCCTCTCGCGTGCGCCATGGGCGTGGTTTTTCCGGCGCTGCACGATCGGCAGGTAGGCGGGTAGAAAGGCGTCACCCACGTGGCACATGAGGGCGAAACTCTTTTCGAAGCCCGGTTCGTTGAAGTCGTCGAAGAAGATGCCACCGACGCCGCGCGGTTCATTGCGGTGCTTCAGGAAGAAGTAATCGTCGCACCACTGTTTGAATCTTGGGTAGAGTTCCGGGCCGCAGGCGCCGCGGGCGGTGCGGTGCCAATGGACGGCGTCCTCGTCGAAACCGTAGTAAGGCGTGAGGTCGAAGCCGCCCCCGAACCACCAAACCGGCGCGGCAGCCGCGCCGGAAGTTCCAAGTTCCAAGGGCCAAGTTTCAAAACCGGAGCTGGCACAGAAGAACCGCACGTTCATGTGCACGGTCGGGACGTAGGGATTGCGCGGGTGGATGACGAGCGAGACGCCGAGGGCGTGGAAGGGCTTGCCGGCGAGCTCGGGCCGGGCGGCCGTGGCGGAGGGGGGGAGAGTGGCACCCGAGACATGGGAGAAGCCGACGCCGGCCTTCTCGAAGACGGCGCCTTCGCTCAAAACGCGGGAGCGACCGCCGCCGCCTTCGGTGCGGGTCCAGTTGTCTTCCTGGAATTTTGCCGTGCCTTCCTCCCGCTCGAGGGCCGCGCAGATGGAGTCCTGCAGGGCGAGCAGGTAGGAGCGGACGGCGTTGAGGTCGGGTGGCATGGCGGGAAACCATCATGTAGCCACAATGCGCCCCAGAAATACACGATAAATCTCGGCTGGCTTGGCCCTTGCGGGGAACCGGCATCCGGGCAGCCTGTCGGACAACGGAAGCTTCAACCCCCCTTGAACCCCATGAAGTCCTTCGCGCGCCTCAGATCGTTGGTTTTAGCGCTCGGCACTGCCGAGCTTTTCACTGGCTGTTCGAATTGGAGTAACGTCACCCAGCGGGCGCGGCCCGCCAGTGATTTCGAAGTGGTGGAAACTTCCTCCAAGCGGCTCCTCACCGCGAAGGAAATGGTCCAGCTGAAAGCGGCAGTGGGCAAGTATCTGGAAAAGCAGGGAGCCGTGGACAGCGGGGACTACTACGTGAAAGTCTTCCTCGCGCCGGACAAGGACGGGGTGCCAGCCGATTGGGTGGTCGTGCGGTTCACGCGGGACACGGAAATGCACTTCCAGTTGCTGGGGTCCGATGACGCCTATTCCAGTAACTACCGGTCCTACGCCTCGTATGATTATTATCCCTATGGCTACGACAATTTCGGCCGGATCTCTTTCCAATACTACGACGATCCCTTCTACGGCAGCCGCTACTACTATCCTCCCCAGAGGGGAAATCATGACCGAAACCACGACCGTGATCATGATGGAGACCACAACCAGGATCACAATGATCGCCCGCCGACGCCAAATCCGCCGCGGTTCAAGCCCATTGATCCCGTCGGATCGCCACAGGTGACGCAAACCCGCTGGGACGGCAACCCGCCCGCACGTAACGACCAGCCCAGCGAACGTAACTTTCCCCGTCACGGTGGAACGCCCCGCCCGCAGCAGCAGCCCGATCGCACGTCCGAGCGCAACGATAGTCCGCCCATGCGCACTTCGAGCCAGTCCGCGCCCCAGAGTGAACCGGTCCGCAGCGAGCCGGCCCGGAGCGAACCGCCCATGCGCACCTCCAGTCGATCTGAGCCCAGTTACAGTCCACCGGCTTCACGTTCGGAGCCGAGTCAGGACTCCAGCTCCAGCCAAAGTCAGCGGGAAACGAATCAAGCGGCCGCGCAGCGCGAACGTCTGGAAAACTAGCCTGCGGTGGATGACCGGGCGCTTCGTCGTTTGCGTGGTTTGGGCGTAACACCCAAGCGCGGGTCCCGTCGGCGGGCCAGCACCACGAGCCGGGTGGCGAGCGATTCAAAGTTGTCGGCGCTCTCCGACAGGTAAAGCCACTTGGGCAGAATCGAATGGGGAGTGAGTTCGGGAAATTCAGCCCGTAACGCGGTTTGCCGGTCGCGATCAGTCGCCACGAGCACGCCGCGCCAGGGTTCCTCCCTCGCGCAGAAACAAAGCATCAGCTTGCCGTCAAGGTAGGCGGCTTTAGCGCCGAACATCGCGCGGAGGACGAACGTCGCGTCGGTTTCCAGCGGCTCCCACAGCCATTCGTGGTGGTGAGGTTGGCGGATCTTGGCCGCGGATTTCTCGGGGCGAGCGCGCATGGTGGCCAGATTCAGCCCTGCGGCGTGGTGTCCGCCAGATAGAACCGGTAGAGGTCTTCGACCTTGGCGCGGGCCCACGGGGTGCGGCGGAGGAATTGCAGGCTGGATTTGATGCTGGGGTCGAAGTTGAAGCAGCGGACCTCAATGCGCCGGCCCAACTCCGCCCAGCCGTAGTGCGCGACGAGTTGCGTGAGAATCATCTCGAGGGTGATGCCATGCAGGGGATCTGAGGACTTCATGAAATGCGAGCACCAGCATGCAGGCGATCGGGCGCGGCAGTCAAACGCGCAGGTCCGGAAACATGCGGCGGCGCTCAACGGTCGCGGAAGCGCAGCCGGGCGACGAAGTTCCAGTCGCGGGTAATATTCTGGACCTTGAGCAGCAGGTGATTTTTGCCGGCCTTGAGCTTGAGTGGCACGACGGTGTCATCGAGATGGCTGACGTTATGCTGCCATCGATCACACACCAATTCGCCATTGAGCCAGGCCTTCATGCCGTCGTCGCTGCCGATGCCGAGCCAGGCTGGGGTGCCCGTAGAGAGTTCAATCTCGGCCCAAGCATAGCCGATACAGTATTCCGTCGGAGATTCCTGTCCGGCCTTGAGGTCCACAAGCCCGTCCAGCGCCTTGACTGCCCGCCAGGTCAGGGTGTGACCGTCGATGGCCTGGGTTTGGCCGATTTTAGGTTGCACGCTGTCCGCGCCGAGCTCGCTGAAAAAATCGGTATGGAAGGCGCTCAACTGGGAGGCGCGGGAGATCTTGGCACTGGAGACTTCCAGTGCACGCATGATGACCTTGCCGTCGGAGCCGACGCTCTGAATGTCGTCGAATTCCTTCTGGTTGACCGGAACGCTGGTGAGCAGCAGCCAGTCACGCAGCGGGACCTCGCCGCGCATGCTGCGGTCCAGCCAAGCCGCATCGGCCTCCGCCTGCGGGCTCGCCGCCGGAACCTCCAGCACGTAGTCGTAGGTCGAGGCGACGGGCTGGCCGTGATCGATGGCCGACAGGAAGACGCCGCTGCGGCGCAAGACCTCGGCCAGCTGCCCGGCCATCTTCTCCGGCACCGTCGAGCCGGGTAGGAGCGTGACGGTGGTCACCTTGCCGTCGGCGTCAATCTCCAGTCTGGCTTGGACGCGGGATATGCCACGCTGGCGCAGGCCGTCGGCTCGGAGCGGATTGCCGATGAGTTCGGGTCCGGTGCTGCTGCTGGCAAATTGCAGCGGGCGGACCGCCCGGCCATAGTGGGCGCGGTCAGTCCAAGCCCGGTTGTTTTGCGGGTGGCTGGCCCAGAGCAGTTCGGTGAGCTCATCGACCGAGTTGCGCACGACGTTCAGATCGGTGGGGCGGGCGAGAATCAACGGCTCGCCGTCGCGGGTCAGGACCGCGAACAGGGCGGTTGGTGGGTTGCTCCCGAGACGCCTCAGCGCGGGCATGCGACCCTGCCGGGTGTATTTTGTCACCAACCATGGCATCCAGCCCACGATGGCCATGTTTTCGTGATCATAGACCGACTGGGCCAGTCCGTAATACACCCCACAGGTCAGCCCTGGATACACGCTTTGGATTCGGCGGTAGTTAGGGCCGACATTGTTCACCATGAGCCAGGAGCCCGGCAGGTTGCCATGGCCAGAAAAGACGATGAGTAATTCCGGCTCAGGCACGAGGGAGAGGTCCGCCGGCACCAGCTTCCGATACTGGTAATCGAGGCGAAGCGTGCTGTCGACCAAGTCTTGGGTCGCCAGGCTCTTGGCGTCGATCCAGCGGTCAGCGCGGTCGGGGCGGTCAGCACTAGCGCGATAAAAACGCCGACAGTCCTCGGGCGAGAGCACCCGCAGGGGCACGCGCTTGAGCACCGGCGCCGAGGTGTGGAAAAGCGCCAGCGATCCGAAAACCCCGACCGGTTTGCCGCTGAAACGGGTGCCGTCGGCATCGGGCCAATCGGCGGATTCCGCCCAGGCGATGTGCGGCGCGATCAGGAGGAGCAACAGCAGGATCAGCAGGTGGCGGGAAAGGACAGTAAGGTTTGACATGGGGGTAAGCTTGGGAGGACAGAAGCTTCCGGTCAGAATTCAAGTTTGAGAAAGGGCTAACTGTTGAATGCACCGCAGCCGGCTGCTTAGGCACCGACTGAGGTGTTGGGCGGGTCGGTCGGCAGGGGAGGGGGGTGGAGCAATCCTGATCAACGGTCGCGGAAGCGCAGCCGGGTGACAAAGCTCCAGCCCCCAAAGGCATTTTGAATTTTGATCAGGAGCTGGTTTTTGCCCTTTTTCAACCGGAGAGAAACGATGTCGTCATCAAGTCGGCTGGACCGGCGCACCCAGCGGTCGTTCACGAGCGAGCCGTTGAGCCAGATCTTGAGGCCGTCGTCGCTGCCGATGCCGAGCCAGGCATTGGTATCGGCGGAAACCTTGATCTCGGTCCAGGCGTAGCCGACGCAGTAAGTGCGGTTGGGAATCTCGCCGGCCTGCAGGTCCACGTAGCCGTTGTCCGACTCGATCGCGTGCCACGTGTGGGTGAGACCATCCACGACCTCGGTCTGGCCGTCCACGGGTTGCACGCTGGCGGCCCCGGCCTCGCCAAACCAGTCGCTGTTGAAGGCGCTTATCTGTGAGGCGCGGGACACCTTGGCTTGGGAAACTTCGAGGGAACGCATGAGCACTTTGCCGTCGAGGCCGACTGACTCGACGTCATCGAATTCCTTTTGATTCACGGGAATGGTCTTGAGGATTTTCCAGTCAGGGAGAGGCACTTCGCCCACGATGGTCCCGTCGAGCCAGGCGGCATCGGCATCGGCCTGCACATTGGCCGGTGGCACGTCGAACACATAGTCATAGGTGCCGGCGACGGGCGTGCCGTGGTCAATGGCGGGGAGAAACACCGTGTGCAGGCGCAGGGCGTCGGTGAGAGGCACGGCCATTTTCTCCGGGATGAAGGCACCGGGCAGCAGGGTGGCGGCCGTGACCTTGCCGTCGGCCCCGATTTCCAGACGGGCCTCGATCCGGGTGACACCGCGCTGACGGAGCCCGTCGGCCTTGAGGGGATTGCCAATCAGGCGCGGTCCGTCAGTTCCGCTGGCGAATTCTAGGGGGCGGACGGTGCGACCGTAATGAACGAGGTCGGCCCAGGCCCGGCGGTTAGCGGGATGGGCGGTCCAGAGCAGGTCCGCGAGGCTGTCGACGAATTCGCGCGCGTCTGCCAGGCGCTTGGGCCGGACAGAGAGCAGCACGTCACCGTCACGGGTCAGGGCGACCATGAGCGCGCCGTCCTTCGGGGCGAGGCGGCTGAGTGTGGGTGTTTCCATTTGCCGGGACTGGTCGACCACGAGCCAGGGTGCCCAGGTTTCCCGGGTGATCGCGGCCTGTTCATCGGGAGAGTGCCAGAGTTCGTAGAAGACGGTGGCCACTTGGTCCGGATAGACCGACTGGATGCGGCGGTGGGTCGGGATGTAATTATTGGCCATGGTCCAGGCGTTGCCGTCGGCATGCGAGCCGTAGAGCACCACGATCACTTCCGGTTCGGGGAGCGCGGCGAGATCGGCGGGGATCAGTTTGCGATACTGGTATTCGAGCCGGAGCGTCCGGCCCAGCAGTTCGCGGGTGACTGGTCTGTGGGCTGCGGGCCAGCGTCCGGCCCGGGCGGGAAATTCGGCGAGGGCGTGGTAGAAGCGCAGGCAGTCTTCCTCGGAGAGGGCGCGCAGGGGCACGCGCCGGACCAGCGGCTCGCTCGTGCGGAACAACGCGAGTGAGCCGAAGACCTCGATGGGCTCGCCGGTGAAGCGGTGGCCGTCGGCGTCGGTCCATTCGCCTGGCGCAGCGTGGGCGACCACCAGCGAAGCGGTCAGCAGAGTGGCGAGCAAAAGGGACCGGGGCATGGCGACCTTAGTGAGTGCCCAAGAGCAATTCAGCCGTGGCCTCGGGCTGTTGCCATTGCGGGACGTGACCGGCGGACATGATTAGCACGGACCAGCCACGCGCTCTGGCGCGTTCAGAGGAAGGGAAGAAGGTGTCCTCTTCGGGTTTCTTGCCGGGTCCACGGTGAGGATGTAGGTGACGGGCACTTTCGCCCCGGCCGGGTTTTTCAGGACAATGGGATCGGTGAAGGTCTTGAGCGGGTGGGGAACATCTTTGGGGAAACCCTGGCCGGGCTTGACCCAGGTCGGAATGATGAAGCCTTCCACCGTCATTTTTTTGATGTCCATAAAGCCGACTTTCGGGATGGTCATGACGCTTTCGCCGTCCTCGGGGAGAAAGGCGTCGAGGTAGATAAGCCGGCTCAGGCGTTCCGGGATGCGATCGGCGACGCCGGTGATGACCATGCCGCCGTAGCTGTGGCCGAGAAGGATAACGTCGTGCAGATCCTCGAAGAGGATGAAGTTGACGATGTCGTCGATGTGCGTGGCGAGCCCGATGTCGGGCGAGGCGGTGTTGAAGTGTTCACCTAGTCCGCTCATCGACGGCCGATAAACTTTCCAGCCCTTGGCTTCGAGCAGCGGGGCGACCTTCTTCATCTGCCAACCGCCGGCCCAGGCACCGTGGACGCTGACGAGGACGGGCTGCTTCGCGATTGTTTCCGCAGCTAGCAGGACGGAGCCACAAACACTGGCGAGCAGGATAAAAATGAAGCGGAGTTTCATGTGAGGTGGATCAATACGGGATTAGTTCGACACTCTTGTAGGTGATCTCGGCGCCTTCGGACTGGAGCAGGATCTTGCCGGCGGTGACGGTGGCCCCGGTGCCGGCGTTCACGAGGTGGCCGTTGACGTAATGCTCCACCTGGTCGCCGTTGCAGATGAGCTCGACGACGTTCCACTCGGTGTTGGGCAGCTCGTGATTCGCCGTGCGGTAGATGCGCTTCTGGTTCCACTCGATGGCGGAGTGGTTGGGGCTCTCGATGCTGGTGCCGCCGATGCACCAGAAGTCGCCGGTGTCGGTTTCCTGCACCTGGCACTCGAGGGACTTGGGCCAGACCTTGTCCGGCGCGCCCTCGGCGAAGTGGTAGAGGATGCCGCTGTCGCGCTTGCCGGTGGCGCGCGGCGCATACTTGTTTTGGCCCCACTGGTAGACGGCTTTCAGGTAAAAGTTGGCGTAGCTTTGCTCGGTGGCGACGTAGCCGAAGTGCTTGCCCTCGATGTGGAGCGCGCCGTCCACGATCTTGAAATTGCCCTCGGGGTCGTTGGCCTTGCCGAGTTTCTCCAGATAGGAATACCAACCGGTCAGGTCCTTGCCTTTGAGGAGCTGCTGGACGCCGAGCTCGCGGAGCCAGATGTTGCGGTAGGAAACGGGATTCTTGTGGTCCTGCAGAGACAGCGACTGGCGGAAGGGATGCTTCACGTAGGTGGGTGGACCGCGGAAGACCATCGAGCCCTTCAGCTCAACGTGGTCTTGAATTAGGACGCCGTTGTGCAGGACGGTGGCGAAAGCGGGGCTTTTGACCGAGCCGTCGTTGTTGAAGCGCGGGGCGCGGTCGATGATATAGTAGGTCTGCCACTCGCCCGGCGGACGCGAGGCATTCACCTTCGGGATGTGCTGCTTGTAGACCGAGCCGGCCTGGCCGTTGGGGTAGGTGAGGTTGTTGTAGCTGTCGAGAACCTGAAT
>JAHFTH010000280.1 GCA_023269445.1 Lacunisphaera sp.
CTCCGCGATAAAATTCTCCAGCGTGGACACGTGCCGCGTCCACAGCGCGATATCGGCCTGCTGTTTCGCCGTGAGCCGGGCCACATACCAGTCGCTGGCGAACAGCTGCTCGCGCGTGAAAAGCGCCCGCACGTCGGGGGCGTCAAGGCCGCGGCCCTCGTAGTCGCCCTTCGCCATGATGTGGAGCAGTGCGCGAAGCGGGGGGCAGGCCAGCGCGATCGTGCCGTCGTCAAAATAACTTTGCGCGACGCGCTGGTGCGTCGCGCAGATGTTGTCCATGCCGTCGGCGAAGACCGCCAGGTCCTGCGTCTCGGGCCGCAGCATCTCGTCGGTGAACACCGAGTGCGGATGGTTGAACACGCGGCCGAAGAACGTCCGGCCAAATTTGGCGGTGATGCGGTAGCCCAGCCGGCTCGCCCGGACCGGGCGGCCCTCCCACGTCAGGTCCTCGCATTTTTCCAAGTAGCCGCCGGCCCGCAGATAGGCCGGGTCGCGCTCCGCCATGCTCATGCGGCTCCACACCTCGGGCACGAGCAGGCTGACGTCGTGATCCACGCGCACCTTGGGCCCGACGTAGCCGGCGGCGGAAACAAACACCGGCTGGCCGGTCAGCACCTGGGAGACATAGGCGGCGTTGAGATCGATGATGGCGGGCAGCGCGTTGAACGGGCCCTTGGTCAGCGCGCCTTCCGAGCCCGCCCCGGTCGTCGAGGGCGACTTGCCGGTCATGGAGCTGATGTATTCCATGAACAGCTCGGGCAGCTCAAGGTAATGGACCGGGTTGAACACGGCGAGCGAACGGATGTGCGCCGTCGGCTCCGGCGGGTTGTTGCGCCGGCCGGGGACGACCGCATTCACCGGCGTCAGCACCGGCGCATCAGCGGCCAGCCGACGGTGCAACCGCGTCGCCATTTGCGCCAGATGCACGCTGCGCGCATCGACGAGGTCGGGCCGGTGCTGGAGATAGCGGGGGTTCTTCGACGGTTTGCCGTCCACGATGCGCGGGTGGGCGGAGGAAACGAAATACGCCGGCCCGGGCTGATCGGTGGCGGCCGCGCGCACCAATTGCTGCATCGGGGCCGTGTATTTGGAAAAACTGATCGCTTCATCCACCAGCGCCCGGGCGTCGGCGCGGGCAAGCGGTTCGAAGTTGGAAATGAAATTACCGGGCTGGGCGAGTTCGCGCTCGGTGAGTTTGTCGTAGCCGCGGTGGATGGCGTCGTCGGGCCGCTGGAAGAGCAGTTGCTCGCAATTCTCCACAAATTTCAGCGACGGCGCGCCTGCTTCCGCCCCGGGCACGACAACGGAGGCGGTGATGTCGTCCTCCATCTGCACCTTGCTCGCGGGATGGTAATCCTCACGCAGACCGAAGACCCGCCACGCGCCATCGGGATCGTAGCCGACCCGGAGGTAACTGGCCGCGAGCTTGCGGTTGTCGCACTTCAGCTCGTTGCCGGGATTACCGTTGATGAGGTCCACCGAGAAATGCTGCCGCCAGTTGTCGCCCCAGCCCTGGGCGTAGTGCCGTTTCACGACAAAAAGGATTTCCCGGAGATACTGCGGGATGGAACGGAGCCATGTGTTGAACTCATCGGAGTATTCCCGGTCCGGCGTCAGCAGCTTGATGACCGAGCCGAGCGAGCGCTCCGGGCTCAGCACCGGCCGCTGGTCGGTGCCATTGCGGGTGGGATCACGGAAACGCTTCGAGCAATCGTGGGCGATCAACGCCGCCACCCGGTCCATGTCCGGCTCGAAATCCGCCACGAAGACCGGGCCGGGCAGAATCGCATCGGAGATCGCCTTGGAAATCTCAGACTTGCCGCCGCCGGAGACGGTGCAGGGTTTGTGGCAGAGCGTGCCTTCGGCCACGGTGCCGACGAGATGCCAGGTGGAGTGCGCCGGCGGCTGCTCGATGTGGACCTTGTAGCCCGAGGGGCGCACATAGGTGCGACCGGCCAGCAGCGGCAGGACCTGCACCTTGCCCTTACGCGTCCACGTGACCGTCTGCGCGTTGAGGTCGAAGGCGACATCCTCGGGCACGTAGAGGATGTTGGGATACTCGCGGTCCACGGCGTAGCCTTCCTTCTTCACCTTGATGAGCGACGCATAGCGCTTGGTCACCTCCGCAAAGGAGTGGCCGCGCTGCTGCACGTGGAGATTGCCCGAGAATTCCTCGCCGAGGTCGTAGGTCGGGTAGACCAGCGCACCGCCCGCGTGCTCCTCCTCGGCCAGACCGTAGAGGTTCGCCGAGTAACTGATCTGCGTCTTCACCTCTTTCTTGCAGTAGCCGTAATAGTTGTCGGCGATGATCGTCACGATCACGCCGCTGGCGTCGCGCGAGCAGAGCTTGAAGGCCGAGCCGCCGTTGTAGGGTTCGTCCTCGGTCTTCCAGCACATCCCGTCGCGCCGCTGGCGGTCGGTCGCCTGGTCGATCGGCGGCAAGCCCAGTTCTGATTTTTTGCAGCCGGTAAGGTGCGGGGCGAGGATCACACGACCCGTGTGGCCGGTCCAACCGGCGGGGTTCAGCGCGGCATCGTTCTCCGGCTGGCAGGGATCGCCGGCGTTGCCGAAGATGCTCTCCACAAAATCCAAATTGGAAACAAGCGAGCCCGG
>JAHFTH010000145.1 GCA_023269445.1 Lacunisphaera sp.
TTTTGGAGCTCTTGGTCGCGATGACGATCACGCTCGTTCTCGCCGGGCTGATGCTCACGGTGACGACGAACGTGCTGAATCTCTGGCGGCGCACCCAAGCCGCGCACACGCAGGCGGTCACGGCCAAGCAGGTGCTTGACCTGGTGGAGCGCGATCTCCAGTCCGCCCTCTATCGGCGCGATGCGAATCGCTGGCTGTCTGCGGACATCATCGACGCCCCGGCCGGTCTGTCCAACCACGGCTGGCTCACCGGGTCGGGCCTGATGAAGCCCGCCAACGGCGGCAGCCTGCGCCCGCTGCCGCCACCCGATGCGGCTGGCACGAGCAAACTGTCCGAGGCGCGCTTTGGCCTGTCGGGGCTCTGGCTGCGCTTCGTCGCGACGAATGTGGAATCGGTTGGCAGCCTGCCGACGGTCATCGCTTATCAGGTGGTGCGCCGGCCGGTGACGGGCAACCCCCTCGCGACCAATCCGGCGCCCGTGCGCTATTCGCTTTATCGCTCGGCGGTCGGCAACGACGAGACTTTCGCCAACGGCTATGATGTCACGGCGAGCGCGTATGGCAGCACGAGCAACACGCCCTCGAGCGCGCTTTCAACGGCTTATCGTCAGTCGCGTAACGTCACCAATCCCAGCCACGCCAATCTGCTCGCGTCGAACGTCGTGGACTTCGGCTGCTGGCTTTACGTGCGGGATTCGAGCGGCGCGCTCGTGCGCATCTATCCGGCGGTGACGGGTGATCTGGCCCATCAGGCCATCGGCAACAGCACGGCCAACGACTCGCGCTTTCCCGAAGTCGCGGACGTCCTGGTGCGCATTTTGAGCGAGGAGGGTGCGACACTCATCGAGGCCATCGAGACGGGCCGGGTGGCGCGGCCGGCGAATTACGCCACGGCTGCCGAGTGGTGGTGGGGCGTGGCCGAGGCGAACTCCGCGGTGTTCATCCGTCGCGTTGAAATCAAGGGGGTGGCGCCATGAGCAGTGCGATTCCAAATACAGACACACCCCGGCGTTATCACGCCACCCCTCTTGATAGAGGGGACCAAAACCTACGCTGGCGAAAATCCGCTCTAGGAAGAGGGGTGCCCGCAGGGCGGGGTGTGTTGGTTGGCCACGAATCCGGCTTTGCCCTCGTGATCACACTCGTGCTGCTCGCGCTGCTGGTGCTCACGCTCTACGCGCTCACCGCCCTCAGCAAAGCCGGCAGCGAGGTCGCCGCGACCAGCATCTACCAGACGCAGGCCCGGCAGAACGCGCTGCTTGGTCTCCACACCGCATTGGGCGAACTTCAGCGCTACGCCGGAGAAGATGATGTGCTCACCGGCATGGCGGGGATCACCGGCGTGCCGGCCGGCGCCGGCAACCCGGCCCGGCATTGGGGTGGCGTGTGGGATGGCAACGGACAATTCTTCCGTTGGCTGGCCTCGGGCGCGTCAGGCGCCGTGATTCCTTTGCTCACGGGCGCCGACTCCCTCGCGCTGGTGGCAAGCGGCTCACTAGGGGCGGATCAGACCGACAAGGAGCATGTGCGCGCCTTGCTCGTTCCTATCACACTCAGCACGAGCGATGGCACCTCGTTTCAGCAGGGCAGTTACGCGTGGTGGGTGGGGGATGAGGGTGTGAAACTCAGCGCGGTCGTGCCCGATGCCGACGCGCCGGTCCTCGGCCAGAAACACGCGGTGGATGAATTGATCCCGACGCTCTCGCCGACCGCACCGGTCATGGCCCGGGTCGAAGCCTATGCGCAACTGGCCTACGTCCCGGCCACGGCGCTCACGCCCGGACAATTGCAAAGCAACCTGCATGCGCTGGGTCGCACCCATTATGGTTATGTGGGAACGATGCGCCTGGCCGGTCTGCTGAACATCAACACGACCTCGCAGCGCTTCTGGCGCGGCGTCGCGGCGACCTACAATAGGTTGAAGGCGTCAGGCGCTCCGGCCATCGCTCCCATCAGCTTCGCCAACTGGATGCGCGATCATTTCACCGCCGCCGATCCCGGTGCCGGCAAGCTCGCCAACGGACCTTATCCGTCGGTCGACCTGTTCCTCAACTCGACCGCGCTGACGCAGGCGCTGGCCACCAGCGGCGGATCACTGCTGGAATTTGGCAACGTGATGCGGCCGTGGCTGGCGGTGCGCTCCGATACCTTCCGGATCCGGGCCTATGGCGATGCCCTCAATCCCTCCGATCCGACCCGGACCGAGGCCACGGCCTGGTGCGAGGCCATTGTCCAGCGGGTGAAGACCGACCCCGCCGCCCCGACCGGGCGGTTTGTCGTCACTTATTTCCGCTGGCTGGGCCCGGATGACATCTAGAAAAATCTTGTGGATTTCCCGGGAAAACTGTGACTTCTTCCGCATCCCTTTTGCCAGGGTAGCTCAGTGGTAGAGCAGAGGACTCATAAGCCTTTGGTCGCGAGTTCAATCCTCGCCCCTGGCACCAATTTCAAGCCGCAGCATCCACTGCGGCTTTTTGTTTGGCTGGTTCCCGTTCCGTGTATTCCGTGTGTCCCGTGGCCAACGCTTCCTACGACCTCGTGATCCTCGCCGCCGGCATGGGCAGCCGCTTCGGGGGCATCAAGCAGGTGCAGCCGGTCGGGCCGCACGGCGAGTTGATCATCGAGTATTCGGCCTTCGACGCCCTGCGCGCCGGGTTCGACCGGCTTGTGCTGGTGATACGTGAGGACATCGAGGCCGACTTTCGCGCCGTCATCGGCAAGCGCCTGGAACAGCACCTGAACGTCTGCTACGTTTATCAGGAGCTCGCCGATCTGCCGTCAGGGTTCACCCCGACCGCCGGTCGCACCAAGCCGTGGGGCACGGGCCATGCCGTGCTCGCGGCGCGCGCACAGGTGCGCGGTCCCTTTGCGGTGATCAACGCCGATGATTTCTACGGTGCCTCCGGCTATCAGACGCTCGCGGCGCATTTTGCCGCGGCGCCGGACTACGCGATGGTGGGCTATCCGCTGCGGCAGACACTGTCGGAGCACGGCTCAGTCAGCCGCGGCCTGTGCGCCACCGACAATTCCGGCCATATGAAACGCATCACCGAGATCACCCAGATCGAGAAAGTAGCGAACGGCGCGCGTTACGCCGATGCGGCGGGTCAACGGCACACGCTAACCGGCGGCGAGATGGTCTCGATGAATTTCTGGGGCTTCACCCCGGCGGTGTTCCCGCAGCTCGAGGCGCTCTTCCGCGATTTCCTGCGCCGGAACGCGGCCGACCCGAAGGCGGAGTTCTTTCTGCCCACGGCGCTGAGTGCGCTGAACGAGAATGGCGCGGCGAAAATTTCCCTGCTGAGGAGCAGCGACGAGTGGTTCGGGCTCACCTATCGCGAGGACCTGCCCACGGCGCAGGCGGCGGTGAAGGCGCTCATTGCCGCCGGGCGTTACTCCGACCGGTTGTGGGCTTAGCCCAATTCCGCCAGCAGCGCCTGCATTTCCCGGGCGGGATCCTCGTGGTCCTGCGCGATCGCGAGCTGCAACGCTTCCGCCAATCGCGCCTTCGCCTCGGCGCGCCGGCCGAGTCCGAGCAGGGTCTTGCCGAGCAGAATCCGCGGCATCATCCACTCCGGTCGCTGAGTGGCGCAAAGCGTGAGATGCTCGACGGCATCGGCGGGCCGGCCCTCGGCGAGCAACGCCTGCGCCAGACTGAAACGGAACAGCACGTTGGCGGGCTGCTGCTCGACAAGCGCTGAGAATTGATCGGATCGAGCCATGATTTCACAGGAGACCGCAGAGGACACAGAGAAAATCCGGCTGCATGTGGTTCATGGCCCTTTCTCGGCGAACTCTGCTTCCTCCTGTGGAAAATGTCTTCTCAGTCGAAGAAGAGAGCCACGCCGGTCGAGTTGTCCATGCCGCCGCGCTCGTTGGCGCGATCGATCAGGGTGTTGACCGCGAGCTCAGGTGTCTCGGATTCCCTTAGCACCTTGGCGATTTCCTCGGGCGGGACAAACCGGGTGATGCCGTCGCTGCAGAGCAGGTAACGGTCGTGCGGCAAAATGGTGTGCGAGAAACAGTCGGGCTCGAGCGGCGGGGGCTGGCCGATGCAGCGCGTAAGGGCGTTGCGGTTTTCCATCAGCAGGCCGATCGGTTCGCCGCGGGCGGTGCGCTGCTTCATCTCGGTCTCGATGTTGTGGTCGGTGGTGAGCTGCTCGAGCGCCTTGGAGCGCAGACGGAAGGCGGTGGAATCGCCGACGTGGCCGAAATGCATCTTCACGCCCGTGACGTGCACAAAGACCAGCGTCGAGCCGATGCCGAACTGCGGGCTGAGCACGCGGCCGAGCTTGAAGACCTGGTCGTTGATCTCGATGAGGATGCGCTCGTAGTTCAGTTTCGAGCCGGCCTTGTGCTCGCTGACGATCTTTTGGAGCGTGGTGACCGCCAGCTGGCTGGCCTGGCCGCCGGAGGGCAGGCCGCCGATGCCGTCGGCCACCGCGTAGATGCCCAGCACATCGTTGCAGAGGTAACTATCCTCGTTTTCCGGACGAACCCGACCGATGTCGGTATGGGCAAAGGTGCTGAACTTCATGTCGTGAAGAGAAACTAGTGGCAGCTTTTGGCTCAAGGGAAAGGCCTAAAAACACGCTCGCGGTTGCCGAGGTCCATACGTTCGTAATCCGTTGCCGGCAGGCTGGCTAGGAACTCCCGGCCATAGGTTTTCGCCAGCACGCGGGAGTCGAGGACGGTCACAATTCCGCGGTCGGTTTTGCTGCGGATCAGGCGACCGACGCCCTGCCGGAACTTGATGAGCGCGTCCGGCAGCGTGAGGTCGTTAAAGGGGTTGCCGCCGGCATCGCGGATGTGCTCGCACTTGGCCTCGGTGATGGGGTGTGTCGGCGGGTCGAAGGGCAGGCGGGTGATGATGACCTGCGAGAGCGCCGCGCCGGGCACGTCCACGCCAGTCCAGAAACTGTCGGTGCCGAAGAGCACGGCGTTGCCCAGCGATCGCATTTGCTGGGCGAGCTCGGTGCGGGACAGGTCGGCGCCTTGCATGAGGAAGGGTCGACCCGACTTCCGCCACTCGGGTTCCATGGTGGCGGCGACCGCTCGCATGTCGGTGTAGCTGGTGAACAGCACGAGCGAGCCGCCCTTCACCCGCTCCGTGCAGAAACGGATGTAGTCCGTCAACGTATCGAGCGCGAGCTTGGCCTCCTTCGGCGTCGGCAACGGCACGTCGGAAGCGACGAAGACGAGCATGTGCTGCTCGAAATCAAACGGCGACTTCACGGCGACGGCCTCCGCGTTGTCCGCGCCGATGCGCGCCGCGAACGGCTCGATGCTGCCGCCCATCGCGAGCGTGGCGCTGGTGCAGACGACGCTCGTGCGGCAGCCGAAGAGATGCTTGCGCAGCTCCGGGGCAACGTCGATCGGTGCGCTGCGAAGTGTGACGATGGTCTGTTTCCGTCCGCTCCGTTCGGCCCAGTAGACATGACCTTTGTCACCGAGCGTGAGCCACTCGGTCAGGCCCGCCTGCAAGGCCTTGATGCGCTGCTTCTGTTCCTGCAGCTCGTCGTGCTCGCGGCCCTCGGGGAGCTTGTCGGCGAGTTTGGCCATGAGCCGGTCGAGCGCGCCGAGCGGACCGTCGAGCATCGGCTCGGCCACGCCGGTGTCGCGCACGCGCACGATCGCGCGCTGGTCGAGCAGCCGGGTGGAGATGAAATCAAAGAACTGCTTCGACGCGTCGAGGGCGTCGATGACGAGCTGCTGGCCGGCCGGACCGCCGTGCTTCTTCATGAGCCCGCGCTTGCTCCTGGGATTGAAGAGATACTTCAGGGCGCGGTCCACGCCGTAGCTGCTGAGCGAGAGGCCGAAATTGGCCGTCGCGACCTCCGGCACCGTGTGCGCCTCGTCGAGCACGAGAAAGTCGTCGGGGAAAAGCACACCGCGGGTCGCTTCACCACCGCCCTGCGCCCGCGCGCCGCCGGTCTTGATCAGGGCGAAGAGCAGCGCGTGGTTGACGATGATCACCTGCGAGGTGCGGAGCTTGGCGCGTGCGCGCTGGTAGTGGCACTTGTCGCAGTCGCAATGCTTGCGTGAGCAGGAGGAGGAGTCGGCGTTGACGGCGTCCCACACCTCGGGGCGCGGCGGCGGCTTCACTTCGTGGCGCAGGCCGGTCTTGGTCGTCTCCGCCCACGCGGCGATGCGCTGCAGTTCCTCGTAGTCGGCGTCGGCAAACAGCGTCGTGCGGTCGGCGAGCGCGTGGCCGAGCCGGGTGGGGCAGAGGTAATTGGATTTGCCCACCAGCACGGTCGAGCGGAACTCCGTGTAGGCGGCGCAGGCGGGATCGGATTTGAACAACCGGCGGCAGATCGGCAGGTCCTTCTGCTCGATTTGCTCCTGCAGGGAGATGGTGTGTGTCGAGACGATGAGCTGCCGGCCTTGGTCAACAGCGTGGATTATACCCGGAATTAGATAGGCGAGGCTCTTGCCCACGCCGGTGCCGGCCTCGAACAGCAGAGGCACATCATCGGTCAGCGAGGCGGCGACGCCGCGGGCCATCTGCTCCTGCTCCGGGCGGTGCTCGAGCTTGAGGGCGTCACACAGCGTGCCGGTCTCGGCGAAGATATCCCTCGCGAGTTCCCGGACGCGCGTCGGCTTGGTGGCCGCGCTTTCATCGTTGAGCCCAATCATCCGGCGAATCAGCGCGGTGCGTCGGGGGGGAGCAAATCAATTTGCGCGGCCGGCGGGCGCGGGGAATAAAATGATTCTCGTATCACCCGCCTATCTCACAATGATAGCCCGACACACCCCGGCGCTGCGCGCCACCCCTCTTCATAGAGGGGAATCAAACCACACAGCCGAAGTCCCCTCTATGAAGAGGGGTGCCCGACAGGGCGGGGTGTGTAGGGGGTTGACGATGCGAATCACGCCACTCAAGCAACCCATGCAAGTAAACTCACCGTAGTGCATTGAAACCCGAGACAGCCAACACTCCCTCCAACTGGACCGACGACCTCGTCCGCTTCCTCTGCGAACAGCCCGGGGTGGGCGCGGTGCGGCTCGATCCGGCCGCGCACCGGGTGTCGGTCGCGACGCTGGGCACGGTCAACCTGGCGGATCTCGAGGCGAAGCTTGCGGCGACCATCGCGGCGGTGGAAGCGCAGTTTGCTGCCCAACCGGCCCGGCTCGCAGCGGCGGGATTTTCGCTCAAGCGCGACGGGGACGCCGTGGTCATCGGCCGAAACATGGGCTCGACGGCCGAGAAGCTCTGGCTCTGGCGCGAGATGGAATGGCCCGAGATCAAGGCCGAGCCCACCGCCGAGGACCAGGAGTGGCGCATGCTCGCGCGCTTCGCGGCGGTCTGCGGCGGCGCGGGCATCGCGGGGGTGTTGAGCTCCAGCTTTGCGCCCGGACTGCCCTGGCTCGCCAAGAGTTTCTACCTGATCGGTATCGTCACGGGCGGCTGGGATGCCGCCATCGACTCGTGGGCCAACCTGAAAAAGCGCGAGATTGATATCCATTTTCTGATGCTGGCGGTGGCCATCGGCGCCATGTTCATCGGCGCGTGGGGCGAGGCCGTGCTGTTGCTGTTCCTCTTCTCGGCGTCCGGCGCCATGGAGGAATACGCCCTCGACCGCACACAGCGCGAGGTCAGCGCCCTGCTCAAGTCCGCGCCGAAGCGCGCCATCGTGGTCGACGCCAATGGCGGCGAGCGGGAAATCGCCGTCGCTGAGCTGCAGGTGGGACAGCGCGTGCGGGTGAAACCCGGCGGGGCCTTTGCGGCCGACGGCGTGGTTGTCACGGGACGGAGCGCGAGCGACGAATCCAACCTGACCGGCGAGGCGACCCCGGTGGAGAAGACGGTGGGTGATCAGGTCTTCAGCGGCACGCTCAACCTCTGGGGCTCCGTGGACTTCGAGCTGGCACGGCTCCCCGCGGAGAGCACGTTGCAGAAAATCATCCGACTCATCCAGACGGCGCAGAAGCTCAAGGCCCCGAGCGAGCGGTTTACCGATAAATTTGGCACGGGCTACACCTACGCCGTCATCGGCGGATCGTTCGCGATGTTTCTCGTGTGGTGGCTGGGCTTTCACTTGCCGGCTTTCACCAACACGCCCGAGGTGCGCTCGGCCTTCTACCGGGCGATGACGCTCATGGTCGTCGCCAGCCCCTGCGCGCTGGTGTTGTCAATTCCCTCGGCCATCCTCGCGGCCATCGCGTGGGGGGCGCGGCACGGTGTGCTCTTCCGCGGCGGCGCGGCGATCGAGAAGCTGGCCGACATCACGGTCGTCGCGCTCGACAAGACCGGCACGCTCACCACGGGCGAGCTGGCCGTGGTCGGCTACGAGAGTTTTCCCGCCGGCCGCGAGACCGAGATCATGGAGCTGGCCTACGCCCTGGAGG
>JAHFTH010000006.1 GCA_023269445.1 Lacunisphaera sp.
CTGCCGGATTCGCCGCTCGCGTGGGGCGTGTCGGCCCGCACCGCGGCGGTGCTGACGGTCGCGCCCATGATGGTGGTCTATAATATCGGCGGCGTGGTCGTGCTGCTGCACAGCCAGCACCGGCTCGGCTGGAACATGGTGAAGCCCTTCGTGAAACAACTGGCCACGACGCCACCGCTGCTGGCCACGTTGGCGGGCATCGGCTGGGCGCTGACCGGGTGGACGATGCCGCCCTTCATCGACAAGACCCTCAGCGGCCTCGGCGAGATGGCGCTGCCGCTCGGTCTGCTCGGCGTGGGCGGCTCGCTGGTCACCGTGCAACTGGGCGCGAACTGGCGGGCCCCGCTCGCCTCGGCTTTGGTGAAGACCGCCCTTTCGCCTCTGCTCGGCTGGGTGGTGGGCCGGGCTCTGGGGCTGGGCACCGCGGAGTTGAAGATGGTGCTGATCCTCATGGCGTGCCCCACGGCGATTATTTCCTACACGATGGCGTTGGAATTGAAAGGCGACGAGGCACTCGCCTCCGGTGCCATCGCGCTGAGCGTGCTGACCTCGGTGGTGTCGCTCGCGGTGATTGTCGGGGGCTTCTGATTTTTTGCTGCGAGCTGCTTGTCCGTATGACAGGCCACCCTTAATTTAGGCGTTAAGACGAATCGAGGGGCATGCGAGACACCTCCACGTTGGCAACGTGAGTTCCGGATCGAGTCTCCCCTTTGCAGTCCATGCGTTCTGATTTCCTTCCAGCGGAACTGGCGGGTCACACCGTCGAAAGTCTCTACGCCATGCATGGACCGCAGCGGCCGTGGACTTACTGGCTGGTGCTCGCCGGTGTGATCGGTGCGTTGGTCAGCCTGCCTTTGATCAAGGTAGATATTTCAGTGCGGGCTCTGGGCATGGTTCGTCCGGCCACCGGGCGTGCCGAGCTTCGCCCGGCGGTTGCCGCGCAGATCAGCCGCGTGTTGGTGAAGGACAACGATCAGGTGAAAGCTGGCCAGCCGCTGCTTATTCTGTCATCGGGTGATCTTGATGAACGCCGGGCCCGCAACCAAGCCTTGCAGGCCGAGCGTTCCGCGCTGATCGCCGATCTCACGCAGATCACTACCCAGGTTGGCGGTGGTCGTAGCAGTGGGGCGATTGATTTTCAGACCCCTGCGCTCCGGCAAGAGTTGGCCCAGTATCTCGCCCAGCTTGATTCCTATCGGCTGGCTGAGACCAAGGTGCGCAACGAGCTTGCCCGCTACACGATCCTGGCCGGCAAGGGCATCGCCACCCAGCAGGAACTCGACAACGCCCGCTACGAAGCGGAGCGCCTCCAAGCTGAGACCCGCCTGCTCAAAGAGCAGACCCTGTCGCGCTGGCAATCGCGGTTGAGGGAGGAACGGACAGCGTTCGCCGGCTTGGTCTCCGACGAACAGCGCTTGGACGAGGAAATGCGGCACTACAGCGTGCGCGCCCCAGCCGACGGCGTGCTCATTGGTTTCACGGGTTGGAGTGCCGGAGGATTTGTCGCCGCCGGGCAGGCGCTCGGGGCCGTCTCACCCGACGACATGCTGCTGGTGGAGACGCAGGTTTCTCCCCGCGATATCGGGCTGGTGCGTGTCGGGCAGGCCGCCCGATTGCAGATCGACGCCTATCCCTACACCCAGTGGGGCACACTCGAGGGTGTGGTGACGGCCATTGGGGGAGACCTCGCGGACGGTAGCAGTGCTACTCGGTCGGTCCCTAGTTTTAAGGTTACGATCCGGGCGTCAGCGGATCATCTGACGTTACCCAATGGTGTTCGCGGCGAACTCAAGAAGGGCCTGACTCTGTCCGCCCGTTTCCTCGTGGCCCGTCGGAGCGTGTTCCAGCTTTTATACGACGACGTCAGCGCCTGGCTCAACCCGCAGGGCCAACGACCGGCCACCTGATCGTCACCCAACCCTTTCCCGGCAATTCCGCCGGGGAGAACAAAATAAAAACATGAACACACTGGAATTAACCGACATGCAAATGGCTCGAATTATGGGAGGGCAAATATCAAACGGCACTTCTCACCCACCGCCAACCTCTGACGATTTGGGTGCGTGGGAGGAATACCTAAAGGATCTAATCGGCGATAGCGCGCAGATAATTAGCAAGGAGACAACAGTTACCGGCAGCGCTTCTGCCGGGGTTTCAACAAGCAATAAGCCCGAAGCCTCTGCTAAAATTGAACTAACAATGACAGGGACGGGCATGTGGTCTTTGTTTGTGATGGTGGGCGCTTCTCTTGATCTAGGAGTTGTCTACACAATTCAGGCTCTGTCTAATGCGGACTTACAGCCGACGGCGTATCCAATGATGTAAGTTCGCGGCACGGATCTAGCGACGCTCCATGCAGCGCGTCAGAGCGTGGAGCGTTTTCTCCGATGAGAATTATTAAACTACTCGATAAAGACCAGCCAGCTTGGCGGTATATTCTAAAAAGCGCACTGCTTAGTAGCGTAGGTGCGATAGTGATTAATTTGGCGGTAATAATTGTAGTCTTGGCGCAGGCAGGGTGTGTGCAAAAATCGGAGCTATCCGTTAAAGTCCTGATTACCTCGATCTTGGCTGCTCCGATGTTTGAGACCTTACTTATGATACCGGTATTTTGGATACTAAGAATACTTCATGTGAAGCGCGTTGCACTCATAGTGTGCTCGGCGGTAATATGGTCATGCTATCATGTGTATTTTAATGGTCTTAACTCAGGCCTAATCAGTTTCTGGCCATTTTTAATTCTCTCGAATTGTTATCTGACCTTTGAGGTCACATCGCGCAGCGAAGCCTATGCTAGGACTTATTTTGTCCACACAATCCATAACATCATGGCTTGCCTTTATGAATGGGGCTTCAGCCAGTTCCTCTGATGCTTTGCATGAGTCGCTATCGTCAGCGGGATATTACGGATTGCGGTGCCTGCTGTTTGGCCTACCAAGCAGCACATTTCCGAATGGAAATGCCGATCGCCCGGCTGCGTCAGTTGGTGGGAACCGACACAAAGGGTTCGACGGCATTGGGCTTGGTTGAAGCCGCAAAGAGGATTGGATTCACGGCGAAAGGAATAAGGGGGGCGCCAACTGCGCTGCCTGCGGTGCCACTGCCTGCCATCGCCCACTGCCTGATTGACCAGCGACTCATGCACTACGTAGTGCTTGTGGAATGGACGTCCAAATATGCCCGCGTGATGGATCCCGCTGTGGGTCGGGTCGAGAAGTGGCCTCATGAAAAGTTCAAGGCGCTGTGGACCGGCGTGCTGATCCTCTTCGCTCCGTGCAGCGATTTTCAGCCCGGCGATCATACCGTGTCACCGGGTCGCCGGTTATGGGGCCTGCTCCGCCCTCATTCGCCGGTGCTCGTGCAGGCTTTCGTTGGTGCTATTGTGACCACGCTTCTTGGTCTGGCTACGGCGGTTTATGTGCAGAAAATCATGGACCACGTCATCCCCGATGGCAACCGGCCGCTGCTGAATCTGCTGGGCATCGCAATGCTGCTGATTCTTATCTTCAAGCTGGGGCTGGGCTGGTGCCAGTCGCTGCTTTCGCTCCGCACGGCGCAGAAGATCGATGCCACATTGATCCTTGCCTACTACCGTCACCTCATGCGGCTGCCGCAGCCGTTCTTCGACACTATGCGCGTGGGCGAGATTACCTCCCGGGTGGCAGATGCAGTCAAGATTCGCAATTTCCTGAATAACTCGCTGCTTGGTTTGCTGCTCAATCCATTGATTTTAATCTTCTCCCTAGCGGCGATGTTTTTCTTTTCTTGGAAACTGGCGCTGCTTTCGCTGGCGCTCGTGCCGGCCAATATCGCGATCTACTGGGTCGCAAATAAACTCAACAGCGGTTACCAACGCCAGCTCATGGAGTGTTCGGCTGATTTCGGTGCCCAGTTGGTCGAATCTCTGAATGCCCAGCCCGTGCTGCGCCGATTCCAGCTTGAGGAATATGCTACGTTGCGAACTGAAGCACGACTGGTGCGACTTCTGAAGGTAACATGGCGAGCCACTGTAGCTGGACTCGGTTACGGCAATATCTCTAGTCTCATCACGCAGGGATATATGATCGGACTCCTTTGGTTGGGGGTATCCCTTGTGCTCGATGCCAGTCTGACTCCCGGACAGTTGATGTCATGTTATACCCTAGCGGCTTACCTGACAGGGCCCATCGCTGCGTTGATCGGACTCAATACCTCGATCCAAGAGACGCTCATTGCCACTGATCGGTTGTTTGAGCTGATGGACCTAGAGCTGGAGAAAGACCAGGGCATGATAGAATTCACTCCCGCAAACTGTGGCACAATCCGCCTTGAGCAGGTGAACTTCAAGCATGCCGGCCGGGCGGCCACCCTGCATGACGTCACACTCACCATTCCAGCAGGAAAAATCACAACATTAGTAGGGGAATCTGGCTGCGGCAAGAGCACCCTGCTGGCCCTGCTGCAACGGCTCTATCAACCGGAGTCAGGCCGTATTTTCATCGGCGAACACGACATCCAATACTACCGCCTGGCCGGCCTGCGCCGACATCTTGCGGTGGTGCCCCAGCAAACGCATCTGCTTTCCGGCACGGTAATGGAGAATCTTGCTCCCGGTGACTATCAACCTGACATGACCCGGCTTCTTCAGCTGTGCCGTGAAGTCGGAGTGTTGGATTTTATCGAGAAGCTGCCGCAGGGCTTTTTCACCCACCTCAATGAAAACGGGGCCAATCTCTCGGGCGGCCAACGCCAGCGCCTGGCGCTGGTGCGCGCGCTCTACCTCGATGCCCCCATTTTGCTGCTGGATGAACCCAGCTCGGCGCTCGACGCAAAATCAGAGGAAGTCCTGATGGAGGTCTTGCAACAGCTGCGCGCTAAAGGTCGCACCATCGTGGTCGCGGCCCACACGCCCAGACTGCTCCAAATCGCAGACCTGATCGTCACACTGGATGATGGCCGTGTTGCTTCCCTTCAGGCCATAGAGCCGACAACCCGATACGCCACTCCAAGCCCGGACCTGACTAGGCTGGCCGGAGTGGCTTGAGCGAGTGCTCTGGCTGAAATTCTGTAGCGGCGGTCTATGACCGCCGAGAGAACGGGTCGGCGCTCATAGAGCGCCGCTACAATTGAATTCGCTCAGGGAATCCGCAGTTCGGTGCCGACGCGCAGGACGCCGTTGGGCCCGAGCTTGCCGGTGTTGGCGTTGTAGATCTCCTGCCAGCGATTGGCTGTGCCGTAGTAGCGCAGGCTGATCTTGGAGAGAGAGTCGCCGCTGGCCACGACGTGCATGCGAGCGGCGGGCGGCGAGACGAGGGTGGTCGCCGGGCTGGCCGGAGCCGGGCCGCCGGTGTTGCGAGCGAGCACCGTCTTGAGCTGGTAGTTTTCCTGCGCGAGCACCGTGTTTGCGCCCTGCAACTGCTGGACAAGGGCCTTGGCGGCGGCGGCGTCACCGGCGGTCTGGCCGGTCGAGCGCTGCAAGGCGGCAAGGGATTCGCTCAGGCGCGTGGCTTCGGCCTGGGCGGTGGCGGCCTGGGTGCTACTGGCGGATTTCAACTGCTCCACCTGCGCGGTGAGTGTCGCGACCTGCGTGGCCAGGGAATTTTTCTCGGAGCTCAGTGCCTCGGTGGCTTGACCGGATTTTGCCTGGAGCGCGTCGCGGTCCTTTTCCAACAGGGCATAGCCGCGCAGCGCGGTGGCGAGGCGGTCCTCGGTCTCGGCGAGTTTCTTTTCCACGGCCGAGGTGTCCGCGGCGGGCGCAGCGGCGACGGGAGCCGGCTGGCTGGCGGCTTGGGCGAGACTGGCCTCAAGTTCGGCTACGCGTGCGCGCAGGTCGGGATAAGCGGGCGTGACCGCGCGACGGTTGCTCGCGGTAGCAAGTTGCGACTCAAGCTGGGCGACCCGGCCGGACAAATCAGGATAGGACGGGCCCGTGGGCTTGTCCTCCTTCGCTTTGCTTAGCGCGGCCACTTCCTGTTTGGCGCGGGTTGCTTCGGAGGAGAGGGCGGCGAGCTGTGATTCGAGTTCGGTCACACGACCTGACAGATCGGGATAAGCGGGGGCTGCGGGCTTGGCGGCAAGGGCCGCCTGCAATTCGCCCGTCTGGGACTGGGCGGCCATGAGCGAAGCCTGCAAGCCGGCGGCTTGCGTCTCGAGTTCCTTGATGCGGCTGGCGTCGGCGGAGGTGTCGCGCAGCTTGCGGCCGGCATCGCCGAGCATCTTCTGCATGCGTTCGCGGTCGTCGCGCAGCTGGGCGACTTCGCTGGAGAGGCTGGTGACGCGGGCGGTGAGTTCATCGCGCTCGCGGTGGAGCTGGGCGTCGGTGCTACCCGCGGTCTTGGTGGTTTCCTTCGCGGCGGCGAGTTGCTGCAGGAGCTCACCCTGGGCGGTGTCGGCGGCCACCTGTTTGCGCGCCGAGTCGGCGAGGGCGGTTTCGAGTTCGGCGACTTTGCCGGAGAGGTCGGGGTAGGCGGGGGCGACCGCGGCGACGGGTTCGCGGGCCTCCTCCTTCGCTTTGGTCAGCGCAGCCACTTCCTGTTTGGCGCGGGTTGCTTCGGCGGACAGGTTAGCCAAGGCGGCTTCGAGTTCGGCGACGCGGCTGGTGCTGGCGGCAAGTTCGCCCGACTGGCGTTCGGCGGTCGCGAGCGACTTCTGCAGGGCTTCGTGATCGGTGCGGAGCGAGGCGACCTCGCTGGTCAGTTCCATCACGCGGCTGGAGAAATCAGGATAAGCGGGGGTGGCCGGGCGCGCCTCGGGCTTTGTTTTGCTCAGCGCGGCGATTTCGCGCTTGGCGCGGTCGGCCTCGGTGGAGGCGGAGGCCAGCTGGCGGGTCGAGTCGCGGAGGGCCGTCTCCAACTCGGCGACCTTGCCGGACAAGTCGGGATAAACCGGTTCGGCGGATTTGGCCGCGAGCAATTGCTTGGCGGTGGTCAGGTCGGCTTCGAGGTTGGCGACGCGGCCGCGCAGATCGGGGAAAGCCGGGGCGGCTTTGCTGGCCGTCACCAGCTCGGTGTTTTCCTGCGCGAGCTTGTCGTTGGTGGCGCTGAGCTCGGCGACCTTGCCGGACAAGTCGGGGTAAGCCGGGGCGGCGGGCTTGGCGGCGAGGGCCGCCTGCGTCTGGGCGAGACTGGTGCTGGCGGTGGTGAGCGCGGCTTCGAGCTCAGCGACGCGGCCCGAAAGATCAGCGTAGGCTGGGGCGGTGGGTTTGGCCTCCGCCTTCGCATTGGTGAGCGCGACGACTTCCTGTTTGGCGCTGGCTGCTTCGGCGGACACGTGAGCCAGCTGGGTCTCGAGTTCGCTCACGCGGCCGGAAAGATCCGGATGAGTCGGCGCTGCGGCGCGCACGGCAGCCAGTTCATGTTCGAGTTCGGTGACGCGACCCGACAGATCGGGATAGGCCGGGGCGGCGGGCTTGGCAGCGAGGGCAGCTTCGAGTTCGGCGACGCGACCGGAGAGGTTGGGATAGGCGGGAGCCGAAGGTGCCGCTGGTTTGTCCTCCTTCGCTTTTGTCAGCGTGGCGACTTCCTGTTTGGCGTGGTCGGCTACGGAGGACAGGGTGGAAAGCTGTTCTTTCAGGCTGGCGACCTGGGTGCGCAACTGCGTGGCCTCGGTGCCGGCGCTTTCCGTCTGGCGGCGAAGCGAGACCTTGTCGGACTCGAGCATCTTGACGCTGGCAAGCAGGGTGGTGCGCTCGCGCTGCGCCGTGGCGGTGGCGCTCTTGTAATCCTCGAATTGCTTCGCGGTCTCGGCGCGAGCGAGCTCGGAGGCTGCGGCTTTTTGCGTGAGGTTAGCCAGACTGGTTTCCAACTCGGTGACTTTGGCTGTCAGATTGGGATACGCCGGGGCGGCGGATTGGACCTGCGCAAGCTGCGCCTGCAACTCCGCGACTTTGCCGGACAGATCGGGGTAAGCGGGGGCGGCGGGCTGGTCCGCCTTCGCTTTGGTCAGCGCGGCGACTTCCAGTTTGGCGCTGGCTGATTCGGCGGACAGGGCTGCGAGGGTTGATTCGAGTTGGGCGACTTTGCCGGAGAGATCAGGGTAAGCCGGCGCGACGGGTTCGCGGGCCTTGGCCAATTGCGATTCAAGCTCAGTCACCTGGCCCGACAGGTCGGGATAAGCCGGGGCGGCGGCGCGGGCGGCAGTCAGTTCATGTTCGAGTGCCGCGACCCGCTCACGCAAATCCGGGAAGCTGGGTGAAATGGGTTTGGCGCTGAGCGCGGCCTGTGCCTCCTCCTTCGCTTTCATCAGCACAGCGACTTCCTGTTTGGCGCTGACTGCTTCGGAGGACATGTTGGCGAGCGCGGCCTTGGTCGCATCAAGTTCTCGGGAGGCAATACGGAAGGAGGCTTCGCTGGACTGAGCCTGGGCGGCCGTCTGCTCTTGGCTGCGAGTGGACTCGGCCGTGAGGCTGGCGACTTTGGCTTCGAGCTCGGCGACACTGCTGCGCAGATCGGGATAGGCGGGGGCGGCGGGTTTGTTTGCCATCGCTTTCGTCAGCGCGGCGACTTCCTGTTTGGCGCTGGCTGATTCGGCGGACAGCGCAGCGAGGGATTTCTCGGAGGTGGCCAGCTGAGTTTCGAGCTGGGCGACCTTGCTGAAGAGATCAGGGTAAGCAGGTGCGACGGGTTCGCGAGTCTCCTCCTTCGCTTTCGTCAGCGCAGCGACTTCCTGTTTGGCGTGGTCGGCTTCGGCGGATTTGGCCACAAGCGCCTCATTGGCTGCGCGAAGCTGGCGTTCCATATTTTGCCCGATGGAATCGTAGCTCTGCCGCAGGGTTTCCTCACCTTCTTCCATCTGCTTTACGCGATCGCGCAGGTCGGGATACGCTGGCTGCGCGGTCTTTGCGACGACGAGGGCGGCCTCGAGTTCGGCGACTTTGCCGGACAAGTCGGGATAGGTGGGAGCTGTTGCGGGTGCGGACTTCAGTTCGGTGAGTAGCGACTTGGTGGCCGCGAATTCCTTGGCGTAGCCATCGCGCGCAGCCTCGGCGGCGTGGAGGGATGACGCCAGCGCGGCTTTCTGGTCGGTGATCTGGTTGAGCGTGCTTTCGACTTGCTGGCCGAATTTGCGAGCGGTCTCGAGTTCGGCGACTGCGGCCTGCAGTTCGCGGGTTTTCTGGTCAAGTGCCGCCGTGTCGGGAGTGGGTTGGGGTGCGGCAATACTGGCGGCGAGTTGGGCTTCGAGTTCAGCCACGCGACCGGAAAGGTCGGGATAGGCGGCGGGCTTGGGATTTTTTTGCGCTGCCGTTAAGGCGAGCTTGGCGCGGGCGAGTTCGCCCTTGGCCGTGTCAGTGGCGCGAGCGAGTTCGGTGGCCTTGGTCTCGGCAGCCTTGGCCTGGTCCTGCAGGGCTTGGTTTGCTGCGGTGGCGGTGCGGGCGGTCTTCTCGTGTTCGGCGGAGGCTCCGATGAGGCGTGCGCGCTCGGCGCGGAGAGCGTCGCGCTCGGCCTGAACTTTGGCCAGCGACTCCTCGGTCGCAGGTTGGGCCGGCTGGGCAGTTTCGGCGGGCGCAGACTTGGTCGTGGTGCGGACGGTGACCGGCGTGGGAGTGCGGACGCCGAACTCAGCTTTGCGCTCGGTCAGGCGTTGCTGGGCCAGATCAAGGGCGTTTTTGTCGAGCGTGCCCATGAGATTGTCGAGGGCCCGGCCACGGGCACCGTTCTCCCGGGCCAGAGAAAACCACACGAAAGCCTCGACCGGGTCGGTGGCGACGCCTTTGCCCTCGGCGTAGGCGAGGCCGAGGTTGTATTGGGCCACGCCGTTGCCGCGCCGGGCCTTGGCTAGCAGGGCGGTGACTTCACTGCTTTCCTGGGGAAAGGCCGAGGGGGTGAGCAGGGCAACGACCAGCAGGGCGGAGAACAGGCGGAAGGTTTTCATGCAGCAGCGGTGTGTGGATCCGAAGGATTGCCGGGTCAGGGCCGCGCTGCAAGCCCGGCTTGTGGGGCTCAGGAACTTATACGCGACTTCGCTCGGGCGACGAGAAAGCAAAACATCAGTCAACCAAGCGCAGCAGTTGCTTCAGGCTGCGTTGCACCGCCTGGCAATCGGTCTCGGTGAGCCGCCCGGCTTTCCGCAGCACGAAACGCTCATCGAGTGTGAAGAGCTTCATCCGGACGACCGAGGCATGGGATAGTCCGGCGGCTTTAAGGTCGGAGATTTCCACATCAAGCGGCCAGCCGCGATTCTCACGACTCGTGATCATAGCCAGCACAAGATGGCCGATGCGGTCCTGGAATTGCTCGGCCGATAGCACAAGCGCCGGACGGCGCTTCACGGCGGTGCTGTCCGTAAAAGGGAACGGCACCACCAGCACATCAAACGACTTAAAGGTCACGGTAGGCGCGCTCGTCGTGGGCGGAATCCCACTCGTCCTGCACTGTCTCGCCGACGGCCTGGGCAAAGGTGTGGTCCACCGGCCGGGCCTTCTGGAGATAGACGAGGCCCGCGCGCAGCTTGAAGGCCACCGAGTCGCCCGCCTTCAGGCCGAGTTGCTTGCGGATGCGACCGGGGATGGTCGCCTGGCTTTTGCTGGTGAGCTTGCTGACCGAGAGCGTGCGCATGATAGGTAAGACTGGTATTACCGGCCTTACTTGGTGTCAAGCGAGGGACTCAATTTCCACGGCCTAGATCTTCCATCCACTGCTTGGTCGCTGAGCTATCTTCATGGATGCTTCTCGGCTCCAAATCCAAGAACGCCGGCCTTGGTATATGCGGCTTCTTTGGCGATCTTTCCGGCCCGCCCGCCCATAGCCCACATGGATATGAGACATATCGCCGCCAGCAACAATGAGCGGAAGTGGCCGGGCCAAAATTTTCTTGGAGGGTTTGCCATACAGAAATACTCGGCGACGTAACCAATACAAAAAGCGAAATTGAGGGCGAAAAAAATCATTGCGAACTGCCACAGCACACCTGCGTCAGTGATTCGAGCACCTGGAATATCATCTATACCGGCATTAAAAGCATTCGAGATGTTCCAGCCAATACATGCATCGATTAGTAGGAGTGCATTAAAGATCACACGGCGCTTTTCCCAGTATCGGATAGCCGCCGTCTTTTGTTCAGGCATCATGGGTTTCGTCTCCTAGCAGTGATATTATCGGCGTATTGGCTCACCAGAGGAGTCAATGGCGTCACGCACTTCGTCTCAAGCCTTGATCATGTTTGCGAGGGGACTTCGCTCGGGCGACAGCGGCGTGCCATCCGGCCTGCAGGTGGCGCATTGCCGCGGCCGGAGCTTGCGGGCGGAAAATACGCCCGGCGGACCAGAGCGTGGCGATCGCGGCGCGGTTTTTCCAGAAACCGACAGCCAGGCCAGCGAGATAAGCGGCACCGAGGGCGGTCGTCTCGGTCGTGCGCGGGCGGACAACAGGCACGCGGAGCAGGTCAGACTGGAATTGCATGAGTGCGTTGTTGACCGTGGCGCCGCCGTCCACGCGGAGCTCGCGCAATTTTGTTTCGGTGTCTGCCTGCATCGCACCGAGCAGGTCCGCGCTCTGGCAGGCGATGCTTTCGAGCGCGGCGCGGGCAAGGTGTCCGGCGGTGCTGCCGCGGGTGAGGCCGGTGATGGTGCCGCGTGCGGCAGCGTCCCAATGTGGCGCGCCGAGCCCGGCGAACGCCGGCACGAGATAAACACCGCCGTTGTCGGGCACGGAAGCGGCGAGTTTCTCGATGTCGGCCGACTGCGCGATGAGACCGAGACCGTCGCGCAGCCATTGCACGACCGCACCGCCGATGAACACCGAGCCTTCGAGAGCGTATTCGGTTTTGCCGCCGATGCGCCACGCGACTGTCGTGAGGAGGTGGTGGCGCGACGCGACGGGCTTGGTGCCGGTGTGCAGGAGAAGAAAGCAACCGGTGCCGTAGGTGTTTTTGGCCATGCCGGGTTTCCAACACGCCTGGCCAAACAGGGCGGCCTGCTGGTCGCCGGCCACGCCGCTGATAGGCACGCCGCGGAGCGCGGGCACGCTGGTCACCTCGCCGAAAATCCCGCTGCTGTCGCGCACCTCGGGCAGCACTTCGCGCGGGATGCGGAGAATTTTCAACAGGGCCTCGTCCCAGTCGCCGGTGTGAAGATCGAGGAGCAGGGTGCGCGAGGCGTTGGAGACGTCGGTGGCGTGGACGCGTCCGCCGGTGAGCTGCCAGAGCAGCCAGGTATCCACGGTGCCAAAGGCGAGTTCGCCCCGCTCGGCGCGGCGGCGCGCACCGGGGACGTGGTCGAGCAGCCACGCGAGTTTGGTGCCGGAGAAATACGGATCGAGCAGGAGGCCGGTTTTTCGGCGGAAGAATGGTTCGAGTCCGCGGTGCTTCAGTTTCGCGCAGGCGTCGGCGGTGCGGCGATCCTGCCAGACGATGGCGCGGTGGAGCGGCCGGCCGGTGCGGCGGTCCCAGAGCAGCGTGGTCTCGCGCTGATTGGTCAGACCGATGGCAGCGATGTTTTTGCCGGTGAGATTGGCTTCGGCCAGAGCGGCGAGCGCGGTGCGGCGAGTGGTTTCCCATAAATCTCGCGGGTCGTGCTCGACCCAGCCGGGTTGGGGAAAATGCTGGGCGAATTCCTGCTGCGCCGCGCCGCGGGCCCGGCCCCGCCGATCAAAGACGATCGCGCGGGACGACGTGGTGCCTTGGTCAAGGGCGAGGACGAAGGGCATGGCCCCGATGTAGCGGGCAACAGGGTTTGCGCCAAGCGGCGAATAACATTCGCCTCGCCGGCCTCGGGGCAATCACAGCGAAGGGCTTGTTTCAATTTTGTGGGAGCGAGCTTGCTCGCGAGGATGGATTGTCGCGAGCAAGCTCGCTCCCACAGGTCCAAGCCAGGGCCAGTTCCGAGCGCTTGCCATGGAGCGGACTTGGGGTAGGTATGTGAGCGTCACACCGGTCTGGGCCCAACCGGTCACCTCTATGCCACATCCTGTTATCCGCCGTTCACTCTGTGCCGCCTTGGTTTTGTTGACGCTGGCTGGTTGCGACCGCGCTCCTTCGGCCGCTCGCGGCAGTGCGTCCGCCGTGCCCGTGCAGGTGGCCGTCGCCATGCAGCAGGACGTGCCGCGCCGCGTCGAGTCCATCGGCAGCGTGCAGGCGTTGCGCAGCGTGAGCGTGAAGTCACAGGTGGACGGCGTGATTGCGGAGGTGCATTTTCAGGAAGGGCAGGAGGTGAAGCTGGGCGATCCGCTCGTGACGCTCGACCGCCGGCCGTTCGAGAATGCGTTGCTCCAGTCCCGCGCCGCGCTCGCCACGGCCAAGGCGCAGGCCGCGCAAGCGGCGGCCGATGCCGAACGCTACTCCCACCTCGACCAGCAGTCGGCGATTTCCAAGGAGGCTTACGCCCAATACCGCACCAAGGCCGAGACCACGCAAGCGGACGTGCAGTCCCGCGAGGCCGCCGTGGCCAACGCCGAACTTCTGCTGGGCTATACCGAGATCAAGGCCCCGATCTCCGGCCGCACCGGCCAGCGGCTCCTGCACGAGGGTGCGCTCGTGAAGGCCAACGACAACAACTTCACCCTCGTCTCCATCAACCAACTGGCGCCCATCGCTGTGACCTACGCCGTGCCCGAGCGCGTCTTGGATGAGATCCGGGCCGCTGCCGCCGCGGGCCAAGTCACCGTGGGCGTCACCGACCGGAGTTCGGGCATCAAGCGTGAGAACGGCCGGCTGGAGTTCATCGACAACACGGTGGATCCCACCACGGGCATGATAACCCTCAAGGCCACCTTCGCCAACGAAGACCAAGCGCTCTGGCCGGGCCGCTTCGTCTACGTCGTCACCCAAACCGGCATCGATGCGGCGGCCATCGTGGTGCCCACGACCGCGGTGCAAAACAGCCAGACGGGCGCGACCGTGTATGTGCTGAAGCCCGACTCAACGGTCGAGCTGCGCACCGTGACCATCGCGCGCACCGACCGCGACACCACTTTACTCACCACCGGCGTGAAGGCCGGCGAGACCGTCGTCACCGACGGCCAGTTGCGGCTGCTCCCCGGTGTGAAGGCCGAGCCGCGCGCGCCGTCGGGCGCACCGCTCACGGAAAGCCCCGCTGCCAGCCGGCCGAGCAAGACCTGAGTCGCGCCATGAACCTGCCCGAGCTCTGTATCCGCCGGCCGGTGATGACCACGCTGCTGACCGCGGCGTTGTGCATCTTCGGAGTGATGGCCTACCGGCTCCTGCCGGTGAGCGATCTGCCCAACGTCGATTTCCCCACCATCGTCGTCAGCGCTTCGCTACCCGGTGCCACCCCCGAAACCACGGCGAGCGCCCTGGCCACCGTGCTCGAGGCGCAATTGTCCACCATCGCCGGCATCGATTCGATGACCTCCGTCAGCAGCACCGGCGGGACGCAGATCACGCTTCAGTTCAGCCTGGAGCGTGATATCGACGCGGCGGCGCAGGACGTGCAGTCGGCCATCTCCGCGGTGCAGCGCCGCCTGCCGCGGGACATGCCGTCGCCGCCCTCCTTCCGGAAGACCAACCCCGCCGACCAGCCGGTCCTCTTCATCGCGCTCGCTTCGCCCACGCTGCCGCTGTCGGTGGTCAACGAGTTTGCCGACACGATGATGGCGCAGCGCATCTCGAGCGTGGACGGCGTCTCGCAGGTGCAGATTTTCGGTCCCCAAAAATACGCCCTCCGGGTGCGGCTTGACCCGCGCCTGCTGGCCAGCCGCGGCGTCACGCTCGACGAGGTGCAGGCCGCGCTCAGCGCCCACAATGTCAACCAGCCCACCGGCCTGCTCGACGGCGCGCGCCAGTCCGTGCAGATCCTCGCCAGCGGCCAGCTGGCCAACGCGGCGGAATTCACCAGCCTGGTGGTCTCCTATCGCAACGGCGCGCCCGTGCGCCTCGGCGAACTGGCGGAGGTGATCGACAGCGTGCAGGATTTGCGCGGCGCCAACTGGTTTGCCGAGCGACTGGACGGCAAACTCGACCCCGCTCGCGCCATCATGCTCGCGGTGCAGAAGCAGCCCGGCGTCAACACCGTCGAGGTCGTCCGCCGCGTGCGGGCGCTGCTGCCGATGTTCGCCAAGCAATTGCCCGAGTCCGTCCACATGAGCATCCTGCGCGACAATTCCGAGGCGGTGCGCGCTTCGGTGCACGACGTGCAAACCACGCTGCTGCTGGCCATCGGGCTCGTGGTGCTGGTGATCTTCGCCTTCCTCCGCTCCCTGCCGGCGACGATCATCCCCGGTGTGGCGATCCCGATGGCGCTGCTCGGCACGTTCATCGTGATGTATTTTTTCGGCTACTCGCTCGACAATCTGTCCCTGCTCGCACTCACGCTCTCGGTTGGCTTCGTGGTGGACGATGCCATCGTGATGCTGGAAAACATTGTGCGCCATATCGAGGGCGGCATGGGCGTGCGCGAGGCCGCGTTCCGGGGCTCGCGCGAAATCGGCTTCACCATCCTCTCGATGACGCTGTCGCTCGTGGCCGTGTTCATCCCGCTGATGTTCATGGGCGGCATCCTCGGCCGGCTGCTGCACGAATTTGCGGTCACGATCACGGCGGCGATTCTGGTGTCGGGCGTGGTGTCGCTGACGCTGACGCCGATGTTGTGCAGCCGTTTCTTAAAACCCCACAGGGGCAGCGCTCATGCGGCGCACCTGCCGCACGGCAAACTCTACCTGCTCAGCGAGCGGCTCTTCACGGGGATGCACCGGCTCTATGAGCGCACGCTCCACGCCAGCCTGCGGCATCGCGGCGTGGTGCTCGGTGTGGCGGCGGCCATGGCGGTGCTGACCGGTGTGCTGGTGAAGGTGCTGCCGCAGGGATTCATTCCCACCGACGACACCGGCATGGTGCTCGTCTTCACCGAGGGCGCGCAGGATATTTCGTTTGAGGAGATGTCCCGCCACCAGCAGGCGGCGGCGGCCATTATCGTCCAGCAGCCCTATGTGGATGCGTTCATGTCGGCCATGGGCGGCAACGGCGGCAGTTCCAACCAGGGCCGCATCTTCATGCGCCTCAAGTCGCGCGGCGAACGGCCGTCGATCGACCGGATTCTGTCCGACTTGCGGCAGAAACTTTCCGTCGTGCCCGGCGTGCGGGTTTTCCCGCAGGTGCCGCCGGCCATCCGCATCGGCGGACAGTTCACCCGGGCGCTCTACCAGTTTACACTCACCGGCAACGACCTGACCGAGCTCTATGCGTCCGCCGGGAAACTGGAGCAGAAGTTCCGCGCGATCCCCGGGCTGACCGACGTCAATAGCGACATGCAGATCACCAGTCCGCAGTTGCGCGTGGATATCCAGCGGGATCGCGCCGCCACGCTCGGCATCACGCCCCAGCAGATCGAGGAGGCGCTCTACAGCGCGTTCGGCACGCGGCAGGTCTCCACCATCTACACGCCGACCAACCAATATTACGTAATCATGGAGGTGGCCCCGGAGTTTCAACGCGATGCTTCTGCGATCTCGCTCATCCATGTGCGGAGCAAGAGCGGCAAGCTCGTCCCGCTCGATACGGTCGCCACCCTCCGGCGCAGCGTCGGCCCGCTCACGGTCGCGCACCTCGGCCAGCTGCCGGCGGTCACACTGTCGTTCAACCTCAAGCCCGGTGTCTCGCTCGGCGATGCCACCGCAGCCGTGCAGGAAATCGCGCGGACCGAGCTGCCGGCGACCATCAGCTATAACTTCGTCGGCTCGGCCCAGGCGTTCGCCGCCTCGCTGCAGGGCATGGGGCTGCTGCTGCTCACGGCGGTGCTGGTGATCTACATTGTGCTCGGCGTCCTCTACGAGGACTTCATCCACCCGCTGACGATTCTGTCAGGCCTGCCGGCGGCGAGCTTCGGCGCGCTGGTCACCCTCTGGGCGTTCCGGATGGAGCTGAACATCATGGGCTACGTCGGCGTCATTTTGCTCATCGGTATCGTGAAGAAGAACGCGATCATGATGATCGACTTCGCCATCGCGCGGGAGCGCGACCAGGGCGCCGCGTTCGACCCGGAGAAGGCGATCGTCGAGGCCTGCCTCGTGCGTTTTCGACCGATCATGATGACGACGTTTGCTGCGCTGGCGGGTGCGCTGCCCATCGCCCTCGGGCTCGGCGCGGGAGCGGACTCGCGGCGCTCACTTGGCCTGGCGGTGGTGGGCGGCCTCGTGGTGTCGCAACTGCTGACGCTCTACATCACGCCGGTCATCTATATCTACATGGACCGCTTCATGCACTGGCTGTCGCTCCGGCGCGGGCGCGTGCCCTCGCTCATGGCGGATGCCGTGCCACAGGCGAAGTAGGCTATTTCTTCGTGGACGCCGGCTCGGCCGGCTTCGGCGGCGGCGCCTCAAACGTCACGCCCTTCGTCGCCTCGGCCATGTCCTTGAGCGCGGCGTCGATGGCGGCCTTGTCCTCGGCGGAATCCTTCACGACCGGCTGGCCGCTCGAAAAATCGACGGTCTTGCGCTCGTGCTGGGTCAGGTCGACGGGCTCCGGGGCCGGGGTGACGGTGACCTTCGGTGCCGGCAGCGGCACCGCCTGATGTTTCGCCCCGCGGTTGGTCACAAACCACCACACAAAAGCCGCGAGGCCGACCAACAGGGCGAACAGCATGATTTTCTTGGCGCGGCTCATGGCGGAATGCTGCAATTTTTTCAGCCCAAGGCGAGGGCGATGATGCCGGCCACCATGCCGCCGGCGGCGAGCAAGCGGCGCGGGGCATCGGCTTCCTTGAGCAGGTGGGCGCCGAAGAACGCGCCAATCAAAATGCTGACCTCCCGGGCCGGGGCGATGTAGCTGACCGGCGTGAAAGTCATCGCCGTGAGAATGAGCACATAAGCGACCGGGCTGAGCAGGCCGACGATCGCGGCCTTGCCCCGGTGGTTACGCCAGGCCGCGGCGACCTCGCCGCGGCGCACCCAGGCGAAGGGCGTCAGCACACAGAAAATAACCAGTTGCGTCCCTCCGTCGTAGAGCACGGGTGGCAGGTGTAGCTGCGACACGGCGCGCTGGTCCCACACGGTGTAGAGGGCCACGCAGCTCCCGCAGGCCAGCCCGTGCCAGACGCCTTGCCGCAAATGGGCGCGGTCCGCGTGGAGCAACGACGTGCCGCCCGTGAGATAGAAGATGCAGGCCACGATGACGGAGCTGCCGGCGAGCGCGAGCGCGGTGGGCCGTTCACCGAAGAGGGCGATCGCGGCGGTGGTGGCGAGCAACGGGGCGGTGCCGCGCGTCAGCGGATACACGAGCGAGAATTCACCGAGCCGATAGGCGCGCTGAAGCAGGAGCGAGTAGGCGGTTTTCAACAAGCCGCTGCCGAGCACGATCCACCAGATTCCCGCCGGCAGCACCGGCTGCCACCAGAGCCAGTAGGCGGTGCCCGCGACCGCATAGAGCCCGAGCGCGATGGTGCTGGAGACCCATACGAAGGGCAGGCCGCCACCGGCGCGTTTTGCGGCGTAGTTCCACGTCGCGTGGATGAACGCGGCGACGAGGACCAGACCGAGGGCGAGGGAAGTCATGCGGAACAGCCACCACGAAACACACGGGATACACGAAAGGAATCTTTAACCCCGGGGCCGGGCCTGCTGTGCTGGGCCTGATGCAGGCCGTGCTCAAAGAACTTCGTCCGACGTTGGCGCTGGCGCTGCCCATGATCGTGGGGCAGGTGAGCCAGATGCTGATCGGGCTTTCCGACAACGCCTTCATTGGCCGCGTGGGCACGGTGGAGCTGGCGGCGGCGGCGTTCACGCACGGCATCTTCGGCATGTTCTACATCGTGGGCATCGGGCTGCTGCTGCCGGTGGGCGTCTTCACGGCGCGCGACCACGGGGCGGGGGATGACACCGGCTGCGTCGCCTGGCTCCGGCACGGCCGGGCGATGTCGCTCGTGGTGGGGATCACCGCGCTGGCGTTGTTGGCGGGGCTCTCGACGCAACTGCATCGGTTTGGCCAGCCGCCGGAGGTCGTGGCGGTGATGAAGCCGTTTTATCTGCTGATCGCGGCGTCGCTTATTCCCACGCTTTATTTCCAGGTGCAGCGGCAATACCTCGACGCGATGGGCCGGCCCTGGGTGGGCACGAGCATCATGCTCGCCGACATCGCGCTGAACGCGCTGCTCAACTGGATTTTCATCTGGGGCCATCTCGGGGCGCCGGCGCTCGGGTTGACGGGTTCGGGCGTGGCGACGCTGATCGCGCGCACGGTGGCCGTCGGGATCATCGCACTGTGGTTGCGGCGGGAGCCGGGCACGGGCGGTGGGTGGGAGTGGATCAGGTTTCGCGCGATGTTGCAGATGGGCGTGCCGGCGGGCGGCAGCTTGTTGTTCGAGTCGGGCGCGTTTGCCGCCGCCGCGCTGATGATGGGCTGGCTGGGTGCAACCGCGCTTGCGGCCCATCAGATTGCGCTCAGCTGTGCGGCCCTCACTTTCATGGTGCCACTCGGGCTGTCGATGGCGACGAGCATCCGGATCAGCAAGACGCTCGGCGAGGGCCGGCGGGATGTTTTGTGCGCGATCGGCTTTGGCTCGTTGGGCCTGTCCGGTGTCGTCATGCTGACGTTCGCCGTCGTGTTTATGACCGGGGGCGCGTGGCTCGCGCGGGGCTTCACGGTGGATTCTGCGGTGATCACACTGGCGGCGCAACTGCTCGGCGTGGCCGCGCTTTTTCAATTGTTCGACGGCACGCAGGTGGTCGCTTCGGGGGCGTTGCGCGGGCTCACCGACGTGAAGGTGCCGACGGTCATCACCTTCGTCGCCTACTGGCTGGTGTCGCTGCCGGTGGGTTACCTGCTGGCGTTTCACACGGGGCTCAGTGCGCTGGGTCTCTGGATCGGCTTGGCGAGTGGCCTTGCGAGTGCCGCCGTGTTGCTCGGTTGGCGCTTCCACCGACTGACGCGGAAACTTGTCATATAATAGATGACAAACCTCCGGGGTGGTCAGGCTTGAAGCAGGAATTTCACAGCGATTAGGTCGAGGCCGGTGACCTGCACGACTTTCTGGCGGGATTTGTCGCCGCGCAGGAGCGTGACGTTGCGGCGGGGCACGTCGAGTTTCTCCGCGAGGAAGTCGAGCAGCTCGTCGTTGGCGCGGCCCTCGAGGGCGGGCGCGTGGACCTTGACCTTCAGCGCGGAGCCGAGCCAGCCCACGACCTCGTTGCGCGGGGCGTTGGGGATGATCTTCAGCTCGAGCGTGCAGGCCCGTTCGACAGGCTCAGGGCGGGAAGGCATCGGACGTTTGTAGTCTATTAGCCTACAAACTCCGTATCAGCCGAGCGCTTCGCCGAGCGCAGAAATAATCTCCGCCGCTGGTTCGATGCCGACGCAGAGACGGAGCAGATCAGGGTCGAGCTTGCTCGCGGCGAGTTCGGCCAGACCGGCGGGCGTGGTCACGAGATCGTAGTGCGCCAGATACATGTAGGGGCAGATGAGCGTGGTCTTCATGCCGAAGCTCGGGCCCTTGGGCAGGCGCAGCTGGTCGTAGAACTTATCGAGCGCCCCCGGTTGGCGCAGCGTGAAGGTGATCATGCCGCCGGTGGCGTCGGGCGAACGGGCGAGCTTCAGGTAATTCTCGCGGCTGCCGGGCTGCAGGGCCCAGAACACTTCCTTCACGGCCGGATGCTTTTCGAGAAAGGCGACGACCTGAGGCGTGCTGGCGTTGATCTGCGTGAGCACGGCGGGGGTTTTCCCCACCTGCCACGCGAGACGCGCGGCGTCGCGGGCGTAGAGCGGCTCAACGCCGGCAGCCGTGGCCGTGCGAAGCGCGGCGGCGTCCGGGCCGGCGGGGTTGACCGCGACGAGTCCGGCGGTGAGATCGCCTTCGCTGGCGGTGTATTTGGTCAGGCTGCTGACGACGAGGTCGGCGTGCGGCAGGACGTTCAGGCTGAAGATGGAGCTGACCGAGGGATCAACCAGCAATCGGGCGCCATGCGAGCGGCAGAGCGTGGCGATGGCGGCGAGGTCGGGCGTCTGGATGAGCGGATTGGTCGGCACCTCGGCGACGACGCCGGCGATGCGGGTGCCGTGGGCGGCGAAGATCCGGGCGAGCGCGGCGAGATCGAGCACGTCGCGGACATAGACGTAGTCGGCCGGTTGCGCGGTGAACTGTTTCAGGATGGAGATGGTGTCGAGATAGAGCCAGCCGAGCTGGAGCCAGACGGTGCGGCCGCGCGGGGCCTGCACGGCCGCGACGGCGCGAAAGGCGGCGTGCATGGCGCTCATGCCGCAGTTGGCGATGATGAGGTCGGCGTCGGTCGTGCCCGGCAGCACGGCGCGGAGCTGGCGGCGGATCTCGGCGCTCGCGTCACCCTTGAAGACATCCTCGGGGTGCGGGGCGGACAGGAGCTTGAGCGCGACGAGGTGATCCTCGGCCTCGCGCGAGGAGAGGAAGCCGCCGATGTTCTGGAGGAAAGTCTTGGCGAGCGTGAAGGTGTCGGCGTGCTCGGGGTGCGAGACGCCGTAGAGACCGTGCGAGGTGTAGAGCTCGGGTTTGCGGGTCGCACCGAGATATGCGGTCAGCGCGCGGGCCATCGCGGCGGAGGAAGTCAGCCAGAGCGTGCGGCCGAAGAGCGCAGGCGTGGAGGCGATGAAATGCGCGGCGAGTTTCCTGGCGTAGGGATGGACGACGAAGCGCGGGTAGCCATTGGTGAGCTGGCGGACGATCTCGGGGTCCTTCTCCTCATAGCCGCGGACGGAACGCATCGTGGGCAGGCTGCACGACACGGCGTGCGGACTGGCCGGGATGGTTTGCCCGAGGGGCAGATGGGGAAAGCAGGTGGAGCTCACGGAAAAGCCAGCTTCGACGGTGCGCGCGGGGATGACAACAGCGGGTTTTGTCACATGACGCGGATAAGACAGCCCTGTAGCGGCGGTCTATGACCGCCGTGATAGGAATACGGCGCTCATAGAGCGCCGCTACAGAGAATGATCCATGCGCAAAAGGGTTTGCCGATCTGCCCGGAATGGCGCGGACTGGCCGGGATGAAAATGCTTTCGTGGAACGTGAACGGCGTGCGCGCGGCGCTCGGCAAGGGCCTCCTCGACTGGATGAGCGCGTCGAAAGCCGACGTGATCTGCCTGCAAGAAGTGAAGGCGCAGCCGGGTGATGTGCAGGGCGTGGTCTGGCCGAAGGGCTATGAGCTGATCTGGAACGCCGCGGAGAAAAAAGGCTACAGCGGCACGGCCGTGTTCAGCCGCCAAAAACCGCTGAGCGTCACGCTCGGGCTCGGTTCGCCCGCGCACGATGCCGAGGGCCGGGCCATCACGGCGGAGTTCGCCGATTGTTATTTTGTCGGGGTCTATGTGCCCAACGCGCAACCGGAGCTGGCGCGGATCGGTTTCCGGCAGGCGTGGGACAAGGCGCTGTTGGCCCACGCGAAGAAACTGGAGAAGAAAAAGCCGGTGATTTTCTGCGGTGACCTCAACGTCGCGCACGAGGAGATCGATCTCGCGCGGCCCAAGGAGAACGTGGGCAACCCGGGCTTTTCCGACGAGGAGCGCACGGGCTTCCGCGACTATCTCGGGGCGGGCTTCATCGACACGTTCCGGCAGTTCGAGAAGGGCCCCGGCCACTACAGCTGGTGGACTTATCGCGCTGGAGCCCGCGCCAACAATGTCGGCTGGCGCATCGACTACTTCATGGCGTCGGCTGCGCTGCAGGGCCGGCTCAAGCGCGCGTGGATCGAGGCTGACGTCCACGGCAGCGACCACTGCCCGGTGGGCTTGGAGTTGAAGTAAGGTCCGAACTGGCTACCTCTGGTTGCACCCCATTACCCCATGTTGAAATTCCTCACCGCTCTCCTGCTCGCCAGCCTGCTGACGCTCGCCGCGTCAGCCAAGCCTTCCGAGCCGCAGCTGCTCCGCGTCTCCTATCACAGCGCCAAGATGAACGCCGAGCGCGACTACTTCGTCTACCTGCCGCGCGGCTTCAAGCAGCAGGAGCAGTGGCCGGTCATCCTCTTCCTGCACGGCAACGGCGAGCGCGGCGACGGCAAGGGCGAGCTGGATTATGTGCTGAAGCATGGTCCGCTGATGGAGGCTTGGGCGCAGAAACGGGACCTGCCGTTTGTCATCATCTCCCCGCAGATGCCGATGTTCGACCAGGGCGAGGTCAGCTACATCAAGAACCGCACCCGGGCCGAGATCCCGCAGCGGCTGGCCGAGGGCATCAATCCCTACCCGCCGCACTACACCGGCAAGGACCCGATGCAGGGGCAGCTCTCCGAGGAAATTGCGGCGGATCGCGCGGACTTCGACTCCGATCCCCGTGGTTGGAACACGATCGCCGACGAGGTCATGGGCATGGTGGATACCGTGCTCGCGCAATACAAAGGCGACCCGAAGCGGGTCTATCTCACCGGCCTGAGCTACGGTGGCATGGGCACGTGGTATCTCGCCTCGAAACATCCGGAGAAGTTCGCGGCCATCGCCCCGGTGGTCGGTTATGGCACACCGTCCATGGCCCCGGCGCTCGCGCAAGCCAAGTTGCCCATGTGGGTCTTCGCCGGCGGGCGCGACAACAACGTCAAGGTGCGCTATTTCTACCCGCTGCTCAACGAACTCGAAAAACTCGGCCACCCGGATGTGCGCTTCACCATCGAGGCCGATATGGGCCACGACACGTGGATCCGCGTCTACGCGGGCCAGGACCTCTACACCTGGCTCCTTTCGCACTCCAAATGAGGGGAAAGATGTGCCGGCGCGCTTTCATCCGGGTGGAGGGCGCGCGTCTCTGCGCGCCGTCGGGGGTCATCCGGCCCGCAGGGACGCGGGCCCTCCAATGAGCCGGATCAACGTCGAATGGACAATCAGGCCCGAACGCTCAACCTGAGTCCATGAGCACTGCGGCCGAACTGAAGAAACTCATGATGCGCCGGCCGGCGCTGACGCTGGCCGTGGCGGAAAGCCTGACGGGCGGGCAGGTGCAGGCGCGCATCACGGCGGTGTCGGGCGCGTCGGATTATTTCCTCGGCGGCGTGACCGCCTACACCCTCGAGCAGAAAGTGAAACTGCTCGGCGTGAACCGGGCGCACGCCAAGACGGTGGACTGCGTCTCGCAGCGCGTGGCGGTCGAGATGGCGGTGGGCGCGGCGAAACTTTTCGGGGCCGATCTGGCCGTCGCCACGACGGGCTACGCCGAGCCAGCGCCGAAAAAGAAAGTGCGGACGCCGCACGCGTGGTGGGCCATCTGCCACCGGCACCGGAGCGGGGCGGCGATGGTGCTGTCGGGGTTGGTCGAGGTGCCCGACGCGGACCGCGGGACCGTGCAGGCCCGCGTGGCGGAGACGGTGCTCGCTGAGCTGGTGAAATACCTGCGGGAAACGCGGAGCTGACCGGAATTCGGCCGGGACGGAAGACCGGAAGCAAGTCGGACGCGTTTCTTCCCCAACGCCATCAGTCAGACACAGTGGGGCGAAGCCCCGGAGTTGTCTGTGATGATCTGGTTAGCCCTCTATTTTTGATGTGGGTCATTCTCGGAATCGTAGTAGCCGCAGCAAATGTCTCGCTTAAGAAAGCCTGTCAGTGGCTTGCGCGTGCCAATGGTCAAAGGACGGAATGAAAACGTGCTCCATCTGATGAGCGAAGGATCAATGCCTCCATACAACTCGATGACATCTCCGTAGCGAGCGAGATCTGTGCCGTAAATAATGAGGTTCGGGATCTTCTGCTCTTTGAGCAACGAAGCGATTGCGACTTTCGCAGCACTCAGGTCAAATCTTTGGGTGCCGAGGTAGATGCCGTCTCGATCAACCACGACGTATAGAACGCGACCGCTGGGTATCTGAATAACCTCTTCTTCACTTTCGGTGGCATGAACGTGCCTAGGATGCACATCCGGCTTGGAGGCGGCGAAAAACCAAATAATCCCACCGATGATGATCGCTGAAATGCTGGCAGCCAGTTTGTTCATGTCTTCTGCCGAACAGTGTTATTCGGCCTCGTGGGTTTTTGCGGTCGGATTCATGGGCCCTACGTAAGGCGAGGGGCTGGCGTCTGGCAACGGTGCAAATTTCTTGTCCCGGCTGGCCCGCAATAAAAAACCCGCCGTGAAATGCGGCGGGTTTTTAAGAGAGAGTCCGGATCAGTTCGTGAGGCGCGTCACGTAATCCATGATGAAGTGGGCTTCCTGCGGCGGGGTGACCCAGTCGCTGTAGAGCAGCTCGGGCATGCGGTGGCTGCTGCCGTAGAAAAGTTCGTTGGCGTGCTGGTGGGGCGAGAGGTAGCCGGTCTTGATCGTGGCGCCGAGGTAGAAGCCTTCGACACTGGAATAGATAAGGACGTTGGCGTCACCGGGGAGGGCTTTGCTGAGAGCCTCGCGTTCGGCGGCGCGGATGCCGGCGACGGCCTTGGCGTCGACGCCGAGATTCATGCGATTGCGGAAGAGCAGGCGGGCGGTGTCCTGATCCATGAGGACATAGACGGCGTTGATGGACTTGGCGCCGACCTGGAGGCCGAAGCTGAATTCGCCGGCCTTGAGGAAGGCGGGCACGGACCACTTGCCGTTGGGGCGGCGGACGAGGGCGACACCGTAGCCGTCCTTGATGCCGAAGATGAAACCGCCCTGGAACTGGTTGACGATGATGATGCCCTTGGCCTTGCGCAGCACCTCGACCGGGATGGCGGTCTTCACGTTGCCTTGGATTTCCTGGAGGATGGCCTCACAGGAATCGAGCTGGCCGAGGACGCTGGCGCGGTCGAAGGCGTCGCCGGCATGCAGCGCCGCAGCCAGGAAAGTGAGGGAGATTAAGGCGGAGAGAAACTTCTTCATGTGGTTAAGAGGACAGCGGCCCGGCCACAGTGTGACGGGTCGCTGAGAGGGGAATAAACACATTCGCGGGGCGAATGAAAGCCCTAGTTACGCCGCGGAACGCGGCGCAAGGTCGAAGGATGAAGGATCAAGGATCAAGAAGGAGGCCGGAACAGGGTGCCGGTTGGAGGGCCCGTCTCCCGACGGGCCGCCTCATTCCAGCCCGCGGCGGGCGACCTCGCCCTCATCCCAGCCGAGGTAATGGCCAAGTTCATGCAAATAGGTGAGCCGGACCTCATCGCGGAAGACGGTTTCGTCGCCCTCGGCGTAGTCCCAGAGGTTGGCGAGAAAGAGGAGGATCTGGGGCGGCAGCGGGACCCTGTCGAAGCGCAGCTCCCCGCCGTGTTCATGGCCGACGAAGAGGCCGAGGATGTCGGGCTCCCAGCCCTCGGCGAGGATGCCGTCGTTGGGGACGGCTTCGTAGCAGACCGGCACCTGCGCGGCGACGGTGCGCACCTCGGCCGGCAGCCGGCGCTCGGCGGCGGTCACGACCTGACGGGCGAGGGCGGTGAGGCGGGGGAGGTCCATGGCGCTTTCGCGAAGTCACAAGGACCAAGGGGCAAGTTCCAAGACCAAACCCACGGCAGGAGCGGAATGCGAAGCTTCCGCCTGCAGGTTCTTGTTACTTGATCCTTGTCACCTGATACTTGCTCCGGCCTACGGCTACGGCCGGAGCTCCGAGGAAATGTCGAGCCGTTCGAACCGCGGGCCGAGGAAGTGGACGCCGAACCACAGTTCAAGGATGAAGACCGCGAGCACCGGCACGGCGGCCAAGGCGATGGCGGCCGGCAGGCCGATCAACCATTGCGTGAGAAAGATGGTGCCGCCGCCGAGGACGAGGGCGGGCAACAGGGCGAGAATGAGGCAGAGCAATTGGCCGGCAAAAAAGATCAACCGCTGGCCCATCACGTCCATGCCGCCGCCCATGTTGCGGCTGGTCTGGGACCAGGCGGGGAAAATGAGCGTGGCGGCATTGGGCACGAGGAGCTGCACGGCGCACAGGGCCGGCATGATGAGAGCGGCGGCGATCCCGGCGACGATGCGGAGCTGCGGGGTGAGCCAGAGCGCTTTGCCCGCGGGAGGAACCAAGCCGAGCCCGGCGGCTAGGAGGAAAAGCCACGCGACACCGGTCAGGATCACGGTCGGGGCGAGCAGACTGCCGAGCAAGATGCGCCAGCCCGGCAGCGGGTAGGCCTTGAGCATGTCGGCGTTGATGATGTCACTCCGCAGATCGTTGCGCGCGACCTGCGGGCCGAACACCAGCAGATAGGCCAATAAGGCGAGCGAGATGCCGCCAATGACGCTGGCGATCAAGGGGCTCTCGACATTGGGTCGGGATTTCAGCCAGGTTATGCCCGCATAGATGATCACCGCCGCGCCCAGCCAGACCTTGCGGTTGCAGTAGGAGGGCGCGGCCATGAGATTTTTCCAGAGGAACGCGGCTTCGACGGGCAGCCGGTCGCCGAGGCGGAAGGGGCCGGACTTCGCCTTGGCCTTGCCGCCGAAGCGCACAAGCCGGCCGGTGCGCATGCGCGCGAGATTCTCGCCGCGTTTCTGCGCCAGGGCGATCGAGGCCTCCTCGAACGGCGTCTCCATCCGGTGGATCCAGAAATACTGCAAGGCCACGAAGCCGAACGCCGGGCACAGCGCCAGCAGGTAGCTGCCGAGGCTGTCGGCGAGGAAGGGCCGCACCGCTAGACGTGCGGGCCAGAGCACCCATTCCACCGAGGCGAGCCCGGAATGAATCGCGAACAGGATGATCGCGGTCAGCACCGCGATGAGGCCGACGATGATAAGCACCCGGCGACGACCGGCGGTCAGGCCGAGGCGGGAGAGGCGCGCCACGGTCAGGGCGGCGGCGGTCTGTTGCAGGGCGAGATTGGCGTTGAGCGACCACCAAGAGCCCAGCTTGCGCAGGGCACCGACCCAGCCGGAAGCCCAGCCGCCGGCGATCAAGGTGAAGAATACCGCGCCCAAGAGCGACATGAGGAGCCCGTCCAGCAGCTTGTAGTGGATGAGATGGCGGCGGGCGAGCGGAGCGGGGAAGAGAAACGCCACCTCGGCTTCGCTGAAGGCCAGCCCGGGATTGTCGCCGGGCGTCACCCAGATGAGTGTGAGGAACAGCGTGAGGACAATCGCGGCGATCAGCTCAAGGTGGGCGGGGGCGAGCATGGCGTCGAAGGCCCGGTTGGGACCGCCGCCTTTTCCTCCTTTGAGGGCATGGCTGAAGATAAAAAACCAGAAATAAGCCGCGCCCGCGATGGCCCCGAAAAGATACTTGGGCTGGCGCAACCGGCGCACCTGGCTCCACACTTTATTGCGCAGGGAGGTGAGCCGCAGGAACAGCAGGGCGCGCAGGACGTGCATGGCGCTCAGGTCTCCGAGCCGCCGGTGGCCCGGATGAAAACTTCCTCGAGGCTCACGCCGGTCTCGCCATTGCTGAACTGTGCGACGACCTCGGGCAGCGTGCCGACGGCAATGCGCTGGCCCTGCTTCATGATGAGCACGTGCGTGCAGACTTCCTCGAGCAGGCTGAGCAGGTGGGAACTGAGGATGATCGCCGCGCCCTCGCGGCTGAGGCGCTTGATGGTGTCCTTCATCCGGCGGATGCCGAGCGGGTCGAGGCCGGTGAGCGGTTCGTCGAAATACATGACCTTGGGCGAGTGGAGCAGACCGCAGGCGATGACGAGTTTCTGTTTCATGCCGCGGGAAAGTTCACCCGGGAGCTGGTCGGCCTTGTCGGCGATCTCGAGTTCCGCGAGCAGGGCGTTGCCGTGGGTCTCGGCTTCCTGCTGCGGCACCTGGTAGATCTTGGCGGCGAAGGCGAGGTGCTGGCGCACGGTCAGGTGATCGAAGAGCCGTGGCTCGTCGGGAAAGAAAGCGAGCAGGCGTTTCGCCCCGACCGGATCGGCAGCGAGGTCGATGCCGGCGACGCGCAAGGTGCCGGCCGTGGCCGGGATGATGCCAGTGGCGCAGCGGAGGGTGGTGGTCTTGCCCGCGCCGTTGGGGCCGACGAGGCCCATGACTTCACCCGGCTGGACCGTGAAGGAGAGGTCGTTGACGGCGGTGAAATCACCGTAACGTTTGGTAAGGCCGCAGACTTCAATCATGGCTGCGGACACTGCACGGCCGGAGCGGGCAAGTAAAGCGGGGCTTCATTTCGTGTTGGCGCTGCCGGGAAATAGTGCCGGCGCTGAAACCGAGGCCTTGGACCGGCGTCTTGGTCGCTGAACCATCCATAAAATATGAAAAACTCCCTCAAATATCTCCTTATGGCGCTAGGCGCCGCTCTGCTCACCCTGCCCGCCGTCCAAGCCGAAGAAATTCCCGCCGGCGGTCCGCCGGATGGCCAGCGGGCAGAACGCCGCGAGAAAATGGGCGAACGCATGGCCAAGGAACTCGGTCTCAATGCAGATCAGCAGGCCAAGATGAAAGAACTCAACCAAGCGGAAAAAGCCGAGTTAGACGCACTCCGTGACGGCGCCGGTCCGGCCGTGAAGGAGCAGCGCGCCAAGATTGAGGCGATCCACAAGTCCTACATGGGAAAGCGCGACGCCCTCTTGACGCCGGAACAGCTCGTGAAAGCCAAGGCGATGCGCGAAAAGATGAAGCAGCGCATGGAGGAACACCGGGGTGAAGGCCGTCCGGGTCACGAGAAGCCGGCCGATCAGAAATAATTTAGCACGTCACGGGGACGTGTTGGGTGTCTAAGCACCGCAGCCTGGGGTAGGCGGCGGTGCTTTCTTTTTGGAGCGGCCAATAGGCGACACACCCCGTCGCTTTGCGCCACCCCTCTTGATAGAGGGGACCCAAACCCGCGCCGGCGAAAATCCCCTCTATGAAGAGGGGTGCCCGTCAGGGCGGGGTGTGTAGTGGGCTTTTGAGCTTTCCACCATTTCTCTGCGCCGCACGCTTTGGATCATGGGCAAACGGCACATTGCGATCGTCGGGGGCGGGGCGGCGGGATTCTTCGCGGCCATCACGGCGGCGGAGGCGTCGCCGGATAGCACCGTGACGTTCTTCGAGGCCACGGCGCACCTGCTGGCCAAGGTCAAGGTGTCGGGTGGCGGGCGTTGCAACGTGACCCACGCCTGCTTTGAACCGCGCGAGCTGGTGCAGCGCTACCCGCGCGGCGCGCGCGAACTGCTGGGCGCATTCAACCGCTGGCAGCCGCGCGACACGGTGGAATGGTTCGAGGCGCGCGGGGTTAAACTCAAAGCCGAGGCTGACGGCCGGATGTTTCCGGTGACGGACAATTCGCAGACGATCGTGGATTGCCTGATCGGCGCGGCGCAAAAAGCGGGCGTGGTCATCCGGACGAACTGCGGGGTGAAGTCGGTGGATGGCGCGCTCCGCGCGCCGTCGAATGAAACCGCGCGCGGAGCGCACGGTCCACCCTTTCAACTCACCCTCACCACGGGCGAAACTGTCGCCGCGGACCGGCTGCTGTTGGCGACCGGGGGCAACCGGGCCAGCGCCGCCTTCGCGATCGCCGCGCAGTTCGGCCACACGATCGAGCCGCCGGTGCCGTCGCTCTTCACTTTTCA
>JAHFTH010000146.1 GCA_023269445.1 Lacunisphaera sp.
CCGGGCTGCTGGCCACCTACCCGGCCACCGACCCGACTATCACCTACAAGTTGGCGCAGGCCGACGGTGCGGCGAATTTCTTCACCACCGATCTCACCCCCGCCACGGGGGGTAGCTATCACAGCGACGCCGAGGTCGCCAAGACGTTGGGCGACAAACCCGTGACTCCGATCACCGCGACCGGGGTCACACTCGATCCCGCCTTTCTTGGGAAAATCCTGACTGCCGATGGAGGCATCATTCTCGTCGAGGCGCGGAAGGAGACCAAGGAGCCTCTCCGGCTCGAGGTCTGGCGCGGCACTACACTCTTGTCCAAAGTCGAGCTCCCGTTGAAATTCGGCGGCGTGGAAACCATGTTCCGGCACAAGAACCTCGTGAACGCGGTTGGCATGGCTCCCGAGCCAAGTGCTGACGACCGCCCCGGCGCGCCCAACTGGCCGGACGAGTTGACCAACAAGCAAGCCTTCGTGTTCGTGCATGGCTACAACGTGAACCAGCAGCAGGCGCGGGGCTGGCAGGCCGAATTTTTCAAGCGGCTGTGGTGGAGCGGCTCAAGGGCGCAGTTCTGGGGCGTGACGTGGTATGGCACGGAATCACAGATAACGTTGGGCACTTCGCACGTTACGCCTAACTACCAAGCCAATGTTGTTCATGCCATCGGCACAGCGCCCAAATTGGCAGAGTTCATCACGACCCTGCGCGGTCCGCAGAATAACCCTCTGATCGTCAACGTCGCCGGGCACAGCCTCGGCAACATGGTGGTGTCGTCAGCGATCTCTGACTATCATGCCCCGGTGGATCGCTACTTCATGATTGATGCCGCCGTGGCGGCCGAGGCCTATGACGGGGCGCAGGGCAGCGGCCATGTTGTGCAGCCCAATGATGGCACCGCCTTCTTGCCACACACCCAGTGGAACAAGGAACTTGGCGGAGTTTACCCGGCGAAACTTTGGGCGAGCAATTGGTATACGCTGTTTCCCTCTCCCAGCGACAATCGCTCCAAGCTCACCTGGCGCAACCGGTTTGCCCCCAGTGAGGACACGAACACCGCCTACTTTGATTTTCATTCCACGGGCGAGGAGGTGCTGGGTTATGATGAGAATCACACTGAGAACACTCCCAATGTGGTTGGGGTGCTGTGGTCCGAGTTCAAAGCCTATTTCCACATCACACTGCCGGGGCAGAAGGGCCAGCCCAACGGCTACCAGTCCTGGATATATCAGGAGCAGTTGAAGGGCCGGACGACCACGGGCAAAGTGCTTGGGAGCAACTATGGCGGGTGGGGTTTCAATACGTTCCATTTTAAGAAATTTCCCGGCAGCGCAGCGGGCAAAGGCCCGATCCTCGTTCCCGCCGTGTTGCGCCCCGCTGAAATCACCCCCGCGATGCTGGATCAAGTGTTCACTCCGGAGGCGTTGCGCGAGGAACCCTTCTTCCGTCCGGGGAGCAATCGGACCCAGGTCGGAACTTGGACGCACGGCACGGCGGGCAAGCCCGACTTCAAGACTGATCCACTGAAGAAGCTCTACGATACTGCGGCCGGTTCCACGTTTGCCGGGCTTCACCGGGACACTTTACTGGCACGTATGATTCCAGCGATGAGCCCGCCCGCGGGACGGATAGCGGTGCTCCAACTTGGACAAATCAATCTTAGAAACTTCGACATGAATGACATCGTCATCCGACCCAAGAAAGAGGGAACGGAAAGTCCACCATGGCCGGCCAATCGCGGTCAAGATTTCCGCTGGTGGCACAGTGACCTAAGAGAGGTGGCTTATCCCTACGTCCGCGGTTTGTATAAGCAACTCAAGGCATCTGGAAACCTCGGGGACGCCACTCCATGAAACCGTTCATTTTCCTGATAGGTCTCTTTGCTGTCACGGCGTGTCAGAGCACGGAGCGCTCATTTCAGATCACGTTTCGAATCTTAGACGATGAGCGGAAGCCCGTTACTGGGGCAAAGACCGGGGTCTCTTTCGAAAATGCGAACGCAACCAAGCCGTCGGAAAGAATCGAATCAACCGAGCGTGTGACTGACGAGGAAGGACATGTGGTATTGGGGGGAACAACATACGCGTCGGGAATAAGCTACGGTGCGAACAAAGCAGGCTACTATTCGGCCTACGGTTTGCGCTATCACTTTAAAGATACCCGGCTACTCCGCTGGCAGCCGTGGAATCCGACAATCGATGTGGTGCTGAAGCGCAAGAAGAACCCCGTGCCGATGTATGCCAAGCGAGTGAGTGTCGAGATCCCCGCTTCCGATGCCGATATAGGTTATGACCTTTTAGTGAGTGATTGGGTGGCACCGCACGGCAAAGGCAAGATTGCGGACATGATCTTTCACAGCGTAGCGGAGGTGAAGAGTGATCGTAACTATCGCGGTAAGTTGACCGTGACGTTCCCAAGTCAAGGCAATGGCTTGATTCCGTTCGAGGTCGCTCAGATTGACCCGAGCCCGTTACGCATGCCTTACCTAGCGCCAGCCGAAGGTTATCAAGCCCAGCGAGCATGGCGTTCGGTGCGGCGCTACAACTCGCAGACAATGGAGAACGAGGAATACATTGATGACTCCAGCAAGACGCTAAATTTTTTCATCCGGGCGCGAACGGAATTTGACGCCAAGGGCGGAGTGGCGAAAGCCATGTATGGGAAAATCCATGCTCCGTTCATCTTTGATGCACGTGGAATTGATCCATGGGGACACACCAAAAAACAATATGTCGCTTTCACCTATTACCTTAACCCCGACGGCACGCGGAATGTGGAATACGACCCTAAGCGCAATCTGCTTAAGTCACCCAAGCGCGAAGATTCAGACTACGAGAATTTAGATCCATGAGCCCGGTGGTCGTCGGTAACAACTATGGCGGGTGGGGTTTCAATACGTTCCATTTTAAGAAACTTCCCGGCAGCGCAGCGGGCAAAGGCCCGATCCTCGTTCCCGCCGTGTTGCGCCCCGCTGAAATCACCCCCGCGATGCTGGATCAAGTGTTCACTCCGGAGGCGTTGCGCGAGGAACCCTTCTTCCGTCCGGGGAGCAATCGGACCCAGGTCGGAACTTGGACGCACGGCACGGCGGGCAAGCCCGACTTCAAGACTGATCCACTGAAGAAGCTCTACGATACTGCGGCCGGTTCCACGTTTGCCGGGCTTCACCGGGACACTTTACTGGCACGTATGATTCCAGCGATGAGTCCGGCGGCAGGGAGGATTTCGGTGCCAGTATTAACTCCGGCGAATTCTCCTTCGCGCAATTTCGATATGAACGGCACGATCATTCGGCCCGACAGAGATGCAGAAGGTAATCCGCGGTGGCCGGGCACCAGGGGTCGGGATTTTCGCTGGTGGCACAGTGACTTGCGAGAGATAGCTTATCCCTACGTTCGCGGGCTTTATAAGCAGATCACAATTACAGGAAACCTTGGGGAGGCTGCTCCATGAAATTGCTCGCCGTTCTGATATGCCTTTTTATCGCCACAATTTGCGATGGCATGGAGCGCTCGTTTCGGGTCACGTTTCGAGTCTTAGACGATGAGGGGAAGCCCGTTGCCGGAGCCAAGCTTGGGGTTTCTTGGGAAAACGCTAATGCGACCAAACCCTCGGAACGTATCAGTTCAGCCGAAAGTTCAACGGATCAAGATGGACGGGTCACTTTGGAAGGGAAGACGTTTGCGTCGGGAGTCAGCTACGGAGCGAACAAGGAAGGCCACTATGCAGCCTGGGGTTTACGCTATAACTTTAAAGATACGCGGCTGCTCCGCTGGCAGCCGTGGAACCCGACGGTCGAGGTGGTTCTTAAGCGCAAAAAGAATCCCGTGCCAATGTATGCGAAAAGATTGGCACTGGCTCTGCCGAAACTCGATGAACCTGTCGGCTATGACTACGTCATCGGCGATTGGGTCTCCCCATATGGCCAGGGGAAATTTTCAGACATAATTTTCGTGGGAAAATTGCGCCAAGAGGGCGACAGGAAGTTTGATTGGAACTTGAGGGTAACCTTTCCCAATCTAGGCGATGGCATTCAACGTTTCATGCCGAATTCTGAATCTGCCGGACTTCGTTCGGTCTACCAAGCCCCTGCTGAGGGATATTTGAGCGAATGGAAGTTGCATCGCTGGCGCAACGGCGCTGCTGAGCCTGAGCAAACCACGTTTGATGACAAAGCCGGATATTACTTCCGCGTGCGCACCGCGCTCGATAAGGACGGCACGATAGTGAAGGCGTTTTACGGGAAAATCTACGGTGACTTCTTTGACATGGTTTATTATCTGAATCCCGACGGCACGCGAAACGTGGAGTATGATCCGAAGAGGAATCTGCTCAAACCCGCCAAGCCTCGGGATCGAGATTTATATGAAGTTGGCCCATGAGGCGCGAAGCCAGACGTTTCGGCGGCGTGGAAACCATGTTCCGGCATGTGAATCTCACCGGTGCGGTAGGCATCACGCCTGAAACCTTCAGTCGGGGCGGGGCGCCGAACTGGCCCGACGAGTTGAACAACCACCAAGCCTTCGTGTTCGTGCATGGCTACAACGTGAACCAGCAGCAGGCGCGGGGCTGGCAGGCCGAATTTTTCAAGCGCCTGTGGTGGAGCGGCTCAAGGGCGCAATTCTGGGGCGTCACTTGGTATGGCACGGAATCTCAGGTAACGGTGGGCACCGCCCATCTCACCGCCAATTATCAGGCCAACGTCGTCCATGCCATCGGCACTGCACCCCAACTGGCTGATTTTATCCGCGAGATGCGCAAACCGGAAACGGGGATTACCAAAGTCAATGCGGCCGGGCATAGTCTCGGCAACATGGTGGTATCGTCGGCGATTTCCGATTATCAGGCCCCGGTGGATCGCTACTTCATGATCGATGCCGCCGTGGCGGCCGAGGCCTATGACGGGGCGGTTGGTGGAGCTATTGGCGAGCATGTGGTGCAGTCCGACGATGGCACGGCCAACATGCCCAATACCGATTGGAATAAGGACTTTCGGGGCGTGTATCCTTCCCGGCTTTGGGCGAGCAATTGGCATAAACTGTTTCCCACTCCCAGCGGCAATCCTGCTACCGATGATAACCGCGCCAAGCTTACCTGGCGCGACCGGTTCGCGCCGAAGCTAGGCACCGCCTACTACGATTTTCATTCCACGGGCGAGGAGGTGCTGGATTACAACGACGCAAGCACCCCCAGTCTGCCGCTCGTTCTGCTGCAAGTGGCCGCCAACAAGGCGGGCGAATACCTGCATTTCACTCTGCCGTTTGGCACTGGACAACCGGCGGGGCACAAAACCTGGCAGTATCAGGAGCAGTTGAAGGGTCGGACCATCACCGGAAAAATCCTTGGCTCAAACTATGGTGGGTGGGGGTTCAATATTCTGCGCTTCAAGAAATCCCCCGGCAGCGTGTCGGGCAAAGGGCCGATCATGACTTCGTCGTTGCTCTCGCCGGATGAGGCTACGGCGCTTTCCGCCCTGCTCAGCAATGCCGACCTTCAGGCCGAGCCGTTCTTCCGGCCCGGTGGCTTCTGGAACAAAGTGGGCACTTGGAAATACGATCCGACCACCAAGACGAATTCATGGAGCAGCGAGCGCCTGAACCGGCTCTACGACCCGGCGACCGGTTCCACGTTTGCCTCCGACCATCGGGACACTTTACTCGCCCGCATGATTCCAGCGATGAGCCCGCCGGCGGGAAGAATACCTGTGCGGGCGCTTGATTCGCCCGTGGAAGGCGGGCGCAATTTTGATATGAGCAGCGTGGCTATACGTGGCCTTAGTGAGCCTTGGCTTTCTCCCCCAGTGCGCACGGACAAGAAATGGAGGCATAGCGACCTCCGCGAGGTCGCTTATCCTTATGTCAGAGGGTTGTATGATCGTATTGTCGAGAAAGGCACTTTGAAGGAAATGATTCCATGAAAGACGTCACTCGAGCAGTGCTGATGTTGATCCTGTTTCTGTCTGCCGGCTGTCGATCCATAGCGGGCGATCCGGTGCTTAGACTGACTCTCAAAGCGGTGGACGATGAAGGGCATCCAATCGAAGGAGCAAAGGCCGGGTTTGGTGGTGAGCGCCGCCCAAAGAATCCGGATGAAAGCAGCAGAGGGGTTTGGATCGAGGGCATGACAGACGCACAGGGCTTTTTCAGAGGGGAGCTGGAAGTTTGGAATGCCACGCAGTCGGGCTACACCGTCGAAAAGTCGGGTTACTATCCCGTGACACAACACTCTTACTCGGCGAAGTCTGTAGTCCGGGACAAATGGCAGCCGTGGAACCCGACCATAGAGGTGATACTCAAGCGGATCAAGCATCCGGTGCCGATGTATGCGAAGCGAGTGGAAGGTAAGCTGCCGGCATTAGGAGTGTCGGTCGCCTATGATTTCCAAGTCGGAGACTGGGTCGCGCCACATGGCAAAGGACAAATAGCGGATATGATTTTCGTGGGAACTGTCGATATGCGCGGTGACCGTGATTTCGACTATGACCTTAAAGTTCACTTCTCTAATCCCGGCGACGGGATCCAGCGTTTCACGCCCGAACCTGAACCCAGTGTTTTCCCTTCCCCTTACGAGGCGCCTGAAACGGGCTATTTGCCTGAGTGGAACTTGAAGCGTTCGCGTCATGGGCCAAACGAACAGGAACAGGACACTTTCAACAATAAAGGAGCGTATTTTTTTCGCGTGCGGACGATTTTGGACATGGACGGCAAGGTAGTGAAGGCGCTTTACGGGAAAATCTACGGCGACTTCTTCTTCATGGCCTATTATCTGAACCCCGATGGGACGAGGAATATAGAATTCGATCCGAAGCGCAACCTGCTGAGACCAGCCGTGGTCAACAATTTCAATCGGATGACTTACGATGTCGGCCCGTAAGCAGCCCGCCGGCCACAAATCGTGGCAATTCCAAGAGCAGTTGAAAGGCAGGACTATTACCGGAAAAATACTTGGTTCAAACTATGGTGGGTGGGGGTTCAATATTCTGCGCTTCAAGAAATCCCCCGGCAGCGTGTCGGGCAAAGGGCCGATCCTGACTTCGTCGTTGCTCTCGCCGGATGAGGCTACGGCGCTTTCCGCCCTGCTCAGCAATGCCGACCTTCAGGCCGAGCCGTTCTTCCGACCCGGTGGCTTCTGGAACAAAGTGGGGACGTGGAAATATGATCCGGTGGCGAAGACTAATTCCTGGAGCAACGAGCGCCTGAATCGGCTCTACGACCCGGCGACCGGTTCCACGTTTGCCTCCGACCATCGGGACACTTTACTCGCCCGCATGATTCCAGCCATGAGCCCGCCAGCAGGAAGAATACCGGTGCCGAAGCTGAAGCCAGTAACAAGCACACAGGAGCACAATTTTGATATGAGCAGCGTGACGATTCGCGGCTCGACTGAGCCGTGGCTATCTCCACCGATACGCAACGACAAGAAGTGGCGGCATAGCGACCTTCGAGAGGTGGCCTACCCTTATGTAAGGGGACTCTATTCACAAATCGTTCAGGAGGGGAGCCTAGATCAGAGCATCCCATGAACGATTACATCAGGGCTGTGCTTGGGGTTATATTTGCGACAGGGTTGACGGCATGTTCAACCATCGCGGGCGATCCAGTCCTTAGACTGACGCTCAAAGCGGTGGACGATGAAGGGAAACCGGTTGAGGGTGCGAAAGCCAGTTTTGGGGGTGAGCGTCGGCCAAAAAATCTGGATGAAAGCAGTAAAGGGGTTTCCATCGAAGGTGTAACCGACGCACAGGGTCTTTTCAGTGGGGAGCTGGAGGTTTGGAATGCCACGCAATCGGGCTACACTGTTGAGAAGTCGGGTTACTATCCCGTGAAACAACACTCTTACTCGGCGAAGTCAGTCGTCCGGGGCAAATGGCAACCGTGGAACCCGACGATCGATGTGGTGCTGAAGCGCAAGAAGAACCCCGCGTCGATGTATGCCAAGCGGGTGGATCGTGGGCTGGATATTCTAAACGAACCCTACGGTTATGATCTGCAAGTAGGTGATTGGGTTAAGCCGCACGGCAAAGGATCGATTGCCGATTTCATCTTCACGAGGACTTTGGTTCAGCGTAGCGAGAATGATTTCGATTATCAATTGAAGGTCAGCTTTTCGAACACTGGAGATGGCATACAGCGCTTACCTCGGGATCCTTCGTTTGGCAAAGAAGAGTATCAGACCCTCGTATTGTATGAGGCTCCAGCAGACGGCTATGCCAACGAGTGGATTCTCAAACGCAGCCGCAAGCCCGGGCAAGGCGAGCACACCACCTTCGACGATCACTCGGGCTATTTCTTCCGTGTGCGCTCCGAACTCGACAAGGACGGCAAGGTGGTGAAAGCGCTTTATGGGAAAATCTACC
>JAHFTH010000007.1 GCA_023269445.1 Lacunisphaera sp.
GTCCCAGGTGACGACCTCCGCAATATCGGAGCCCGCGCCTACGCCAATGCCGAGTATCTCCACGCGATTCTTTATGCTCCCTCCTCGGTCGCCCCGGGCACCAACATGCCGGCGCACACTTTCCTCTATGAAGTGCGCTCGACCGCCAGCAGCCAGCCTTCCTACAAGGCCATCAAGCTTCCGAGCAAATATGCCCCGGGTGCTGGTTTCGAAGTGGTGCCCACCCATCGCGCCGAAGCGCTCGTGGCCTATCTCCAGAGCTTGAAGGACACCTACGACTATCCCACCGAGCGCAGCCTGAACGCCGCCGCGGAGCAAACGACGGAAGGCGCCCACTAAGATGAGCCAGAAACCCGACAATCATTTCAAGGTCGAGCAGGCCGCCGCCAGCGACGACAGCATCCAGCAGGTTCACGCCCAGTTGCTGGGCCAGAAGCCGGAGAAGAAAGACGGCTACCCCATGCTGCCGCTCGTGTTTCTCGGCGTCATGTGCTCGGCCGTTTTCTTCGGTTCGATCTATATGGCGCACAACTCCGTCCGCTTTGATCCGCTCGTCGTCAACGAGCACGCCAAGCGCGAGAAGCCCGGCGCGGTCAAAGTTGCCGCGGTCTCGCCGCATGATCTCGGGAAGCGCGTCTTCAAGAACACCTGCATGGCCTGCCACCAGGAAAACGGCCTCGGCGTCCCCGGTGCCTTTCCCCCGTTGGCTGGCTCCGAGTGGGCCCAAGGCCCCGAGGATCGCGTCATCCGCATCGTGCTGCTCGGGCTCAACGGTCCGATCACGGTCAAGGGGCAGGAATACAACAGCGCCATGGCCTCGCTCGGTGGCGTGCTGAAAGATGACCAGATTGCCAATGCCCTCACTTATGTCCGCTCCGAATGGGGCAACACCGCCTCTGCGGTCACACCGGAGGCCGTGGCCAAAGTCCGCGCCGAGTTGGCTGGCCGCACCGCGCCGTGGACCGCCGCCGAGCTCCTGAAGATCGGCAACTGAGTCCGGCAGTTTCGGATGTCGGGCATAAAGCCCGATCTACCGTAAAGACATGTTTGGTGTAGGTCGGGGTTTATCCCCGACATTCATCGCAGCCAGGCAGGCTCGGGATGATTCTCATTGGTCAGCCGCCCAAACCAGCTCCAGTCCTCAGGTGAGCAGAAATATCCCGCCCAAGACTGATCCAACGGCAGGAGTTTCTTGCGATAGGGATTGAGAAAAATGCAGAGGAAGACTGGCAGGCGATCCTCATCGGGATGCAGGCAATGATCGTAGAAGCTTTGCTGCCAAGCCGCTTCGTGCTGGCGCAACAGCGGGTCAGCCGGCCCTTGAAGAGGCGGACCCCGGAGGACAGGTCGCAAGTTTGTCCGAGACTGATGAGGAGATGGAGGTGGTCGGGCATAATCACCCCGCAACGCAGCGTCCACGCCTGCTCATCTTGCAGGCGGTGCAACTCTGCCATGCATTGTCGGCCAACATCAGCCTGATGCAGTGCAGATGACGGTCTTTGCAGGCAAATCGTGAGGAAATAGTCGGCACCCGGCGATGAATGGCGTCCTTTGCGCAAAGCGCCGAAACCTTTGTATGGGTCCGGCATGAGCTGGGGCATAACTGTCGGGCGTAAAGCCCGACCTACAAGAAATACGACCTATCCTTCACTGCCGGCTTACTCTTTTTTCCGAAAAGGATTCAGGCTGCCGAGGTCGGGCATCTGGAATTTCTGGTAGCCGGCCGGAGGCACGAACAGCGAAGCGGGCAGGGTGCCGGGCTCGATCTTGGTGGCTTCCATCCGGAAGGACTCCTTGCCCTTGGCATCCGTGGAAACCACGCGCAGGGGGAAACCGCCGTGGCCCTTGAGCGCCTCTTCCCATTTGGCCGCCGCGGGGCTTTTGCCGCCAAACGGACTGCCGCCTCCGCCGCCCATACCCATGAACACGCCCAAGCCCTCGGCCACCCACATCTCAGTGACCACCCCTTTGTCCTTCACCAGGATTTGGCTGCACTTGTAGCCGAGGATGGTCTCGGTCTTGCCCGTGACCTCGATCTCGGCGGTGCTTTCGCTCTGTTTGGCCATGGCTTTCTCGATCGGTTTCTTGATCGGCATGACCATATACATTTTCTGCTCGGTCATGAGCATCAGCATCTCCAGCTTCTCCATGTCCATGATACTGGCAAAGGTCTTGCCCTCGTGCTCCATGTCTATCCGAAGCTTCTGGCCCTTCATGGAGTAATTCATGGTCTGGCCGGTTTTTTTGCCGGCGGACATGGCCATGCTCACTTTGCCCTCGAAGGCACTGGCGGCGAAGCTGGTGGCGGCGGTGAGCAGGGCGCCCACGGCGAGAAGACGGAGAAGGAATTTCATGCCGGTCAGCTTACGCCCGGCCGGTGGCAACTCAAGCCGCCGTTGAAGGCCATTGCCAATATTCATGGGAAGTTAAATCTCTCGTCATGCCTTCCGAGTCATTCACCTGGCGCTACAGTCTCTGGGTCGTGGGCTTTGTCGCGGCGGTCTGGCTGACCTGCTTTCACTTTCCGATCGTCTGGGTGGCGACGGGAATCGGCGAGGCCAACCGGCCGTTTCTGGATCTCTACGCCTTGCTGGCCGGTTGTGATGCTGTGAAACTGGGTCTGAATCCCCTGCTGCCCAACCTGCTCGACCCATATAACCGGCCGTTCGGTTTCAGTGACTGGTGGTTTGAACTGGCCCGACTGGGCTGGGGGCGGAAAGACACGCTTTGGTTGGGCATGGTCTTGGCTGTGACCACGCTGGTGGCCGCGGTCGCGCTCGTGCGGCCGGCGAACCGGCGCGAGCGTTGGATGTTAGGCTTGCTGCTGGTCTCCCCGGCTTTGCTGCTCGCGGTTTATCGCGCGAATCAGGATTTGGTGGTGTTCCTGCTGGTCAGCCTCGGGCTCGTCTGCTTCCGGGGCAGCGGCCGGCCCGCGCGGGCTTTGGGCGTCCTCCTGTTCGCCGCGGCCGCGGTCCTTAAATATTTCCCCTTGGTGACCTTGGTCCTGCTGCTTGATTTTCGCACCCGGCGCGGGGTGCTGGCTGGTTTCGCTTTGTATGCGGTGGTGTTGCTGCTGGCGTGGCCGGGTTTGGAGCCGGCGCTCAAGCTCGCCTCGCGGCACGCCCCGTCGCCGGAATGGCTTTATGCCTTTGGCGCCCCGATGTTGGGACGTGATTTTGGCTTGGCGAGTTGGTTGGGCTGGTTGGTCCCCGCCGCGCTGATGGCGGCTTGGGCGGTCCGGGAGGCGTGGCCGCACGTTCAGTCGGCCCCGGTTGGTCAACCCGACGCGAGGAGCTCGGCAGAGCGCGAGTTCATTTGCGGCGCAGTCATGATTGTCGGGGTATTTTTTCTGGGGGTCTCCTACCTCTACAAGCTGGTCTTCGCCCTGTGGTTGCTGCCGTGGCTCTGGCAGCAGTGTGGCGGCGGGGTGGTGGAAGCGCGCTGGGGCCGGGTGACCTCGCGCTTGTTGCTCGTCGTCGTCTGGCTGGAGGGCGGAATGGCGGTGGTGCTCAACCTGCTGGTCGGGCCGTGGTCGCAGCCGGTCGCGGTGGGATTGCTCAAAGGAACCTTGCTCATCACCCAGCTCTGCACGTGGGCGCTGGTGGCCTGCCTGCTGCGCTTCCTGTTGATCTATGTCGCGCGGCGTGGCCGGGCCCTGCTCGCCGCCCCGGCCTGAAACGGATTGCCAAGCCGGCCCGGTCGGAAATCCTGCCGTCATGCCCTCCGAGTTCCGCCTCACGCGCATCGTCGAGTTCTGCGAAACCGACATGGCCGGCATCATGCATTTCTCGAATTTCTTCCGCTGGATGGAAGCGTGCGAGGCGGGGTTCTACCGGTCGCTGGGGTTGCCGCTGATTTCGTTCGTGCCGGGCAGTGTCGTGGGCTGGCCGCGGGTCAGTGCCGCGTGCACTTACAAGGCGCCGTTGCGGTTCAACGACACCGTGGAGGTGCGGCTTTTGATCAAGGAAGTCCGCACGCGCGCCGTGATTTATATTTTCCAGTTCCGCCAGGTGAGCGATGGCCGGGTGCTGCCGGCGATCATGGCGCAAGGTGAGATTGCGGCGGTCTGCGTGACCTCCGATGCGGCCGGCAAGATGGTGGCCCAGCCGATCCCGGCCGAGGTGCGGGTCAAGCTGGTGCCGGCGCCGCCCGCGGCCTACACGGAGTAGGGCATCCGGCTTTCGCCCTTCGGGGTAAGCGCGAAGATCTTCACGGCGTCGGACTTGCCCTTCACTTTCACTTCGCCGAGTTCCCGCGCAAAAGGCCGCGGCGTAATGCCGGCGAGGGTGGCTTCGCTGACAATGATGGGCGTGGCGTAAGCCGGTTCCTTGGTCAGGCCCTCGAGCCGGGAGGCGAGATTCACCCCGTCGCCGATGACGGTGTAGTTGAGTCGGGTCTTGGAGCCCATGTTGCCGGCGACGACCCGTGCGGAGTTGATGCCGATGCCGAAGGCCAGCATCGGTCTGCCCTCGCCGCGTAGCTCGGCGTTGAGGCTCTCGAGCGCGCGGGCCATGTCGCGGGCTGCGGCCACGGCACGAGCCGGGGCATCGGGCGCGGCCACCGGGGCGCCGAACAGGGCCATGATCGCGTCGCCGATGAACTTGTCGATGACCCCGCCATGCCGCTCAATGATCGTGCTCATGCGATCAAGGTAACGGTTGAGCAGGGCGAGCACCTCGCTCGGCGGCATTTTTTCGCTGAAGCTGGTGAAGTCACGCAGGTCGCAGAAGAGGATGGTGACTTCGCGCTCCTCCCCGCCGAGCTTCAGGTCGGACTGGAGGAGCTGGGTCGCAATCTCGGGCGACACGACCATGCCGAGGAGATTGCGCACCCGGTCGCGCTCGGCGAGGCCGGCGGTCATCTGGTTGAAGGCGGTGGCCAGCTGGCCGAGCTCGTCCTCCCGGGGCAGTTCGATGCGCTGGGTGTAGTCGCCGGCGGCGACGAGCTTGGTGTGGCCGGCGAGCTGTTGCATGGGCCGGCTGACACCGCGGGCGATCCACAGCGCCGCTAGCGTGGCGGCAATGAGCGCCGCCAGGGAGATGACGAGCACGACTTTCTCCAACTCCCGGGCCGGAGCCAGTTCGGTCGCCAAGGAACGCTGGAGGGCGATGCGCGCCGGGGCCTCGCCCAGCAACTCCAGAGGTTCGAAGAGCGTGACGTAAGGTTCACCGTCAAGGGAGAGCATCTCACTGCGGAGGGAGGCGTCCTTGGTCACCGTGGTGTGCCGGGCCACGGCCCCGGCCATGGCGGGATTAAGCGTGGTGGAAAGCACCCGGAGGTTCGGCTCGTCGGGATTGGAGGTGAAGGTGACGTCCAGTAGCGTGGTGTTTTTGATGGCGTTGGCGAAGGCGGTGTCGATCGGGTAGGCGAGGCCGAACCAGCCCGCGACGGTGGGGAAAGGGGCATACAATGGCACGACGACGAGCACATGCAGTTTGCCGCCGAGGTAGGAATAGCCGCTGGCCTGCTCCTTGTCGCCTTCGGTCGCCTGACGGATGAGGAAACGGAAGGGACCGACGTTCTCTGCGCCCAGCACGTTGTCCGTCAGGGCCAGCAGCTCGCCTTCGGTGGAGAACAAGGTGATGACGGGCGCCTTCACCCGTTCGGTGTAGCTCAAGAGGGTCGAGCGGAGGGTCCCCTTGTCGACCGGATCCTGCATCAGCAGGGGCTTGATGGCGGCATCGGCGCTCATGACTTTGGCGCTGCCGGTCAGGAAATCGATGCGCTCGCTCAGGTTCTGGCGGAAAATCTTGGCGCCGATCCGCAGGTTCTGGTCAATGTGCTCGATGGCGTTGTTCTTGTTGGCGCGGGCGACCAGCAAGTAGACCGAGATCTGCACCACGGCAAACAAACCGGCCAGCAGGAAGAGCAGCTGGGTGCTGAAACGCCGGAAGCGGAAAATCCGAAAAGCCACGGGATCAGTAGCCGCCGGACTTGGCCCCGAGGGCCCGGCGCACCCGGCGGTCCGGTTTTAGCGTGAGGGTGACGACTTCATTGGCGGCGGAATTATCGGCGAGAGTTATTTCCTTGGCCGTCATCGTGCCCCGGGGATGCCAGATCTCCAGGCGGTAGCGTCCGGCCGGGGCGGTGATTTTGGCCGAGCCTTGGGCGTCGGACTTGGCGAACCAGGGCGTGGGCACGACCACGAGATGGGTGATCATCCAGTCATGGATGTTGCAGCCGATGGTCACGAGCCCGGGGATATCGATGACGATGGATTCGGCCTGGCCGGGATTGTAGAGCGGCAGTTCGAATTTCTTGGGTTTCGAGAGTGAATAAATATGGTGCTGCACCGTGTCGTGGTTGGGGAACACGACCTTAGTCCCCGATTGCACGACCGTGATATAGGAAGTGAATTCCTGACTCTGTTGGACGATCTCGACCTGCGCGGTGGCCGACACCGGCGGCGCGGCGGCGTCGAGCGGGACGAGGGAAATCACGGCTTCGGCGACCGGCTCGCCTTTGTTGCTGGTGATTGTGCAGGAAAACTCGGCGGCGGAGGCAGAGACAATATGGGTGAGCAGGAGCAGAATAATGACTGGCTTCATGGGAAATCAGAACCGATGGGTCAGACTGAAGCCCCACGAATCGGTGGGGTAGCGGACGCCGATGTAGTTGATCACATAGGCGGCGCTTTTGCGCAGCTCCAGCGTGGTGTGATTCGTCACCGCGTAGGCGAGCGAGACCGACCAGAGATCGACATCGGCTTCGACGTTGTAGGAGACCCAGCCCGAACCATAGAGATTGGTCACCGACCAAGGTCGCGCGGTGTAGTAATCTTTAGTTTTCGGACCATAGGCACCACTGATGGCCTTGGCCCACACGGACCAGGCGGCGTTGGCCACGATGTCGCCCTCCAGCCGGCAGGCGTTGCCGCTCAGGCTCCAGCGTTCGTTGATGTCCCAATTGACCTCGAGAGAGTAAGAGTGCTGGTTGAGGTCGAAGTCCTCGCTCTTGGCCCCATGTTCGAGCCATTGCGCGCCGGCGGCCAGGCGGAGATTGGGCAGCACGCGTTTCGCGAGCTGCACACCGGCCTCGGTCGTCCAGCCCCGGTCACCGGGAAACCGGGCGGCCTTGTAAGTGGAGCCAGCGCTGACTTGCAGCACGGGGGCCAGCGGGCCCAGGCCGAATTTTCCTTGGAGGGAGAGCCGGCCCCCCGCCCGCAGATTATCGTTCAGAAAATATTCCTGCACATTCAGGCTGCTGATCTCTCCGCTGGCCACGACCAGCAGATTGGGTGCGAGTTGCCGGGGTTTGCTGCCGCTGAGGCTGAACTCGTAGGTGTCGGCGTCTTTCCGGGTGGGCGTGTAGGAAGTGCGGCTGAGGTTGTAAGTCTGTGCGTAGGTGCCGCTGGCGGTCAGATGCAGGCTATCAATCCACGCCGCCGCAGACCCCTCTTGGGCGTGGGCCGTAACGACGAGCAGGCCTGCGAGTAGCAAGAGCCGACGGGGAGGGGTCATAGCAGCGGTTGTAGCGTGCGCCATACAGTGTCCGACGATTTGATGGCCTTCGGCAGTGGGATGGATGCCGTCCGGCTTGATTCAGGGTGGGCACCTCGCCCACGCGGTCGAGCAGAAAGGGGATGAGTCCGGCTCCAGTCGCCCGGGCGACTTCGGGGAAAATCGCGGCAAAATCCCGCGTGTATTCGGCTTTGATCTTGTCACTTGGCACATCTGACTTGTCACTTGCGGCCCATGGCTGCTCCACGCCATCTGACCTTTCATTATACCCTGCGCAACCGCGCGGGGCGCATCCTTGATACCTCGCGCGGCGCCGCGCCGCTGTCCTGCGTGGAAGGAGCCGGCCAGATCATCGAGGGCTTGGAGGAACCTCTCTTGCGAATGTCTGCTGGTGAGACTCGCCAGGTGGTCGTGCCGCCCGAGCGCGCCTACGGTCTGCGCGAGGCGGAGCTGGTGCAGAAGGTGCGCCGGTCGCATCTGCCGATGGACGACGTGAAAGTGGGGGACCAGTTCCAGACCGGCCCCGACCGGCAGGCTCCCGTGGTGACTGTGGTGGCGATCGAGGGCGACGAGGTGTTGCTTGATGCCAACCATCCGCTGGCGGGCGAGGAGCTGTATTTTGAAGTGGAGGTGATGGGCGTTGCGCCTGGCCACGCCTGCGGAGTTGCAAGCGGCGGGCAAAGCCCCGTAATTTTGCCGGCGACACCATGAAAGTTCTCGGCATCGACATCGGCGGGTCAGCCCTCAAGGGCGCGCCCGTGGACACCAAGACCGGCCGGCTGCTCGCCGAGCGGTATCGCGTGGAAATCAAATCGCCTTGTTCGCTCAAGGAGGGGCTCGCCGCCGCCCGCGAGATCACGCGGCATTTCAAATGGAAGGGGCCTGTGGGCATTGGTTTTCCCGGCATCATCAAGGCAGGCCACATCGGGGCCGTCGGCAATCTCGGGAAAGTCTGGGAAAATAAAAATGGTGCGGCCCTCTTCCGCCGGGCCACGGGCTGCCGCGTGCAATTGCTCAACGATGCCGATGCGGCCGGGCTCGCCGAGGTGGCCTTCGGGGTGGGGCGCGGCCGGCCGGGCACGGTGCTGCTGCTTACCTTCGGCACGGGCATCGGTTCGGCGCTTTTCCATGGCGGAGTCCTTTTCCCGAACGCCGAGCTCGGGCATGTGCCGTGGCGGGGCAAACCCTTCGAACGCTACGCCGCCGCCTCCGTGCGCAAGCGCGCCCGGCTCGACTGGAAGGAATGGGCGCAGCGGGTGAACATTTATTTCGGCGTGATGGAACGGCTTTTCTCGCCCGACCTCATCATCATCGGCGGCGGCGTGAGCAAGAAATCCGCCAAGTTCATGCGGTATATCCGCGCCCGGGCGCGGGTGGTGCCGGCGCGGTTGCACAACGATGCGGGCATTGCTGGCGCGGCGCTAGCTTGGTCGAGAAAGAGCGGTTAGCCGGGGGCCGTTGACCCGGGCCGGCCATTTATCCGCCTCCGGCTCCATTCATCAAAACAGGCTGCAACTTTGGTCCCGCCTCGGGTGTGATAGCCCTATGCCAAGCGCCTTTACGCCTGCCGGTCCGTCGTGCCCCCGGCGATTTCCCTGCCCGCAGGAGTAAGCACTGGCCAACCCCTCGATTTTCGCCCAATCTAACCGACCCAACTGAATCCCATGTCTGCACCAACGAATCAATTCACGGCCTCTGCTGCCGTCGCGCCCAAGAAGAAATCCCGCAAACGCCTCTGGATCATCCTCGGCAGCCTGCTGCTGCTGGTGATCGTGGTGGTGGGCGCCATCGCCAAGAACAGGAGCTCGGACAAGGCCATCTTGGTGACGACCGAGAAGGCCGTCATCAAGACCATCACCCAGAGCGTCAACGCCACGGGCAAGGTCCAGCCCGAGACCGAGGTCAAGATCGCCCCCGAGGTTTCCGGCGAGATCACCGAGCTGCCCTTTCGCGAGGGTGCCGTGGTCAAGAAGGGCGACCTCCTCGTCCGCATCAAACCCGACAACTATAAATACCAGCTCGACCAGCGGGAAGCCGGTCTGGCCGCCGCGCGAGCTTCCGCGATCCAGAGCAAGTCCCAGCTGCTCAAGACCGAGGAAGATTACAAGCGCAGCAAGGACCTGGCGGCGAAGCAGCTGCTTTCCGACTCCGAGTTCACCACGGTCCGCACCACCTTCGAGAGCGCGCAGGCCAACTACGACAACGCCCTCGCCCAGATCCGCAGCCAGGAGGGCCTGCTGGCCCAGGCACAGGAGCAGCTCAGCAAGACGGTCATCTACTCCCCTATCGACGGCACCGTCAGCGCCCGCACCAACGAGGTCGGCGAACGCGTGGCCGGCACCGGTTCCTACGGCGGCGCCGAGGTCATGCGCGTTGCGGATCTCTCGAACATGGAAGTCCGCGTCAACGTCAACGAAAACGATGTCGTCAACGTCAAGATCGGCGACAAGGCCAAGATCTCGGTTGATGCGTATCCGAACCGCCGCTTCAACGGCCAGGTCTGGGAGATCGCCTCCTCCGCCCGCACTCTCGGCATGAACACCCAGGAGGAGGTCACCAACTTTGTCGTCAAGATCCGCATCACCGACCGCGACGCCGCGTTTCGCCCCGGCATGAGCGCCAACGCCGACATCGAGACCAAGATCGCCCCTGACGTCATCGCCATCCCCATCCAGGCTGTCACCGTGCGCACCCGCGAGGGAGCCAAGACCATCGATCAACTTTCAGGCGACCGCGAAAAGAAGGCGAAGGAAACACAGGGCGACGGTGCCGTCGCCGCTGTCAACCAGAAGGATCAGCGCGAGCGCGAGCGCACAGACCGCGAGGCGCTCCAGCGCGTCGTCTTCCTGCGCAACGGCAGCACCGTCAAGATGGTGAACGTCAAGACCGGCATCGCCGACACCACCCACATGGAGATCACCGAGGGCCTTAAGAAGGACGACGAGGTCGTCTCCGGTCCCTTCAGCATCATCACCCGCGTGCTCAAGGATGGCGACAAGGTCCGGGTCGAGGCCCCGAAGAAGCCCGGCGAGCAGAAGAAATAACTTGTGGGCGGGGTGCCCTCACCCCGCTTGCGATGCCTCACCTGCACCATGACACCTTCTTCCGCTCCCGCCGCCGCGCGCCCTGTCCGCCCACCCGGCCAGCTCGTCATCCAGATTGATGGCGTGACCAAGCTCTATCAGATGGGCGATGAGACGATCCACGCCCTTCGCGGCGTGGCGCTCACCATCCGTCGCAACGAATACCTCGCCATCATGGGTCCGTCCGGCTCCGGCAAGTCCACCCTGATGAACATGCTCGGGTGCCTCGATACCCCCACGGCCGGGCACTACGACTTCAACGGCAAGAACGTCGCCACCATGGTGGACGATGAACTGGCTGACATCCGCAACCGCGAGATCGGCTTCGTCTTCCAGACCTTCAACCTCCTGCCGCGCTCCAACGCCCTGCACAACGTCGAACTGCCGCTCATCTACGCCGGCCTGTCTCGCTCCGTGCGCCTCGAGCGCGCCCGCCAGGCCCTGACGGATGTCGGTCTGGGCGACCGCATGCACCACCGGCCCAACGAGCTCTCCGGCGGCCAGCGCCAGCGCGTGGCCATTGCCCGCGCCCTCGTCACCCGCCCGTCCATCATCCTCGCCGACGAGCCCACCGGTAATCTCGATTCCAAGACCGGCGTCGAGATCATGGATCTCTTCGAGAGACTCTACGACTTGGGCAACACGATCATCGTCGTCACCCACGAAGAAGACATCGCCCGCCACGCCCGCCGCATCGTGCGCCTGCGCGACGGCCTCATCGAATCCGACGGCCCGGCCCACTGATTTCAGAAAATGAAGCGCCTTTACTACGAGCTGATCGAGTCGCTCCGCATCGCTTTCGCCCAGATCTGGGCGAACAAGCTGCGCTCGGCCCTCACGGCGCTTGGTGTCATCATCGGCATCGTGGCGGTCTCCCTGATGGGCACGGCGATCAAGGGCATTGACGCCGGGGTGGACCGTAGCATGGCCGGCTTCGGGGATGACGTGCTCTATGTTACCAAGTGGCCTTGGAGCAATGTCGACGACTGGTGGAATTACCGGAACCGCCGCTCCATCCGCTACGATTACGCTCGCCAGATCAACGAGTGGATCGCCGCCAACCCCGACACTTCGCTCAAGCTGGCCGTGCCGGCCGCCGAGCGGTTCACCACCATCATTCGCGGCGAGTATCGCTTGAGCAACATCTACACGCTCGGCACCACGGCCGACTATGCGCGCATCACCCGCTCGGATATGAAAGAGGGCCGTTTCTTCACCGATGTCGAGGGCCAGGCCGGGGCCAACGTCTGCTTTATTGGCTTTGATGTGGCCGACGCCCTGTTTCCCAATGAATCACCACTGGGCAAGACCATCCGGATCAAGGACCAGTTGTTCAACGTCATCGGCGTGGCCGCCAAGCAGGGCAGCTTCCTCGGCCTGTTCAGCTGGGATTCCATGGTCGCCATGCCGCTCACCACTTACCGGCGCTATTTCCGGGTGGGCGAGGACTGCGAGATTCGGGTGCAGGTGGACGTGCTGCGCATCGACCAGGCTCGGGAGGAATTGCAGGGCCTGATCCGACGATTGCGCATGCTCGGGCCCGAGCAGAAGGACGATTTCAACATCAATGAGCAGGGCACCATCCGCGCTCAGCTGGATCCCATAAAAAATAGCCTGTTTTTCGCCGGGATGGCCATCACCGCCTTGGCGTTGTTCGTGGGCGCTATCGGCATCATGAACATCACTTATGTCAGCGTGAAGGAGCGCACCAAGGAGATCGGCATCCGCAAGGCCCTCGGGGCCCGCCGCCGCACCATCCTCCTCCAGTTTCTGATCGAGGCGGTCACGATTTGCTTCATCGGCGGGGCGATCGGCATCCTGAGCACCGCGGCGCTCAAATCCCTGGTCGAGCTCATTGCCCCCAGCTTCCCCCTCGTGAACTCCCTCGGCCTAGTGCTGCTGGGCCTGGGCCTCTCGGTGCTGACCGGGGTGTTGAGCGGTTTCCTGCCGGCCCTCTCCGCCAGCAAGCTGGATCCGGTGGTCGCACTGCGCTACGAATGAACCTTACGGAAATTCTCCGCCTCGCCCTCGATTCCCTGAAGGCCAACAAGCTGCGCTCCGGGCTCACCATGCTGGGCATCTCCGTCGGCGTGTTCTCCGTCATCGGCGTGATGACGGTCATCACCGCCCTCCGGGGTTCCATCGAGACGAGTTTGAATGTTCTGGGGGCCAACAGTTTTCAGTTCATGAAGTATCCGGCGATCGGTTCCAACGATGCGCGCCAGCGCTTCGCCAACCGACGCGACGTCGACTACGCCCAAGCCGCGCGGTTCAAGGAGCTGATGGGCGAGACCGCCCAAGTCGGGCTCGCGCTCCGGCGCGGTGGCCGCGTGGCCAGCTACCTCGACCGGCGCACGAATCCCAATGTCATGATTGGCGGGGCAGACGAAAACTTCCTCAGCGCCCGTAACTTCGATCTCGCGGCCGGGCGCAACCTCGGCCCGGACGACGTCGAGTTTGGCCGGGCCGTGGTGCTGCTCGGCGATGAGCTGACCAAGAAACTCTTTATCAACGAGAATCCGCTCGGGCGCATGGTGCGCATCGACGGGCAGACCTACACCGTCGTGGGCCTGCTCGCCCACAAGGGTTCGTCGTTCGGTCAGAGTATGGATAATTTTGCCGTCGTGCCGATCACCCAGTTTCTCGAGACCTACGGCCGCGCCGGGCGCTCCATCGCTATCAACGTTCAATCCGCCAGTCAGGCCGAACTAGCCGCCACGCAGGAAGTAGCGGTCGGCACGATGCGACTGGTGCGGGGCCTTGAACCGGAGGATCCGAACGACTTCGAGGTCTTCACCAATGATTCCCTGATCGAGGCCTTCAACGGTATTGCCAGCGTGGTTGCCATCGGGGCCTTTGTCATCAGTGCCATCGCCCTGCTGGCTTCGGGCGTGGGGGTGATGAACATCATGCTGGTCAGCGTCACGGAGCGCACCAAGGAGATCGGCATCCGTAAATCCATCGGCGCCCGGAAACAGAACATCCTGTCTCAGTTTTTGATCGAGGCCGTGGTGCTGTCGCTGGCTGGCGGGCTCGCCGGCATCGTGGTGGGCGTGGTCGGAGGCAATATTGGGGCCAGCTTACTGAACGCGACCGCTGTCATTCCGTGGGGGTGGGTGGCGACAGGCATGCTCGTGTGCTCCGGCATCGGCATCGGCTTCGGTTACTATCCCGCGTGGAAAGCCGCGTCTCTCGACCCGATCGAGGCCCTGCGCTACGAGTAGCGGCCGCTCCGGGCCAATAAACAAGCCCCGTATTCACGGAGCTTGTTTGGGCAGGTGAAGTTGGCTTAGGTGGCGTCGCGAAAGAACTCAATGAGTTCGCGAACCAAATCTAAAAAAAGGCCAAACATGCTGACGTTGAAGATAGCGGCTACACCTGTCAGTGAAACCAACGTTACGAGGACATCTTTCATTATGGTATTCGGGTTGAGTTTATCAGTGGTGGCCCGTTTGGAATCCCAACTTGTGGAAAACTTGCTGTAAGCAGATGCCCTTCCAGAGATTCGGCAAGGACAAATCATCCTCGGGGAGAGACAACCGGTCCGAAAGTGTTGGCGTGTGTGCTTGGCCGTCGTCGTCGGTCGGCAGTGTGGAAAGCCCCCGACCCGATCGAGGCGTTGCGCTATGAGTGAGGCTGCCGCTTACCCACGCCTAATCTCGGAGCCCTTGAAGCGGATGATGGTGCGATAGACTTTCTTCACGCGGCAGGTGATCTTGCCGGTGGCGAGGTCCACCGACTCAGGCACCTCGATGCGGTGCACATCCACCACGGCGTGGTAGCCGCGCTCGGAAAAGATGTCGATGAACATGGCCAGGGCGTCAGACTCGCTGAGGACGGGATCCTCGCTGTTGATGTTGGCGTGGCCGGAGAGGGCGTGCCGCATCACGATCGGCATGATCTTCTTGTCGATCAGGGTGACGACACGCTGGAAAAGCTCGGGGTGGTTCAGCTCGTAGCCGTCAAGCCGGCGCACGAGTTCCTGCCGGGCGTGGACGACAATCTCGCTGGCGAGGGGCAGGGTGCGCAGCCGGTCGAAGGTGCGCGGATCGAGCTCGAGCGAACTCTGATATTCGAATTCCCCGAGGATGTTCTGCTCGACCTCGGCGATGGAGCCCTGCGCGTTGATCAGGTGGTAGTAGAAGACGTCCTTGAGGGAAAGGAGCGCGTCCCACGTCTGCTCCTTGAACACGCGGTAGCGGCGGCGGGCGAGCTTCTCGTCGAAGTCGGTGGCGCGTTCTTCCAGCAGTTTGCCGACCCCGGAGCGGCGGATCTCCTCGTTGTGCGCCTTCGTCTCGCGGCCGCGCTTGAGCTGGCGGGCCACGCTCTCCTTCTCGTCAATGAAGAGACCGACAATCTGGATGACGGGCTGGCGGAAATGGATGGCGTGCGGCGTGCCGTAGAACTCGCGCCACAGCTGCGTCATTTTCTCATACAGCATCTTGAGGCACTCGACCTGCACCGTGGTGCGGGGGAAGCCGTCGAGGATGGCGCCGTCGCGGTATTCGGGCTTGAGCAGCTGGCGGAGCAGGACGGCCAGCACCTCGCGGTCGCCGATCATGTGGCCGGCATCCTTCACCTTCTTCATCTCCGGGGTGTCGAGCAGCGAGCTCATCACGATGGGCGGGCAGGTGAGGCCGCGGGTGCGCGAGATGAAGGCGGTCTGCGTGCCCTTACCGGCGCCGGGCGCGCCGCCGAGGAGAATGATTTCCTTGGGAAAGCGCAGGTGCGCGCGGCCGAAGTGGGCCTCCAAGTCCTCCCAGATGGGCTTAAAGATCACCAGCGCGTCCTTGATCTCAAGGTCGGGAGCAGGTGTGGCGGGAGTGGTTTTGCCGTTGGTCGGGTCCATGCGGGAGGCTGCAAATAAAGGGGGCCACCGGCCGGAGGCGACAAAAATTGCCAGCCGTCGGACTGTCCTCCGGGGCAAGAGGCTGGTTCGAGTGTGGGAGGGGCTTTACGCCCCGACTCTGTCCACGCCGCTCGCAACCCGTCGGGGCGTAAAGCCCCTCCCACATTCCGGAGGCAAGGACGCCTACTGCTTCCGCTTAATCACCTGCGCGGCGGTCTCCATCTGGCCGCGGGTAACGCCGAGCTGGTTGATGAACTTGAACTCGCGCCAGAGTTCCGCGCCGGTGATCTCGCCGCGGAGGAGCTGGCGGTAGCGGCCGACCGTGCGCGAGAGCTCGGCGCCGTCCTCGTTGAGGAACTCGATGCGGAAGGAGCGGGCGCCGAGGGCGAGCAGGCGGTCGGCGAACTCGGCGCCGGTCTGCGCGCGGGAGTTATAGACCGTGTTGCGGCAGCCGGCGTCAGCCTTGAGCGGATGCTCGGCACCCACCCGATCGCGCAGGCGCACGTCGTGAGTGTCGCAGGGCCGGCCGCAATCGCGGTAGTCCTTGCCGGCGGAGAGAAACGCGCAGAACACGCAGTGCTCCATGTGAAACATCGGCATGTGCTGGTGGAGCGTGATGTCGAACCACGCGGGCGGCGCGCCCTGCAGGAGCGCCTCGAGCTGCGCGACGTTCAGGTCGTAGGAGGCAGTGACGCGCTCCAAGCCGTGGTGGTTGATGAAATAGTCGGCCGTGAGCGGGTTGGCGACGTTGAGGGAGAAGTCGCCGCGGCGGCGTTTCCCCGCGAACCACTGCAGGTGGTCGTAGTTGCGGACGAGATAACCGTCGGCCTCACAGGAGAGGATCAATTTCAGGATCCATTCCTCACCGGGCTTGAAGACGCGTGGAGCCACGACCCAGAGGGTGGGGGGATTTTGGATTTTCGATTTTGGATTTTCGATTGGGCCGGCTGCGGCGGCCTGCAAGACCCGGAACTGTTGAACTGCGTCGCGGTATTTCTTCGGATCCTCGAATTCGGCGTAGATCGTGCGGGCACCGGCGGCCCACGCGGCCTCCAGCTGGTGCAGGTGCCGGATGACGACGATGAGCTCGGAATCTGATTGGGCTGTGGGAGCGAGCTTGCTCGCGCCAGGCGGGGAAATCGCGAGCAAGCTCGCTCCCACAGGAGAGGCATTGATCACCCACCGCTGGGGCGCGGCGCGCTGGGTGTCGAGGTCGGTGACGATGCGGCGGCGCAGTTCGTTGAGTTCGCTGACGGCGAGGATGACCTCGCCTTCGAGTTCGTTGGTGAGCTGGCCGAGCTCGAACGGCGTGCCACCGAGCCGGCCGAGCTGGTCGCGGAGGCGTTCGGTCGTGAGCGGCTGCTTCTGCGCGAGAGCGAGCGGCACGGCCGAGTCCGCTTGGGCCACGTGGCCTTCGTCGTCGCGGGCGATCAGCGTGAGCGGCACGCCGGCGTGGCCGTGCACGTCGAGATGTAGCGGACGGCGGAAGCGGATCTGTTCGCCCTCGTAGGTCTGGCGCAGGCGGCGGTCGAGCTCGGGGTCGTTGGTTTTCCAGAGGCGGTGACCGGGTTGGATGCGGGCGAAGTCAATGTCGCCGTGACCGAAGCGCAGGACGGTTTCGCCGCCCTTAGGCTCGATTTGATAGACGCGACCGCCCTGTTCTTTTTCGTCAGGCCGGCCAGCGTCGAAGACGAGACCGTCGCCGGGTTTGAGCGGGCCTTCGAGTTTCAGCGAGACGTGATCGCGGCCGACGCGGGTGATCAGGCCGAGGAAGACGCCGCGCTTGGTGCCGAAGCGGGCGTGGGCGAGTTCCTGGTTGTTGATGCCACGGAACCAGCCCGGGTAGAGCCCGCGCGAGAAGCCCATCTCAAGGTCGTAGCGGGCGGCGACAGGATCGAAGGGAGGCGGGGTGCCCTCGTCCCGGTTGGGTGAGTTCGAAGCGGGGTGTGGGCACCCCGCCTCCAAGTTGGCCATGGCCGTGTCGAGTGCGCGGCGGTAGACGCGCGTGATGTTGGCGACGTATTCGGGGCTCTTGAGGCGGCCCTCGATCTTCAGCGAAGCGACGCCGGCTTGGATGAGGTCGGGCAGGACCTCGAGTCCGGAGAGATCCTGCGGGCTCAGCAAATAGCGGCGGTCGCCGAGCTCCACCTTGGCGCCGTCGGAGACGAGATCGTAGGGCATGCGGCAGGCTTGGGCGCACTCGCCGCGGTTGGCGGAGCGGCCGCCGAGCGATTCACTGGTGAGGCACTGGCCGGAGTAGGCGACGCAGAGGGCACCGTGGACGAAGACTTCCAGCGGCATAGCCGCTGGAAGTTGAGAGTTGAGAGTTGAGGGTTGAGAGGCTTGCGCGTCGCGGATGGCGGCGATTTCCTTGAGGGAATTCTCGCGGGCGAGCACGACGAGATTGGCGCCGAGCTCGCGGGCGAAGTCCACGCCGGCCGAACTGGTGACCGTCATCTGCGTGGAGGTGTGGATGGGGAAGTCGGGCGAGATGGCGCGGATGAGGCGGCAGATGCCGATGTCCTGCACGATGGCGGCGTCGACGCCGGCGGCGATGATGGCGCGCAGGTAGTCCGCGGCGGCGGCCATTTCGTCGGCGAAGACCAGCACGTTGAACGTCACGTAGCCTTTCACGCCGCGGCGGTGGAGGAATTCCATGAGCTTCGGCAGGTCGGCGACGGTGAAGTTCTTGGCGCGCATCCGGGCGTTGAAGCGCTCGAGCCCGAAGTAGATCGCATCGGCACCGTTCTCGACCGCGGCGCGGGCGCACTCCCAGTCACCGGCGGGCGCGAGCAATTCCGGCCGCACGGGAATGGGGCGGGGCGGGGCGGTTTCAGCGGGAGCAGGGGCCGGCATGGAAGGACAGGGTTTCGTGAATATGGCGCGGGCGCAACTCAGGTTGCAGGAGCGGCGGGCACGAAAGGAGGCTTGGAGCCGGTCGCCGGCGCCGGTCCGACGACGGCGCGGGCCACCTCGGCAAACAGCAGGGGGCCCGCGCCGAGGTGTCGACGGCGATGACGCACCAAGGCAATGTCGCGGAAAGGCTGCACCAGCCCGGTGAACTTGCGGAAGATGAGACCTTCGGGATCGGTGGCGCTGCGGGCGCTTTTCGGCAGAACGGTGATGCCCAGGCCCATGGCGGTGAGCGACTTTGCCGTCGCCAGTTGGCCGCAACGATGGCTGATGTGCGGCTCGAAGTCGTGGTCGCCGCAGAAGCGCTGGATTTGCAGGGTTAGGGTGGAGGCCTCGCCCAGCAAAATGAAGTTTTCATCGCGGAGAGATTCGAAGTTGAGTTGTTCCGATTTGGCGAGAAGGTGGGTCGCGCTCATGGCCACCCAAAGCGGCTCACTGTAGAGCTTCTCGATGTGCAGGCGCGGCTCATTGAAGGGCAGGGAGATCAACGCCCAGTCCAGCTGGCCCTCAAGGACCGCCTCAGCGAGCGGCCGGCGGAAGTCTTCCTGGGTGTGGATGTCCAAGAGAATTTCATTGGCCCGGCAGTGGGCCATGATCGCGGGAAAGAAAAACGGTGCGACTGTCGGGATGGCCCCGACCGTGACCTTGGGGCCCAGGCCGGTGTTTTCCTTCAAATCCTGCAAGGTCTGGTCAACGTCGGCCAGGATCCGGCGCGCGCCTTCCACGAGGGTTTTCCCGGCCTCGGTCAGGACAGCCTTGCGCCCCATGCGGTGAAACAGCTTCTGCCCGAACTCCTCCTCGAGGTTCAGGATTTGCTGGCTGAGCGACGGCTGGGAGATGAATGAGCGCCCAGCGGCTTTGGTAAAGTTACCTGTCTCAGCGACTGCCAAGAAGTAACGCAGTTGGTATAATTCCATAGTTAAATACGATGAATACCATAGAAACTAAGTATTTAAACTATTGCAAGCGATGAGGTATACTCCGGCCATCACCAGAACAGGTGACCAACCAAGAAAATCTAAATCGAACCAATTTTATGAACACCAACACAATCCGAGTCCTCATCACCACCGTCGCCACCGCGCTTATCGTCGGTCTCGGCGGTCTGGAAGTCACGGACAACATGCTGACCGGTGCGGCGGTCGCCTTGAGCTACCTCGTGGTGGCCGGGCTGGTCGCCATGACCGTTGCGAGCTACCGGTCTGGCCCGAAGGCCTATTTCGCGGCCCGGGTTGTCACCAGCCACTTTAAGCGGGTGGTGCCGACGTCTGTCGCGCCGCGCGCCACGAGCGCGAAGGCTCGCGTAGCCGCCTGAGCCAAGGCGCAACTTTAAGTCAGGTTAAGTTCAAACAGAGGTCGGTGGGTGCGAACCCCCGGCCTCTTTTTCTGTCTGCATCCGGCGTGCCCCCGGACAGTCTTAGACAAATCCTCCGCCCCGTGACGCTCTTCAGGAAACAACGCGAAACCCACCGCATGGAGCGCACGAATGAACAAGACACCTGGAAACACTGGATCGAGGCCCACGGCCCCAAGCTCCTCTTGTGCGCCCGCCAATGGACCCGTTCGCTGGCCGATGCGGAGGACGTCGTGCAGGAAGCCTTCGTGCGTTACTGGCGGCACCAGCGGCATCTTCCCGGCGATCCTCAGGCGCTCATTGTCACTTCCATCCGTCGTGCGGCGATTGACCTCGCCCGCCGGCAGGACCGGCGCACTGCGCGCGAGGAAAGAGCGGACGGTGGCTTGCAGGCGAACGACACTGTTTTTGAGAAACTCCCCGGCGAGGGCGACGAGCGTCGCGTCGAGATCGAGGTCGCCCTGCAACGCCTGCCCGCCGAACAGCGCGAAGTGCTCGTGCTCAAGGTCTGGCAGGAACTCACGTTCGAGCAAATTGGCACCGCGCTCGACATTTCGCCCAACACCGCGGCTTCGCGTTACCGCTACGCGCTGAATGCGCTCCGCGAACAACTGGAACCCCTTTGCCATGGATGACACTCTCCTCGAACTCGAAAACGAATTGAAGCGCCTGACACCGCGCCGGCCCTCGGCCGGACTGATGCAAAAGCTGGAGCGTGAGCTCGGTCACGCAGCAGCGACCGAACCCACGCTCCGACCCAGCACCTCTCCCAGCCTGCGTTCTTGGAAATGGGCGATGGGGTCTTTCGCGGGCATGGCCGCCGCCCTCGTCTTGGTCGCGGTGGTGCAATTGAACCGACGGCCCGCTGCGGCGTCCGCGCCCGCCGTCGTCGCCACCCAGACTGCTGCCCCCAAGACGGCCACGGTCCCGGTCAACCGTTACCAGCCGCTCCGCGCCTCGTCGGTGCTCTACGACTTGAAGGAGGACGGCACGGCCACTCTGCCCGACCAGACCGAAGGCCGGCAGGTCCGCTACCGTTACGTCGACACCTACACGTGGAAGAATCCCGCCACCAACGCCTCGCTCCGCTGGAGCGTGCCGCGTGATGAGGTGCGGGTTGTCCGTGCCAGTCTCGATTGATGAAATTTACCATGAACCATAAAACAGTCAGATACCTCGTTCCCGTTTTGCTGCTCGCTACTTCGGCCCTGGCTGAAACCGAGACCAAGAAGGAGATAGTCATTCGTCGCCATGCCGAAGGCGGTAGTCCGCACTTTAACGTCGAGGTCAACCGGGATGGTCCCGGTCCGGTCGAGATGGAGAAAATCGCCTACCTCGGCGTGGAGACCATGCCGGTGGATCCCACCGTGGCGGCCCAGCTGTCCCTGCCGCGTGATACCGGGCTCGCCGTTCGCCGGGTGGCCGACGGTAGTCCGGCGGCCAGCCTGCTTCAGAAGCACGATGTCCTGACGAAGCTCGACGATCAGATCCTGATCGACATGCGCCAGCTCAGCGTGCTCGTGCGCAACCACAAGGTGGGCGACGAGGTGAAACTCACGTTCGTGCGCGGCGGCAAAGAAACCACCGTGAAGGCCAAGCTCGGCGAACGCGAGGTGCCGAAGCTGGCGATGGGTGACAGCCAGTCTTTCATGCAGGTGTTCGGGCAGGGCGGCTCCGGCGGTGACATGACCTTCCAGCGCGGGATATCGGGCCTCCCCGGGATGGAAGGGCACGGGCCGGGCGACGTGATGCGCCTGATCGGCGGCGACCGGATGCACTGGTTTGCCAATCCGCGCATGCATGTCCGCAAACTTCACGGCGGCAAAGGCTCGACCATCCTCGATCTACCGTCGGGTAATTTTTCCTTCGCCGACGACGATGGCTCGGTCGAGCTCAATGCCAACGAAGGCAAGCGCGAGCTGACCGTGAAAAACAAGAAGGGTGACGTGACCTTCCAGGGCCCGGTCAATTCGCCGGAAGATCACCAGAAACTTCCGCCCGAGGTTCTGGCCCGGCTTGAAGCGATCGGCAGCGCCGATCTGGACGATGATGATGACGGCTTGGAGGTCGAGACGAAGGTCATGCAACCGGCGACCAAGACCCGGCAAGTGCTACCGCCGCCGCACGGCGGGCCGGAGGCCGGGATGCGTTCCCTTTAAACAATTACGGCGCGGGCAAGCCGCGCCGTTGTGTGTGTGTGCAATCGGGGTCGCGCAAAACGCGGCCCCGATTTCGTTTTCAGGAAGTCTGCGTCTCTGGCGGAGCCGGGCGCTTCAGGATGGCGGCGATGATCAACGACAGGATGAGACCGAAGAATACCGCCATGATCGGGGTCATGATCGCCATGGCGACTGGACCCATGAACATGCGGGTGAAGCCCTCGGCTTTCTCCATCTGATCGGCGCCCATGCCAGCCTGTTCCCATTTGGCGCGAATCAGCTCCATGTTAAAGTCCACGAACTGGGTGTTCACAAATTTGAAGTGGATGAAGGTGTAGACGGCGCTCATCAACCCAGAGAAAAGGGAGATCAGTGTGCCGGTGCCCACGCCCTTGCCATAGCTCATATACTTGCCCGGAGATTCCTCCCGCACGGCCTTGATGCCGAGCCAAAGCACTACGATTGTGATAATGAAACCTAGCCATTGGAGATGCTGGCCGACGGCCAGTTTCTCCGTTTGAAAACCGGTGAAATACAGGAGCAGGTTGAAAACTGCGCTGGCGATGGTCAGGATGATTGCGTAGGTGGATTTTGTGCCCATATCTCGAATTTGGATCAACGGGCACCGGGCACAACGCTGGAGTGACGGGCGGCAGCGGAGCCGGATGGATGGCTCAGCTGTTATCGCCGTCGAGCACGCGGCCGAGGCCGCCGAGCAGGGAGCCTTCCTCACGTCCGCCCCGGCCGGTGCGGGGAGCGGCCGCGACGATGCGTCCGGCGAGGCGGGAGAATGGGAGAGACTGGAGCCAGATTTTGCCCGGACCACGCAGGGTGGCGAAGAACAGGCCTTCGCCGCCGAAGAGCGCGGTTTTGACACCACCCACCAGTTGGATGTCGTAGTCCACCGACGGCTGGAAGCCGACGATGCAGCCCGTGTCCACGCGGAGGGTCTCGCCCGGGGCGAGGGTGCGTTCGAGCAGAGTGCCGCCGGCGTGGATGAAGGTCCAGCCGTCGCCCGTGAGGCGTTGCATGATGAAGCCTTCGCCGCCGAACAGACCGACGCCGAGCCGTTTTTGAAAGGCGATGCCGACGCTCACGCCCTTGGCGGCACAGAGAAAAGAATCTTTCTGCACGATCAATTCGCCGCCGAGATCGGCGAGGCGGACCGGGATGATCTTGCCGGGGTAGGGTGCGCCGAAGGCGACCTTCTTCTTTCCCGCACCCTGATTCTGAAAGACGGTCATGAAGAGCGATTCGCCGGTGAGCAGGCGTTTGCCGGCCCCGAGCAGGGCGCCCATGAAGCCGGAGTTCTGCTGCGAGCCGTCGCCGAAGATGGTCTCCATGGCGATGCTATCGTCCATATACATCATGCCGCCGGCCTCGGCCACGACGGCCTCTTGCGGATCGAGCTCGACCTCGACGAACTGCATGTCGTCACCGTGGATCTTGTAATCTATTTCGTGCATTGAATTCATAGGTAAGTAGGAGAAGAACCCTCATCATCGCAGGAAAGTCGCGGAAGTTCATCAGGAATTTGCAGGTTTGAGTGTAACGAGGGTCGCGCCCCAGCCGCCCGAGGTCGCGTCGCCCGGGCCGAAGCTGAGCACGACGGGCGACCGGCGCAACTGGGCCTCGACCGTGGTGCGCAGCGTGCCGGTGCCCTTGCCATGGATGACGCGGACGCGTCGAAATCCGCGCCGCCGGCACTCGGCAAAATAGTCTTCGAGCAGGCTGGCAATTTCCGCGGGTCGGAACGTATGCAGGTCGAGTTCGCCGGTGATGGGAATGGAGACGGGTCGGTTGGGGTCGTCCGCAGGCACGGCCACATCCTTGGCCGTTGGGAAAATCAGGCGACAAAAAACCCGCCCTTTGCAGAGTGGGTTTCTGTTTCACCTCTAACTATGACTGGCCCGGAATTGCAGGACTGATGCCAGGGCACAGCTCGACCCGTAAACTGCGGCCGGTCAGCGAAAAGAAATATTCTTGGGGATTTTGAGTTCAACTCGGGTGGCCGGCGGCGGCCCGGTGTTGGCATACCTGCATCCCGTGATCGGGAATAACGGCATGGAAAGAGCACGGTGATTTATCATGACGAAGAACTCGTCTTTTTCCCAGCGGGCTTCCAATCGTAGAGCGTAACCAATCACTCTCGCATGCTCACTCTGGAAAATGTCACCAAGCGTTACGGCACACTCACGGCCCTGGATGGCGTGTCGCTCCGGATCGAGGCGGGGGAATTCTTCGGCCTGCTCGGGCCCAACGGCGCCGGCAAGTCCACGCTGATGTCCCTCGTCGCCGGCCTGCGTGCGCCGGATGCGGGCCGCCTCACGCTGAATGGCCAGCCTCTGTCCGCGGCGAATTCCGCAGCGCGTGCGGCGCTCGGCCTCGTGCCCCAGCACATCGCCCTCTACCCGAAGCTGAGTGCCGAGCAGAACCTCCGTATCTTCGGGCAGCTTTACGGTCTGGGTGGTGCGCTGCTGCGCGACCGCATCAACGAGGGGCTGGAAGCGATGCAGCTCGCCGACCGGCGGCGCGATCGGGTGGAGACTTTCTCCGGCGGCATGCAGCGCCGGCTCAACATCATCGCCTCGCTGTTGCACCGGCCCAAGCTGTTGCTCTGCGACGAGCCCACGGTTGGCGTTGATCCCCAGTCGCGCAACGCGATCTTTGAGTTCTTGGAAAAATTGAACCGCGAGGGGCTGACGGTGATCTACTCGACGCACTATATGGAGGAGGCTACGCGGCTTTGTTCGCGCATTGGCATCATTGACCATGGCAAGATCCCCGCCCTGGGCACGCTGGACGAGTTGCTGCTCAAGCTGCCCTTCGAGGAGGAAATCCGCTTTCCGCGCACGGAGGCCACCACGGCGCTGGTCGCCAAGCTGGGCGCGTGCGGCGCGGTCGAGCCGGGCGACGAACACTACCGCTTCCGCCCGCAGCCCGGTTACAAGCTGTCGAGTTTCTACCAGCTCACCGAGTCGCTCGGCCTGCCCGCCCGGCACTTCACCAGCCAGCGCCCCACGCTCGAGGCGCTGTTTCTCCACCTGACCGGGCGCAATCTTCGCGAATAACCCACCCGCCATGCGCACCATCCTCGTTCTCGTCCGCAAGGACTTCGCCAATTTCTTCGCCAACAAGGCGGCGGTCTCGCTCACCTTCATCGTGCCCTTCGTGTTGATCTGGCTTTTCGGCGCTGTCTTTGGCGTCAACCGCAAGGACTCAGGCCCCACCGGCATCCCGCTGGCGGTGGTCAACGCCAGCACCAATCCCGGAGCGGAGAAACTGATCCAGGCCCTCCGGGCGGAGAAGGCTTTCAAGGTCATCACCCAATACAAGGCCGACGACAAGACGGAGCGTCCGCTGCGGGAGGCCGATCTCGCCGCGCTGATGCGGGCCAATGAATTTCGCTTTGCCGTCGTGATCCCCGAGGATCTTTTCAGTGAGAAGCAGCTGGGTCTGCACCTGAAGATCTACACCAACCCGCGCAACGAGATCGAGACGCAGCTCGTCAACGGCATCCTGCAAAAGACGATTTTCTCCAACGTGCCCCAACTGCTCGGTCAGTCGCTGGTGGCCCGGGGCCGGGGTGTGGTCGGGGCGGAGAACATGGCCCGTTTCAACCAAGCGACAGCGGACAATATCGCCCGGTCCTTTGGTGGTGATTCCGCGCAAATTCTGAAGAACATCGAGTCGGGTGATTTCACCGGCGGGTTGCCCGCGGGGGGCGCAGGGGCAGGCGGTGATTCGCTGCTCTCGCAGGTCATCCGGATCGAATCCATTCAAGTGGCGGGGCAGGATGTGAAGTCGCCGGCGGCCACGCGCATCGTGGGTGGCTGGGCGATGCAGTTTCTGCTGTTCGCCCTGAGTGCTGCGGCCACGGGATTGTTCTACGAGCGCGATCAGGGCATCTTTCACCGCATCATGGCCGGACCGGTCAGCCGGGCACAGATCATGTGGAGCAAGTTCACCTTTGGCGTCTGCATCGGGATGCTGCAGCTCGTCACGCTTTTCCTGGCCGGTCGGATCCTCTACGGGATTGATGTGGAACATCACATCGGGTTCTTGCTGCTGATCTGCGCGTTTGCGGCCGCAGCTTGCACGGCCTTTGGCATGCTGCTGGCGGCGGTATCGCCTTCACCCGAGGCGGCGAGCGGCCTCGCGACGTTTTCGATTTTGCTGATGAGCGCGATCGGGGGCGCTTGGTTCCCCGTGACGCTGATGCCGGAGTTCATCCAGCAGGTCAGCAAGTTCACCCTGGTCTATTGGGCGATGGAGGGCTTCTCGCAGGTCTTGTGGGCCAACGTCACGTTCCTCGAATTGCTGCCCACGCTGGGCATCCTGAGCGGCATGACCGCTCTCGTGATGGCGATCGCGGTGTGGCGGTTCAACCGCGGGAAAATCTTCGGCTGACCCTCACTCTGCCGTCGGCGGAGGGACGGGCGTCGGTGTCTCGCCTTGGCCGATGGTGCCGACGGGCCGGGGAGCGGGCGGAGGGGGCGGCTCCTCCATGGCGCGGCGGACTTCCTGCTCCACGCCGCTGGTGGCTTTCTTGAATTCCCGCACGGCGCGGCCAAAGCCCCGGGCGAGGTCGGGCAGCCGGTCGGCCCCGAAGAGCAACAGCACGATGAACATGATCATCAGCAGCTCGGGGCCGCCGATACCCTCAATGAAGGCAAAAGGAATGTTCATGGTGTCGGGGAGGGTGTGAACGTGGTCGGAAACACCCGGAAATCAACCGATGGAAATCTCGGTGTAGAATTTCTGGGTCTGGCCTGGGGCGACGCTGTGCAGACCGACCTTGGTCTCGTGCGCGTTGGGCGGGCCCATCCAAGGTTCAACGCAATAGAAGGGGGATTTTTCATCCTGTGTCCAAGTGACGACGGCCAGTTCCTTGGCGCTGCTGCCAGCCATGCTGGTGCGGAAGAGCAGGCGGTTGCCCGTGCCCGCCTCGGTGACAGCGAAGACCTCGCGCCGCAGGCCGGTGTGGATGAGGTCCACGAGGTCCTTGTTGTCGAGGCTCTCCCGCGCGCCGACGCGCGGGCCGGCGTAGAGCAGGCCCTGCTCGTCGCGCCGGAGGTGCTTGGTGGCGGTGGTCTCGAGCACATAGTCCCGACGGGTGCGGCCGGGGCTCCAAGGTAAAGTGAAATAGAAATGGTGCCCGGCTGACCACGGAATGGGGGTGGGACCGTGGTTGGTCAGTTGCAGCTCGACGAAGATCGCAGCGGCGTCGAAACGGTAGCTGACGACGAACTCGTAGTCATAGGGGTAGGCAATCTTGGCGGCCTCATCGGGCACGAATTGCGCGGAGAAGCCGCCCTCGTCGAGCCGCGTGAGGCGGAACTGGCCTTGCCGGGCGAGCCCGTGCATCGGCATGGGGCGGCGCACGCCGTCCTCGGCGCGCCAGTGGTGGATCTCGCCGCGGTCGTAGGAGCGCCCGTTGAAGGGAAAGAGGATGGGATTGCCGCCCCGGACGCTGGCGATGGCGTCGAGGTTCTCGACCTCGGGCCAGTAGATGATGTCGCGCACGCTGCCGTCACCGAGCGTGACGTTCCAGTTCATCAACCGGGCGCCTTTCTCCGGCAGGGCGAGGAAGGACGAGGCGCCCACCTGCCACTTGAAAATTGTGTGCCCGAGATACGGGATGCGTTCCATGTGCTACTTGGTAAAACGAAATGAAGCCCACGTTCCAAGCCAAACCCAGTTTATTTTATCCGCTGGCCTCTGGCTGGTCTCGGCCAGCCTTGAAAGATGCCACTCAATTGTAAGTTCGCGATGCTTGCTTGGCGACCATCGGAGCGTAAGATGCCGCTATGTTTAAGCAGACCGGCGTGCTCCTCGTTCTCCTTCTGGCCATGATCCTGCCCGGGCGGGCCGAGGAGACTGTTGTGCCCGTCCCCGCCCCGGCCAAAAAGACCGTGGTTTATGTGATTCCCGTCAAGGATGAGATCAACCGGCCCATCCTCTACATCCTGCGGCGCGGCTTGAAGGAAGCCGATCAAAAGGCTGACGCGGTAGTGCTAGACATGGACACGCCCGGCGGGGCCCTTGATGTAACTTTCGATATCATGGAGGCGCTGGGCAAATTTCACGGTGAGACGCTGACCTTTGTGAACAAGGAGGCGATGTCGGCCGGTGCGTTCATCTCCGCGACGACGGGCGAAATCTGGTTTACGCCCGACGCAGTGATCGGGGCCGCGGCGCCGGTCTCGTCCGAGGGCAAGGACATCGACGTGACGATGAAGCAGAAGATTGTCAGCTACCTGAAAGCCCGCGTGCGTGCCATCTCCGAGGGCAAGGGCTATCGCGGCGAGGTCATCTCCGCGATGATCGACGCCGACTACGAGCTCAAGATCGGCGACAAAGTCATCAAACCGAAAGGCGAACTGCTCTCCCTCACCGCGACCGAGGCGAACAAGACTTACGGTGAGCCGGCGAAGGCGCTGCTCGGCGCAGGAACCGCCAAGGACATCGACGCGTTGCTGACCAAGAAATACGGCGCGGGAAATTATGTGATCAAACAATTTCAGGTCACCTGGTCGGAGGAACTCGCCCAGTATCTCACCAAGCTCTCTCCCGTGTTGCTCGGACTCGGCCTGCTGGCGCTGTTCATCGAGTTCAAGACGCCGGGGTTCGGCATCTTCGGCATCGCGGGCATTGTGCTGCTGGCCGTGGTGTTCATCGGCAACTACGTGGCGGGCTTCTCCGGACACGAACCGCTGCTGGTCTTCGGCATCGGGTTGATCATGGTCGTGGTGGAGCTGATTTTCTTTCCCGGCGTGGCGATTGTGGCCGTCGTGGGTCTGGTGCTCATGCTCGGTTCGCTGGTCTGGGCCATGGCTGATCTGTGGCCGGGCGTGCCTCTGACCGTGGCTTGGTCGGGCGATGCCTTCGTGCAGCCGCTGCAGAATCTCGGCTTTGGGCTGGTTATCGCGGTCGGCCTAGGAATTGGCCTCGCGCGTTTCCTGCCCAAAGGCTGGGTATGGGACCGGATGGTGGTAGGCTCGGCCATTGGCGGGGCCGCCCAGATTGCCGGAGTCTCGCCGGACGCCGCGCATGAGGTCGCGGCACTGGTCGGGCAGCGCGGGGTGGCGGTGACCGTGTTGCGACCCAGCGGGCAGGTCGAGGTGGCGGGCCGGCGTTATGAAGCGACCGCGGAGTTCGGAGCCGTTGATGCCGGCGACCCGGTGGTTGTCCGGGGCCAAACGAGTTTCGCCCTGATTGTCGAGAAGGCCGACGTATGAATGCCATTCTGATTCTTTTTCTGCTCGGAGTCATGCTGCTGGCGGGCGAGGTCTTCATGCCCGGTGCCGTGCTCGGTATCATTGGTGCGTTATGCATGGCGGCCGGGTGCGTCATTTCTTTTATCCAGTTCGGGACTGGCGGCGGCACCGCGGCCACCGTGCTGGCGCTGGCGCTGCTCAGCCTGACGCTGTATATTGAGCTGGTCTGGCTGCCCAAGACCCGTTTCGGCAAAAAACTCATAGTGCAATCCACCATCAGCGCCACCAGTCAGCCGGCGCTCGCGGATAAGGAAAACGTGGTCGGCAAAACGGCTGAGGCCGTCACGGCGCTGGTGCCGAGCGGTTATGTGCTCGTCGAGGGCCGGCGCTATGAGGCATTCTCCCCCTCGGGCCACATCGGCAAAGGCGCGCAATTGCGCGTCACCGGCCTCGACAATTTTCGTCTCATCGTAACCAAATCCTGATCCTCCCATGACTAACCCCATTGTTCTCGTTGTTCTCGGCGTCCCGCTGCTGATCATCGTCTTTATTGTTTTCTCCTTTTTCAGCACCTGGCTGAAGGCGAAGCTCAACGGCGCGCCCGTGGGGTTTGCCAACCTGCTTGGCATGCGCCTCGGCGGCGTGCCCTACAGTCTTGTGGTCGATGCCCGCATCACCGCCGTGAAGGCCGGTATCGAGGTCACGACCGACAAGATTTCCGCGCACTATCTCGCGGGCGGCAATGTCGTCCCCACCGTGCAGGCGCTGGTCGCCGCGCAGAAGGCCGGCATCGTGCTCGACTGGGACCGCGCCTGTGCAATCGATCTCGCGACCAAGGGTTCCGGCAAATCGGTCGGCGAGGCCGTGCGCACGTCGGTTGACCCCAAGGTCATCGACTGCCCCAATCCCGAGAGCGGCCGCACGACCATTGATGGCGTGGCGAAG
>JAHFTH010000147.1 GCA_023269445.1 Lacunisphaera sp.
CGCCGCCTGTAATTCCTGCAAACCGGCGGCGACCTGGTCGAGGGACTTTATCCAGCGGTCGTGGGTCGGGCCGGGAGAGAGGAGGTCGGCGATTTTCATGCCCGTCTCCTTCAAGCCGCCGCCGTCGGGTTTGGCTGGGTTGGGGGCGTGCCAGGAAATGGTGACGAGGCCGCCGTCACTCCAGTAGGCGAGGGCGAGTTTGTTGGGCGGCTGGGAGTCGATGGTGGCTTCGCCCTGCTTGAAGCGGCAGTAATCAAGACCGATCATCGCGGGCCACTGGCCGGTGGCGTCGTGGATCTGGGCCAGTTCATCAAGTTTTGCGATGCCGCTCCAACCACAAAACTGGCCCGAGACTAGTTGCAAGTCGGGGCTCTCCGACAATTGCTGGAAGTAGGCGAGAATGGCCCGGCCCCGTGGACTGAGCTCCCGATCGGCCGGGGCAGCGGCCTCGGCGGCAAGAGCGGCGGACGCGAGGAGGGAAACGGCGAACAACACGGTGAGGTAACGGGGAAACATTGGTCGGACTGTGGCCAACTTTCTGCGCCGCGCAACCCCGGGAATGTTACTTAACTGCCACCGCCACTTGCGTTCATCTGCATGATGATTTTGCTGCACGGTGTGAAACACCCCATCCGTTCCCTGCTCGTAGCCTGCGCCAGCCTTTGGGCCGCGGCGCTCACTGTGTCGGCTGCGGCGCACTCGCCCGTGCTGCCCATCGGCTCGCCGCTGCCGGATTTCAAATTACCCGGGGTGGACGGCAAGACCTACACGCCCGCTGACTTTGCCGCCGCGAAGTTCCTGCTGGTCGTCTTCACCTGCAACCACTGTCCGACGGCCCAGGCCTATGAGGAGCGCATCAAGCAGATCGCAGCCGATTATAAGCCGAAGGGGGTGGCGGTCGTGGCCATCAACCCCAACAGCGCGGCGGCCGTGCGGTTCGACGAGATGGGCTACACCGACCTCGGGGATACTTTTGCGGAAATGAAAATCCGCGCCGAGCACAAGCAGTTCAATTTTCCCTACCTCGATGACGGCATCGGGCAGGAGGTGGTGGAGAAATTTGGCGCACTGGTGACGCCGCATGTGTTCATCTTCGACCAAGCGCGCCAGTTGCGTTTCCAGGGCCGCATCGACAACTCGGAGCGCGAGGATCTGGCCAAACAGCACGACACCCGTGACGCTCTCGACGCGCTGCTGGCCGGTCGCGAGCCGGCGGTGACCGGGACGCGCGTCTTCGGTTGCTCCATCAAGTGGAAGGACAAAATCCCCGACAACGAGCGCTGGATGGCCAAGGTCGCGGCCGAGCCGGTGAAACTGGCGAAGGCTGATGCCGCCGCGCTGAAGGCGCTCCGTGCCAACGCCGATTCCGGCAAGCTGCGCCTGATCAACATGTGGGCTACCTTTTGCGGTCCGTGCATCTCGGAGTTCGACGAGCTCATCGAGCAGAACCTGCGTTTCCGCCAGCGCGGCTTCGAGCTGGTGACGGTGGCGGCGGAATTTCCCGACCAAGAGCCCAAAGTGCTGAAGTTCCTCCAAGACCACCACGCTTCGACCCGCAACCTCATCTTCGGTGACACCGACAAATACGCGCTGATCGAGGCCTTCGACAAGGACTGGAATGGCGAACTGCCCTACACGCTGTTGATCGGCGCGGACGGCAAGGTGCTCTACCGGGAGAGTGGCTCGATCGACTTCCTCGCGATCCGCCGCGCGATCGTGCCGGCACTTGATCAGCTCACCCCCTGGCAGAACAAGAACAAGAGCTACGACCGCTGAGGGGCGCGCCTCACGGCGTGGTCTTCGGCCGCAGGTGCTTCGCGAGGAAGGCTTCGATGCGGGTGTAGAGCTCCACCTGATTGCCGATGTGGGCCATGCCGTGGCCTTCGCCGCTCTCAATGACCACCTCGGTGGGGATGTTGTATTGTTTCAGCTTGGCGATCAGGTCGCGGGACTGCCGGATATCGACCACGGCATCCTCCTTGCCATGGGCCACCAACACCGGGACTCGCACGCGGTCGATGTGCCGCAGGGGAGCGATGGCGTCGAATATTTCCGGCGTGTTGGGCGTCAGGCCCAGTTTGTATTTCCAAAAATCGTAGCCCCGGCCCTCGAACTGCCAGGCTTTCTTCTCCTGCAGGAACTGCTCCCAGTCGAACACGCCGGCGATCGTCACGGCGCAGCGGTAGAGCTCCGGCTCGTTGACCACGCCAGCCATCGCGAGATAGCCGCCGAAGGAGCCGCCCATGATCGCGACGCGCTTGGGATCCACCAAGCCCGACGCCAGCACGGTCTTGGTCGCATCGGTCACGTCCTCGTGCATTTTGCGGAAGTTGTTCCGGTCGGCCTCCGAGAACATCCAGTCGTAGCCGAGCGAGCCGCGATAGTTGGTCTGGAGCACGGCATAGCCGCGGCTGGCGAGAAACTGCACCTCGCCGTTGAAGCCCCAGTGGTCGCGCTGCCAGGGGCCGCCATGCGACAGCACCACGAGCGGGGCGGGATCCTGCTTGGAGGCTCCGGCGGGCAAGGTGAGGTAGGCGTCGAGCTGGAGAGCGTCGCGCGTCTTGAATTTCAGGACGTTCATCGGCTGCATGCGCCGGGCGTCGATCCAGGGATAAGTTTTCTTCACCAGGCCGAGCGAGCGTTTCTCCAGATCAAACCAGTGGAAGGTGGGGGGCTCGCGGTCGGAGAAAGTCATAAGCAAAAAAAGGCGGCTCGCGCGGTCGCTGCCGAGGATGCGCACGACCTGACCGGGGAAGGCGGTGTTGACCATTTTCTGGACCGCCCGGTAGTCGTCGCTGAACCACGTCGTCTGCGGGCCGCTGCGTTCATAGAACGCGCCGACGATCTCACGGGTGGCGGGATCACGGTAGAGCCAGCCGTCCTGGAAATCGTAACCCTTGTCCTGCAGGAGGACATCGCCGACATACCCCGTCATGGCGTCCATGAACTGCAACGGATGGGGGGTGCCGTTGGGGGTCAGCGAGCGCACGACAATTTCCCCGGGCTTGTTGCCGCAGTCCACGATGTCAAAGCGATCGGGATCGACGCGGCATAATTTCCAGTCACTGCCCGTCCACTGATAAAGTTCGAGGGAAGTGTAGCTCTGCCCCGTGATGGCGAAGGCCAGCTGGCCGTTCTTGTCGGTCAGGTAGCGGCTGCAGCCATTCGGGGGCAGCGGGTAACTCTTGAGGAGGTGTCGCTCATTGCTGTCGCGGACGGTCGCGAAATCCGTGAGATCGCTCCAGTCATGGCGCTGACGACGCAGGTCGATGAAGGGGCCGGAATTCAGGTCCGTGTTGATCACCGACACGCCCCGGTCGCGTCCGTCTTCCATGTCGAAGTTGATCCAGGCCAGCGGTTGCAACGGTTTGTCCTGGGGAATGCCGACGAGGGTGACGCCGGAGAACTGGATCAGAGGGTAGGCCTTGTCGAGTGCACCCACGTTGGCAGTCAGCAGGCCGAGGCCCGAGAGTTTGTCCGCACTGAGGCTGGCGACCAGCCGTTTGTCGTTCAGCCAGACGAAGCTGTTGATGTCCTTGTCCCCGGCGCCACGCAGGGTCTCGACTTTTTTCCCGGCGAGTTCGTAGACCATCAGCTGGGAGCGATCCTCGGCGGCGGCGATGATGGCGGCGAGGTGCGTGCCGGTGGCATTGAGCGCGGGATTGCGCAGGACCGGCAGGCGGAAAAAATCACTGACCGGGATCGGCTCGCCGGCCGGGACCGGGTCCATGCGGGCTAGGTCGATCTTCCCGGCGACAGGCAGGCTCAGCACCAAGGTGCAGAGCAGCAGGCCGCCCAGCGCGACCCGGCGGACGGTGCGGGAGGGGCTCACTTTGTCAGCAGGTGCTTCGCGAGAAAGGCCTCGATGCGGGTGTAGAGCTCCAGCTGGCTCGCCAGCCGCTCCTTGGGCACCCAGATATCGGGAGCGAAATAGGTTTCGTGCACCAGATTATTGCGCTCCAGTTCCGTGACGAGTTTCCGCGATTGGGCGCGGTAAATGTCGGAGTCCGACTTGTCGTGCGCCACGAAGACCGCGGCATGGGCCTGGGCGACGAAATCCAGAGGGGAAAGCAGGTGGTATTTTTCCTTTTCGATCTTCGGGTCCCCCAGCTTGCGGCGGTAATAGGCGTAGGAGTTGACCTGATATTGGTTGTATTTCAGTTCGGCCATCAGGCTGCCCCAGTCGAAGAATCCGTTGATCGTGACCGCGCAACGATACAGCTCCGGCTGGCGTTCGATGCCCTGGATCGCAAAATAGGCGCCAAAGTCCAAGCCCATGATCGCGACGCGCTTGCCGTCCACGAGCCCGGATTTGACGAAGGTGGCGGCGGCATCACCGATGTCGTCGGCCATCCCGAGGAAATTGTAGCGGTCCTCCTCGGTGAACATCCAGTTATAGCCCGGGGATCCGCGATGATTCGGCCGCAGCACGGCGTAGCCGCGGCTGGCGAGGTGCTGGGCGAGATAGTCGTAGCGCCAGGACAGCCGCCCCCACTCACTGGGTGAGGGCACCACGACCAGCGGCGGCGGATTCGCCTTGGAGGCCCCGGCGGGCATGGTCACGTAGGCGTCGATCGAGCGGCCGTCGCGCGTCTGGTATTTGATCATGCTGGTGGGCTGCATGCGCTTGGGGTTGATCCAAGGCTCGGATTGTTTCACCAGCCCCGCCTTGTGGTTCGCGACGTCGACCCAGTGGTAGACCGTCGGCTGCCGGTCGGAATACGTGGCCACGAGGAAAAGATTCCCGGCCTCGTTGTTGTCGATGATCCGGACGAGCAGGCCCGGGAAGGAACCCTCGATCAGCTTCTGGACGGCCTTGTAGGCGGGATCGAACCACACTGTCTGGTAGGTGCCCCGCCCGATGGTGGCCCCGACGATGATCCCGCTGAGGCGGTCGCGATACAGCGAGGCGGTGGAGGCGTCGTAGGCCTTGTCCTGAATCAGCACGTCGCCCAGCTGGCCGGTGGCCGCGTGCATGAACTGCAGGGGCAGCGGCTTGCCGGTGCGCGCGCGCGGGCAGACGACGATCTGGTCCTTCTCATTACCGACGCCGATGAAGAAGACGGCATCAAGGTCAACGGGGCAGAGCAGCCATTTGTCATGCTCAAAGCGGTAGAATTTCTCGAAGCCGTCGTCACCGGCGATCGCAAAGGCCAGTTCACCGTCCTTGTCGGAATAGTAACGCGCGGCGCCGGTCACCCCTTCGATCCGGGGAAAATTGGTCATGATGTGGCGCCGGTTGATCTCGGCCGATTCCGTATCGTAGGGCAGCTGGCGGGCGGCCAAGGCCAACCCGAGGTTCAGGGAGGAATTGATCCGGGTGACGCCCGTGTCGTTCACTCCGCTCTCGGTGCCGTAGCCGACCCAGAGCAGCGGATGCTCCCGGTCCTTGCGCGGAACGCCGACAAAGGTCGCGTTGGTGCCGCGCAGGAGGGGGTAGGCGTCCGACATGCGACCGATGTCCTGCGTGAACAGACCGTAGCCGAAGGCGAGCAGGCGCTTGTCGTTGAGCCAGACGACGCCGTTGATGCTGCTGCGATCGTCCTGGACCTTGAAGAATTCGAGCTCGTTGGTCTTGAGGTCCACCACCGCGGCGACGCTGCGCTCCTCGGTGTCGGTGATGAGGGTGGCCAGGTGGGTCCCGGCGGGGTTCAGGACCGGATCGTCCAGCACCCGGTGCCGCATGAAATCCTGGATCGGGATGGTTTGTCCGTCATCAACAGGGGTGACGCGCGACAGGTCGAGCTTGTCTGCGGCGGACAGGGCGACGGCGAGGGGGCCCAGCACGGCGGCAAGGCGGAGGGGGAGAATCCGTTTCATCATGGGAGGGGTTGGGAGCTGAAGCAGGGAACTTCGGGGGCCCGACGAAGTGAGTAGAGTCTTGGTCAGGACAGGGCCCGGGCAAGCCCAGACAGCCCAGCCTAGCGATTGTGACACGCTATTTCAGCAAGTCGCGCAGGTCGTTCAGGCTGAGCTTGGCCGCGGCGGCGTCGCTGGCCTCGAACACGTCGGCGAGCAGCGCGCGCTTGGCATCCTGCAGGGCCACGACCTTCTCCTCGACGGTGCCGGCGCAGATGAGCTTGTAGCTGGTGACGACCTTCGTCTGGCCGATGCGGTGCGCGCGGTCGGTGGCCTGCGCCTCAGCGGCGGGATTCCACCACGGGTCGAAGTGCACGACGACGTCCGCGCCGGTGAGGTTGAGGCCCGTGCCGCCGGCCTTGAGCGAGATGAGGAAGACCGGCGCATCGCCGTCCTGAAATTTGTCCACGGCGGCCTGCCGGGCCTTGGGTGTCAGCGAGCCGTCGAGATAACAGTAGGCCACGTCCTGCGCCTCGAGTTCCTCGCGCAGCAGGGCGAGCAGCGAGGTGAACTGCGAGAACACCAGCATGCGGTGGCCCTCGTCGATGCTCTCGGCCAGCAATTCGCGGAAGGCCTCAAGCTTGGCGGAGTCGGCGGCGGTGGCTTTGTGACCCGTGGGGACGAGACGAGGGTCGCAGCAGATCTGGCGCAGGCGCAGCAACTGCGTGAGCACGGCGAAACGCAGGTTGTTCTCCGACTTGCCCTGCGCGGCGAGGTCGATGAGCTCGCGTTCGCTGTCCTCCTGCATCCGGCGGTAGAGCGTGGCTTGGGCGGCGGTCGGCTCGCACCAGATCGTCTGCTCGATTTTCTCGGGCAACTCGGGGGCGACGGCCGCCTTGGTGCGGCGGAGGATGTAGGGCGCGGTCTGCGTGCGCAACTGGGCGTCGTGCCACGCGCGCTCCTCGCGCTTGAGGCCGGACGGCACCTTGGCGAGGAAGCCGGGCATCAGGAACTCGAAGAGCGAGCGCAGATCGTCGAGCGAGTTTTCCAGCGGCGTGCCCGTAAGCAGAAACCGGCCGCGGCCGCGCAGAGCGCGGAGCGACTGAGCGGCTTGCGTGCGGCGGTTCTTCAGGTGCTGGGCCTCGTCGGCGAGGATGATGTCAAACTCCACCATTTCAAACAACACGGAGTCTCGCGCCAGCGTGCCGTAGGAAGTGAGGATGAGATCGTGGGCCACGAAATCCTTTTCGGCCAGGCGTTGCGCGCCGTGGTGCACGAAGACTTTCAATTCGGGCGTGAAGCGGGCCGCCTCACGCCGCCAGTTTTCCACGAGCGAGGCCGGGCAGACGACGAGCGAGGGGTAGGGCGGGTTATCCTTAACCCGCCGCCCGCTGCGTAACTCCGCTCCGGAAGACGGCGCGTTAGGGGTAACGCGCCCTACCTTCAAGGCGGCCATCAGCGCGAGGGCCTGCAGGGTTTTGCCGAGGCCCATCTCATCGGCGAGGATGCCGCCGAGTTCCTGTCGGTAGAGGTGCCAGAGCCACGCGGTGCCGAGCCGTTGGTAGGGGCGCAGGATTTTCTCCAGTGTCTCCGGGATCGGGGCGGGCGGCAGTGTCGTGAGATTGCGCAGGGCGGCGCTGCGCGTGCGCCAGGTGTCGGGCGCTTGGAAATGAGGCGCGATTTCCTCGAGCAGGTCGTTGACCTCGGCCGCGCGGGCCTTCACCACGCGGTGCTTGCGGCTGGCCCCGCCCGGGTCGCCGGGATCGCCGGCGAGGGCGCGGTGCGCGGCCTTGATTTTTTCCAGCCGTGTGGTGTCGATCAGGTAGATGTTCTTGCCGTCCTCGACGTAGCCGCGACTGCTGGCCACGGCATCGCGCACCTGGATTTCGGTGGCGGCCCCGGCGTTGAGCCCGAGCTGCACCTCGTAGCCGTCCTTCTCCTCCGTGATCTGCGCGGCGGGCTCGGCGGTTTTCAGGTGAGCGGTGTTGCGCTCGAAGTTGTCGGTGAACTCCGCGCCGAAATCCTCGCGCAGCTCGGTGCCGTGCGTCGCGAGCAGGTTGAGCGTGCGGTGACGGTCGCGCAGCCACCACTTGCGGGTGAGCGGATCGAGCACGAAGCGGTGATGGCGGAGGAACTCAAGCGCGCCATCGTAGTTGGCCGATTCCTTGGAGGGGAGAGTGATCGCGAGGAAATGCTCGGAGCCGTCCACGGTCAGCGGTGTGAGCTCGTCGTCAGGTTCGACGGGTTTCTTGGGTTTAGGTTTGGCTGCCGGCGCGGGCGGCGGGGCCACGACCGGTTCGGTCAAGTGCTCGCTCACGCCGGGCAGATCGAGTCCGTTCCAGGCGAGCGGGACGTTGGGCCGGTCGGCGCGGAAGAAAATGTTTTCACCGACCAGGGCATTCACGAGCTCGCGGAGCTGGGCGCGTTTGAGCTGGATGAGCGAGACGGGCTGCGGGGTCACGCCGAGGCGTTGCAGCACGG
>JAHFTH010000148.1:0-689 GCA_023269445.1 Lacunisphaera sp.
CTAGGTCCAACCTGCTCAGTGCGAGATATGGGAGAACCGTGCGTCGAGTGCCCGCAGCCGTCGCGAGAGGTCGCGCGCGAGATTGAGCATCACGATGCCATATTGAGCGGGCCGGTGCTGGTAGAGTCGGTGCAGGTCCGCGCCTCTCAGGGTGCAGGCGGTCACGGCGTCGGCCGCCACCACGCTGGCTGAGCGCGCGACGCTTTCCACCAGGCTCATCTCGCCGAAGAATTCGCCCGGCCCGAGCTGGACGAGTGCCACCGCTTGCGCTGTGCCGTGGGCCTTGATCACCACCACATGCCCGGCGGCGATAAAAAACATCCGGGTGCCCGGCTCGCCCTCGCCGATGATTACCGCGCCGGCCGGGAAATGCTCCTCACACGCCAGATCGGAAAGGTAACGGATAGCCTCGTCGTCGAGACCGGCCATCACCGGCACCTGCTGCAGGAAGTTTTCTCGGGAGGCGTTCATCGGAGCAGACCATCAGGTCAACCGCACCCTGATCCTATTCCTGGCCCGGAGCCAATCCAATCTGCCAGCACCGGCGGTCGCCAGCTAGGGCGTGTTTTCAAACCTCATGCCACCTTGTCATTCTGAACGCAGTGAAGAATCCAAAAGGACGACCCTTGCTCGGCACGGCGACGGACATACCACTGGATCCTTCGCTGCGCTCAGGATGACAAACGGGT
>JAHFTH010000148.1:699-8236 GCA_023269445.1 Lacunisphaera sp.
AGAGCTCAGCGTTTGGCGTGGGCCTGGAAGAATTTCACGATCAGCTCGGTCGCAGCAGAGCCCGGATACTTGTGTCCGTTGTCGTGCAGGTAGGTCGCGACCTCTGCGCCTTTCCTGGAGGGATAGGAAGTGTAACCAATCCTTTCGCCCCCGCGCGGGCCGCAGCCGTTGAGCTTAAGCACCTGATCGATCATGCGCGCCTGCCATGAGAACTTGACCAAGGTATCCTGTGGGCTGCCGATATGCAGCACCGGCTTGGGTGTCATTTTCAGGAGTCCTCGCGTCAATAGCGCGGCGGACGGAGCGAACGCCGCAAAAACATCACCCCGCTCCGCCCACAGCTGGTAGGTGAAAGCGCCGCCATTGGAGTGGCCCATGGAGTAAATGCGTCGATCATCCACCCGATATTTGGCGCGGAGGCTGGCCAGCATCGCGTCAAAGAACTTCAGGTCCCGGTCGCCGGTCGCGCCCGCCTCCGTCTGCCATCCGGATTTTTCGCCCTTGGGATCAAACAGCTTGCTGACGGTAGGCAGGCCCTGTGGATAGACGACCATGGCCTCGGGCCAGAACTCATGGATCGGAAAACTGCGCGCGGCGTGCGCCATGCTGCCACCATGCCCGTGGAAAGCAAAGACCACAGGCATTGCCCCGATGGGTCCAGCCGGGAGATGGACAAGAGCCTCGCGTTTGACTCCGTCAACGATCCACTCCCGTCGTTCGAGACCATCGGAAGCCCGCGCGAAAAGTGCGCCGGCCAACACCAGCAAGCTGAGAACGAGTCGACTGGCGGAAGATCCCATGCGTAGGGGACGTGTCCGGCCCGGTCGTGGTTTCATGCCACTTGCCCGCACTCTACTTTTTCAGCCCCGCGCAGAAGCGGGTCAGGCGGACGATGCCCTTCGCGATGATCTCGTCTGAGGTGGCGTAACTGAGGCGCAGGTAGCCCTCGGCACCGAACGCCGAGCCGGGCACAGCCGCGACCTTCTCCTGCTCCAAGAGTTTGGCGCAGAACTCCGTGTCCTTGAGCCCGAAGCTGGAGATATTGGGGAAAAGATAGAACGCACCCTGCGCGAGCAGGCAGGAGATGCCGGGGATCTTGTTGAGCTCGGCGTGCAGATGCTTCCGGCGGCGATCAAAAGCAGTGAGCATTTCCTTGAGGGCCACGGTGGTCTTTTCCTTTTCGAGCAGCGCGGCCAGCGCGCCGTATTGGGCGAAGGTGGTGGCGTTGGACGACATCTGGCTCTGTAGCTCGGCCACGGCCTTCGCGATGGGCGCCGGCGCGACGAGTGTGCCGAGCCGCCAGCCGGTCATCGAGTAGGTCTTGGAAAATCCGGCGACGGTGATCGTGCGCGCGGCGGCCTCGGGGCTGAGCGTGGCGATGCAAGTGGCCTGTGCGCCGTCATACATCAGATGCTCATACATCTCGTCGGAAAGGATGTAGAGATTGTGCTTCACCGCGACGGCGACGATGGCCGCGATCTCGGCGCGGGAGTAGACGGCCCCGGTCGGGTTGGACGGGCTGTTGAAAACCAGGACCTTGGTCTTGGGCGTGATGGCCGCCTCCAGTTGGGCGGGGAGAATCTTGAAGCCGGTCTTGTCCGAGGTCTCAAGGAAGCGCGGCGTGGCGCCGCAGAGCTTCACCATCTCGGGATAGCTGACCCAATACGGTGCGGGGATGAGCACCTCGTCGCCGGGATTGCAGACGGCGAGCAGGCCGATGAAGCAGGAATATTTGCCACCGGGACTGACGATCACCTGCGCGGGACCGACGATGTAGCCGTATTCGGTCGCGTAGCGGGCGGCGATGGCCTGGCGGAGCGGCTCGATGCCGGGCGTCGGGGCATACTTGGTCTTGCCGGCCTTAAGCGCCGCGATGGCGGCTTCCTTGATATGAACGGGGGTGTCGAAATCCGGCTCGCCCGCGGCAAAGCTGCAGACGTCCTCGCCCGCGGCCATCAAGGCCTTGGCTTTGGCGTCGATGGCCAAAGTCGGCGAAGGCGAAACGTTGCGGGCCCAGACGGACAGGGGATGCGGTGTGCTGCTCATGTGTTGGTGAGAGGCAGGACTAAAAGGCCGGGGGAAACGAAGGCAAGCCGACCGTTTGTCCGGTGGCTGTCATAGCTGGCGTTTCAGCAAACCGCCCCGACATTCAACGTTTCTTCGTTCGCTTTTTTTCGTGCTTCTTCCGGGCCGGCTTGGCGCGTTTTCTCCGGGGCGAGCGGACTGACTCCACCACCTTCGGCGGCGGTGTGAGCGGCATCTCCAGCTGATCCACCGCTCCGGACTCCAAGAGCGGTAGGTAGGCCTCGACCGCCGCGCGCACCAACTGGCCCACGCTGGTATGCTTGGTCCGTGATATCACCTTGAGGTTGCGGCGGATTTCCGCCGACAATCGGACGGAGATTCCCAGTTGCGCCGGTCGCATCACGATCACGTTGGCAAAATCGTAGCGCTCCAGGGCCGTGCGGATGATGTCACTGACGGATTTCGCGCGGCCCTCGCGCACAGGTTCGCTCAGGCGGTCGATAAACTCGACCTCCATCTGGATCGGAAACGGACGCGCGCTCTTGTCGGGCATGTTCAGAAGCGCACGATTTTCTCCGGCGGAATAGCCGGAGGCGTGGCGCGCAGATTGCCGGGGGCGAAGGTCTCGACCGGCAGGGTCAGGCTGAGCGCGGCGGCCGTAACGGTCAGGCGGGTTTTGTCCCGGCTGCGCAGATCGCGCACATCAATGGTCTTCATGAGCCACTGCTCGCCGACTTTCTTCAGGTCGAGCAACACGATGGACTTCTCGGCCACACCCTTGGCTCCGAGCAACTCGGCCTGCACCATCGCCTGGAACTGGACGTCGAGCAGCACGCGGACACCGGTGAGCCCCGGCTGTGGCGGAACGTAGCCCGGCGGCGGCCGGAGAATGAAACTGTGGGTCGGCCGGCCCCGGACCTTGGCCAAGCCTTCATACACGAAGTCCCTCCAGTAGAGAAACGGCATCTGGAGGTCGAAGATGGTCAGGCCCGTGCCGGCCACGGTCTGACCGGCCGCAGCAGGTGTGATCTCACCCGTTGCCCTGGCGATCCAAGCCTCGGGCTGCGGACCAGACTCAATCAGCCAATGTTGATCAGCAACACTGAGTCGGGAGAGCGGGCCGGACGCACCACGCATCCCGAGCATCGTGCCCGACACCGTGCGCTCGGCGCCCTGACGGGGCATGACGTGAAGCTCGAAACTGAGCCAGTAGTCCCCGGCGATACCCGCCCGGTGAAAGTCAGCGAGGATGCGCGCACCCTCGTTCTGGTCAGCCTGGCCCGCGGCGACACTATCCATGGGCCGGTTGAATTTGTCGGACTGCGCCGACGCGACCACAGCGGCGAGCGCGACCAGCATAAATAACAAAGCCCGGTGGCGAACCGGGCTGGAGAGGTCAGGGCTTCTTGGCATCACCCGGCTGCGGAGTTGCGGGTTGGGCTGCAGGCAAACCTACCGCTGCGGCCTGGGCACCCGCCGCCGGAGCGACGATTGTCGGCAGCTTATCGTCGCCCATCACGTGATGCTTGGTCTGGTAGATGTTGGCCAGAAAGAGGAAAAAGCTCAGAACGAAGAAGACGATGGCGGCCTTGATCGTGGCCCCTGTCAGGACGTTGCTCGTCTCGGCACCGAAGGCGGACTCGGTGGCCCCACCGGCCATGGCCGCACCCATGCCGCCGTCGGTCTTGGCGCGCTGCATAAGCACAAGCAGCACGATGACCAGCGATGTGAGGACCAAAATGAAAGTCAGGACGTTGATGACGATACTCATAAGAGGCCGAAGCAACGTAGTCGGACGGGCTTTGTCAACCAAAGTTCCCGCCCGACCACCAGACGGACAACCGGCACTTTTACAGCGTCAGGCCCATCTTGCCGAGGACGCGCTGGAGGTCGTCGTTGCCGGCATACTCGATGACAATGCGGCCACGCTTGGGCGAGTGCTTCAGCGTGCTGCGGGCACCGAGGTGCGAGGTAAGCTTCTTCTCGATGTCGGTCAGGGCCAACGCCGTGTTGCCCGGCATGCGCCGCTTCCGGCCCGTGCCACCGGCCGACTTGTGCCGGAGCAGCTCTTCCAAGGCGCGGACACTCAGGCCCTGCTCGAGGGTGCGGCGGGCCAGCACGAGACGCTCGGGCGAATGCTCGACCCCGAGCAACACCTTGGCGTGACCGACACTGAGCATGCCCTTGCCAACGTAGGCCTGCAACTCGGCCTCGAGGGCGAGCAGGCGGAGGGAGTTGGCGACGGTGGCGCGGCCTTTCCCTACTCGCTGCGAAGCGGCGTCCTGGGTCAGGTCAAAATCGCGGATGAGGCTGGCGTAACCGTGCGCTTCCTCGATCGGGTTGAGGTCGGCGCGCTGGAGGTTCTCAATCAAGGCCAGCGAAGCCGACGAAGCATCGCTCGATGTCATCACGCGGGCCGGGATCGTCTTGATGGAAAGTTTCTGGAAGGCGCGCCAGCGGCGCTCGCCGGCAATGAGCTGGAAACGGTCGCCCACAGGGCGAACCACGATCGGCTGCAGCAAGCCCTCGGCGCGAATGCTCTCGACGAGGTCGGCCAATGCTTCGTCGGCGAATTCCTTGCGCGGTTGATAGGGATTGGGCTCGATGAGCGCGACCGAGAGCTCGCGGTAACCGGGCAGGCCGTCGGTCTGGACGGGAGCGGGTGCAGCCGGCGCCGGGATGGCGGACTTGGGGGCGGCGGCGGAGCTCGTGATGAGCGCGCCGAGGCCGCGACCGAGCCGGGAGATGGGTGGTTTGGCCATGATTATTTGCCCTGCGGGATGAACAAGGTCTGCCCGACCCGGATCCGGGCCGGGTCGGCAATCTTGTTGGCGTTGACGATGTCCTGCTGCTTCGCGTTGTTCTTGCGGGCGATGACGGCGAGCGTGTCGCCGTTTTGCACCGTATAGTTGACGCCTTCCTTGGGAAAATCCTCGGAAAAAGTGGTCTGCACGGCCGGGCGCGTCGCCTGGTTCTTGGCGAGGGCGTCGAGCGCGGCATTGGTCTGGCGGCCGAGCTTTTCCAGCTGACTGGCGACCTGGGCGAGGACTTCGCGCTTCTGCTCGGACAACTCGCCTTGCAACGTGCGGTTCATGTCGGCGATGGCCTTGTTCAGTTGCTCGACCGTGGCGTAGCTCTTGATGGCTTTCGCCTGCAGGTTGTTGTTGTCGTAGGTCAGTTGCTCGATCGTGCCCTGCAGTTCGCCCACGCGTTGCTTGAGCTCGAGCACGTCCTGCCGAAGTGCGGCCAGTTCGGCCCGGTCGTTCTGCGCCAGCGCAGAGGAACTCAGCAGGAGCAAAGCGGCAGCGGATCGGAGAAAGGGAGCTCGCATGGCAGTGAGGTTGGGAATTTCGCGGGCAAAAACAAGCCTAGCCCTTGCGGTGCGGAAACGGCACCGCTGCGACCAACGCCGGCATCGGGTGCGACGGCAGGACCGTTCCCGGCGTCACCGGAAAGCCCCGCAGGAATTCCGCAGCGGACAGGAGCTTGCCACCCGGACGCTGGAACAGTCGCAGACGCAGTGTCCCCTGCCCGGTCCCTACCAACAAACCGTCGACGTCGACCCCCAAGACAGTGCCCGGCACTGAGGATTTGTCATATAATAGATGACAAACATCAGCTTGACCGAGCTTCACGGACTGACCGTTGAGCTCGACCGAACAACCCGGCCAAGGATTGAGTCCGTTGATGCGCGCGGCCAGCACTGTCGCTGGGACGGAAAAATCGAGGACGCCGTCGCCTTTCACCAAGCGGCGGCAGAACGTCGCGGCAGAATCACTCTGTGGCGTGAAGACCTGGGTGCCAGCCGCGATGGTCGGCAGGTAGCGGGCGAGCAGCGGCACACAGGCCTGCGCTAACCGGGCCTCAACCTCGGCCGCCGTGTCAAGCGGGCCGATGGACACGCGCTCTACGCCAGCCACCGGACCGGCATCGAGCGTGAGCACCAGTTTCATGAGTGTCACGCCGGTCTCGGGTTCACCTGAGGCCGTGGCGGTCTGAATCGGGGAAGCCCCGCGATACTTCGGCAAAATGGACGTGTGAAGATTGAGCGTGCCGAGTCGCGGCGTGTCGATCGCGCCCTGCTTCAGGATGTGGCCGTAGGCCATGACGAGCGTCAGGTCCGGCTTGAATGCGGCGAGTTGCTCCTGTTCCGCCGCACCGAGCTTTATCGGCTGCAACACCGGGAGTCCCCTCGCCTGCGCCCAGTGCTTGATGGCGTTGACCTGGACCTTCTGGCCGCGGCCGGCGGCGCGGTCGGGCTGGGTGAAAACTGCGACAATCTCGGCAAGTCCGCTGCCCGCGAGCCAGTCCAACGCCGGCAGCGCGATGGCATCGGAGCCCATGAAGACGATTTTAAGCATGGGGGTTAGACACGCAGTCCGTGAGGCCGGCTTCAATCATCCAGCAGGCTGGGATCGAAATCATCGTCGAGATTTTTTTCCGGCCGCACCAGACCGGCCTCGAGCCGGCTCTTGCGCAGGGCGAGTCGCTGCTCGATGGGCATCTTCTTCTTGCCGATGAGGTCGAAGTGGATCGGGCAGCCCTCGAGGCCGAATTCCTTCACGAGCCCCGCCTCGAGGTAGCGACGGTAGGATTCGGTGAGGTTGCGCTCCTGGTTGCAAAACAACTTCAGGCGGAACGGCCGGTTCGAGGTCTGGGTGGCGTAGTAAATCTTGAAACGCTGGCCGCCGATGGCGTGCGGCGGGGTGCGGTCGGCGAGCGAGATGATGGTGGTGTTGAGCTTCGCCGTGGGAATCTTGGTGTCGAGCCGCCGATCGAGGGCCCGGGTGTTGCGGAGCATGCGCTCGATCTCGTGGCCGGTGAGGGCCGAGACGAACATCACGGGCGCGCCGGGCGTGAAGAACAGCTGGTCGAAAAGTGCCTTCTCGAACTTCTCGCGGAAATCGCGCTCGCTCTTGAATTTCTTCAGCACGCCCTTGCGGAACGCAGCGTGCACGAGGTCCCACTTGTTGACGACGATCACGATCGGTTTCTGCGCCTTGATGATCTCGCCCGCGATGGCCTTGTCCTGCTGCGTGATGCCGTCCATGGCGTCGACCACCATGAAGGCGATATCCGAGTTGTGAATGGCCTCGAGCGAGCGCAGCCGGGAAAAATACTCAACCGAGGACGACAGCTTCGGCGCGGCGCGGATGCCGGCAGTATCGACCAGCCGGAACAGCCACGGCTTTCCGTCCTTGTTCAGGAAGGTGAAATCCAGCTCGACGGCATCGCGCGTCGTGCCGGGCACCTCGCTGACGATCAGGCGGTCGTGCTTGAGCAGGCGGTTACTCAGCGAAGATTTGCCGACGTTGGGCCGGCCGACGAAGCAGATATGCAGCCGCCCCTTCTCGCTCTCTTCCTCTTCGGGCACCGGGCCGAGCTTGGCCAAGACGGCGATGCGCACCTCGGCCTCGCCGTTGCCGTGCTCGGCGGAAATGTAGAACGGTTCGCCAAAGCCCAACCGGTAGAACTCTGCGATGTCGGCGATCTTCTCCTTGCCGCTGTCCGC
>JAHFTH010000149.1 GCA_023269445.1 Lacunisphaera sp.
AGTTTCTCGAAGTAGCCGTGCCAGGTCTCCTCGCTGACGCGGCAGACGTGCTGGATGGTGCGGCAGGCGCGGTCGGCGCGCTGGGCGAGCTTGCGCGCAAAGAAATTCGGCCCGCCGAGGAAGTCGGCGTAGGTGATCTGCCATTGGCCCACCTCGTCGCCGTAGGCGGGTGTGATGCCGCGGCCGGTGGAGCCGCGCGGTTCCTCCTCGAGCACCTTGCTGCGGTAGTCCTCCCACGCGAGGTCGAGCAGGCGGTGGGTGAGGTCGGAGACCATCGCGCGCTCGTCGATGAGCAGGCGGGAGAAGATGGCGTGGCCCTTTTTCTCAAGGGGCTGGCCTTCCCACCAGAACTTGCGCGGGTCGGCCACCACGCCGCTGCCGACGCAGAGGTGCGCGGCGTCACGGACGACGACGCCCGCAGGCAGGAGGTTGAGCTTAACGCCGCCGGCGGTGTGGCCGGAGTTGGCGCCGCCGTTGACCTTGAGGACGACGGAGACGGCGGCCGGGGTGCCGCGGAGTTCATCGGCCACTTCGGGTATCAGGCGGCCCTTGCCCTCGTCACCGAGGGAGATGCCGACATCGGCGATGAGCTGGCTGCGGAAGGGGAGAAGGGGCATCTGAGCGAGGAGCTGGGAGAAAGGAGCTGGGAGAAAGGAGAACCGAGGACAGAGGACGGAGGACAGGGCGGCAACGGCAAATTGAGTCACAAGGGGTAGGGTGCGTGATGACTTGGTTTTATGTAGGTCGGGCTTTACGCCCGACAGTCACTTTCAGCATGTCGGGGATAAACCCCGACCTACAAAATTACCCTATTTCTTTCAGGCGCTGTCTGACTTAAGGCAATCAGTCGCGCCACGCCGAGGGCGAGCAGGGTGTAGGCGGCGCTGGCAAGGTGAGCGCCGGTGGCGACACGGATCGTGGGATCGTCGAAGCGGATGGCACCACCGCCCTGGCCGCCACGGAAATACTCGAAGGCCAGTTCACCCGCGTAGATCAGCAGCACGGCGGGCCAAAACCAATCGGTCCAGTCCCGGCGCCAACCTTGGACGGCGAAATAGAGGAGCAGCCCGAGATTGACGGCGCTGAGTCCGCCGTAGCGGGTCACGTCGGGTTCAAACACGTAGATCGCGGCGGAAATGAACAGCGGCATCAGCAACAGACTGAGTCGCGTGAACCACGGGTAGCGCGACTCCATCAGCCAGCCGAGGATGACGAGCAGGCCGGTATCGATGACAAAGTGGGGCCAGCCGAAGTGGACGAAATGACCGGTCCACGCCCGCCAGACCTCGCCGTGAGCGAGGGCGGTGCGGTCATAGAGGAGGGCGGCGCGCCACGCGGGCACGAGTTGGATGATCGAGGCGGCGAGCGCAACCCCTAGGCAGAACCAAGGCAGCGGTGCGCGAAGACTGCTTTGCTGTTGGTTGGAGGCGGGACTATCAGTCCCGCGAGGGCTGGACGGCATCATGGCTCTTGCGGGACTGATAGTCCCAGCTCCAATTCACTCAAGGACTGTTTCTCCGCAGAAATCGCGCGAGGCCCAGCGCCGCCAGCACAGCGCAGAACCACAGGCTGGGGGCGCCGCCACCACCGCCGCCACCGCCACTAGATACGGGGGCGGGGGTCGGTGCCGGAGTGTTGACGGTCAGCGTGGCACCATCGCTTGTGACCGAGCCGGCGGAGTTGGTCACCGTGACGGAATAGGTTCCACCTTGGGCCGTGGTGACACTGGAGAGATTGTAGGTGGCGTTGGTGGCACCGGTGATGGCGGTGCCGTTGAAGAGCCACTGGTAGGTCAAGGTCGCGGTGCTGGTGGCCACCACGGAAAAGGAGGTGCTGACGCCGGTGTTCACCGTTACACTGACAGGCTGGGTCGTGATGACCGGCACCGCGATACCGGTGGAGGTGAAGGCGAGGTTAAGTGTGATGCCGGCCGAATCGGCGCCCTTGCCGTCGGCGTTGTTGAATCCATCGACGGCAAACCGGTAGGTCGTGCCTCCGGTAACGGTGAAGGTGACCGTGCTGGCTTGGACGACGCCGGGGTCAATATCGTCGCTGCTGGCCACAGAAACGAGATTGGCGAGGGCCGTGCCGGTGTAGACGGCGAGGAGCGTGTCGAAATAACTGCCCCGGGTATCGAGGGTGACGTTGCCCGCAGAGGGGGCGGTCCAGCGCCACCAGACGGAGCGGCCGCCACTATTGGCGGTTTGACTGGGCCCGCCGTTGATGGCGTGGCTGGGCTCGCCAGTTTCCTTGGTGGCGTTGGTGTTGACGCCGTTCTTCGTCACGGTGCCGGTGGCGCTGAGGGTGATCACTTCGGCATTGGCGAAGGCGTCGTTGGCTGGGATTCCGGGCGGGCCGTAGAGGGATTGCGCGCCACTGACGTCGTCCTGGGTCAGCGCGTCAATGCTGCTAATATGACTGTTCATGATGGCGCTGACCGACTGGCCTTTCTCGTCAGGATGATCGAGGCCGAGGAGGTGGCCGAGTTCATGGATGGCGACGCGCTGGAGGTCGACCGCCGAGCGCGTGGCTCCGCGGTAGGAGTCCCAAACCTTGGCCGAATTGAAGATGACGTCGCCCTCGGTGCGCTCGTTACCGCGGCTCCAACCGGTGGTCACGGCCAGGACGTTTGCTTCGAAGTCTTTACCATAGACCTTGTCGGCGAAGACCATTTCGTTGAGGTCGTTGTTGTCGCCGGCCGAACCCGTGGCCACAGTTGTTTGGATCTGGGCCGAGCCGATCGCGACGTTCCAGGCGAGGGCGGCGGCGGCTGCGCTGCTGTTGTAAGTGGAGCCATCGCTCAGCGTGGTGGTGCTGCCGAGCATGATTTTCACGGGAATGCTGCCCGCCGGCCACTTGGAGGGCAGGCCGGTTTTGTCGTTGAGCACAAAGGTGAAGGCGAGGGCGGAAGCCACCGCAGCCAGGGCCAAGAGTGAAACCCCGGCCCGCCGAAACAGGTGGTTACTTGAGGTCTTCACGGGTGCGGAATTTTGAGGAGTGGCGGATACGGACGGCGAAGTCGGCCGAGTTCAGTGGCTTGGCCTTGGGGTCGCGGGCCGGGGCGGTGCTGAGGGCGGACTCGGGCAGGGAAACTTCCTGCTCGTTGTAGAGGAGTTTGCCGTTGCTGCGCAGGACCTGATCCTGCCCCGTGCGTTGGTCGCGGCGCACGGGATAGTAGCCGTGCCACATGCCGACGAGGGGGATGATCTGCCGGCCGTTGCCCTGCACGAAGAGGATGTTTTCGTCGCCCACGGTGAATTTGGGAGCGCCGTCGATGGTGAGCGCAATATCACCGATCCGACCGCCAACGAGGTCGAGCACGAGCGGCGAGGGCGGGCTGCCCTTGATGACTTCCTTCACGTCAAGCGTCACGAGGCTGCCGATGTAGCGGTGGCCGGGCTGGTCGGGATTATCCCGCCATTCGGAGGTGATCGACTTGACGACGGCACGCACGATGTAGTCGGACGAGCCGACCATCGAATCAAAGTCCGGGGCGATGACCGTGGTGGCCCGGGCAGCGGGAATGAGGGCGAGCAGCGCCAACGCCGCCAGCCATCGGGGTAAATAACAACGTTTCATACAGGAGTAGGAGGTTTGGCCCGTTGTTTTGTTTCAAAAAATAATTCAACCGCCGCTGCGGGTGGCAACCTCGATCACGTCGTGCGGGGCCGCCTCTTTCTGACCGGCGGGGGTAACCCTGACATAGCGGGCCTTTTTTCGCAACTGGCCGAGGTCTTTGGCCCCGAGGTAACCCATGCCGCTCTGGACGCCGCCGATGAGGGCGTTGAGCACATCGTCCACCGAGCCGGAAACTTCCTTGAGGGCCTCGATGCCCTCGGCGGCGACTTTGCGAACAGTGTCGTTCTTGTCGTGACCGTAACGGGCGGCAGAGCCGGCCTTCATGGCGGCGTGGGAGCCCATGCCGCGATATTGCTTATAGAGTTTGCCGGAGATTTCCATGATCTCGCCCGGCGCCTCGCGGCAACCGGCGAGCAGACCGCCGAGGATGACGGCGTCGGAGAGCGTGAGGGCTTTGACGATGTCGCCCGACTTGGTGATGCCACCGTCGGCGATGAGGCGGACGCCTTTCTTTGCGGCACCGCGGCCGGCGACGTGGAGGGCGGTGAGCTGCGGGATGCCGACCCCGGCCACGATGCGGGTGGTGCAGATGGAGCCGGGGCCCTGGCCGATCTTGATGGCGCTGGCGCCCGCGTCGGCGAGGAACTCAACGCCCTCGCCGCTGGTGACGTTGCCGGCGATGATGGTAAGGTTTGGAAAGGCGTCGCGGATGAGCTTCACGACGTCGCCGACGCCGGAGGTGTGGCCGTGGGCGGTGGAGACAGCGACAACATCGACGGCTTCGTCCACGAGTTCGCCGACGTGGGTGATGATCTTGTCGCGGTCGAGCGAGCCGTTGGGCTTGCGGACGGGGGAGATGGCGGCGCCGACCACGAGGCGAAATTGCGCGTCGCGGGCGGGCTTGCGGCGGGACTTGGATTCGCTGGTGATGCGCTCGACGTCGGAGCTCGTGATCAAGCCGCAGAGGCGGTCCTGCTTGTCCACGACGAGCACCTTGTGGAGGCCGATGTTTTCGGTAAAGAAGCGGTCTGCCTCCCTGATCGGGTCGGTCGACATGCGCTTCTCCTCGGCGGTAATGAGCTGCCGGCGGGGAGTCATCACTTCGGAAACCTTCTTCGCGCGGTAGCGGTCCTTGACCACGTTGCCGGAGAGGAGGCCGGCGAGTTTGCCGTTCTTGTCGACCACGGGGAAGCTGCGGAAATCGAAGCGCTTCTGGTCGATCATCTGGAGGACGTCGCCGATGGTGGCTTCAGGCAGGACGGTCATCGGATCCTGGATGAGGCCGTGGATGTGGTGCTTCACGCGGGCGACCTCCTTGATCTGGTCCTTGCCGGGGAGGTTGTAATGGATGAGGCCGAGGCCGCCGTTGAGGGCCATGGCGATGGCCATGCGCGACTCGGTGACGGTGTCCATGTCGGACGAGATGATCGGGATCTGGAGGCTCAGGCTGTCGGACAGCGAGGTGGCCAGATCGGTGTCCTTGGGCAGGATATCCGAGTGGAGCGTGGCGAGCGAAACGTCGTCGTAAGTGAGCGCGTTCGGCAGGTTGGAAGCGAAGAAGCGTTCGGCGGGCAGATAAAAGTCCGAATCGCTCGTGGAGTTGGCAACAGGCTTGGGCATCGTTGCCATGAACGTAATACTCCCGCCGCGACGAACCTCAACGATAATTTGCCAAGGGTAGTGTCCTAATTTGAATCGGGGTTTGTTTTGGCATGGGTTTTAGGCAGTCGGGGTGCATGAGCTACAAAGCCAAGGGAATGCACCTAGCCGAGCACCCGGAGGAGGGGAGCGCGGTTGTTCTGAAGAAGCCGGGGACGCCCCGATCTATCCTAGGCAAGAGGCGCAAGAGCCCATTCCGGCGCATGCTGGACTCTTGGGACATGGTAGCGCCACAAAAGGCCATTGTCATGCCCGGCAGCAAGGAATCCCCGCTAACGCCGCGCATTAGCCGCAAGAAGCGTGTCTCCCCCCTAACGAGGATTGCGGAGAAATTGCCGATGAAATTGCCGGTGCTCACTTCGTTTTCGATTGGGCCACAAGTGCGGCCCTGACTGCGGTTGCAGGTGAAGTAACGGGCGGAATCTCCAAGACCGCCACCCAATCAGGGGTAGGGCCGGGAATCTCCCATCCGTAGGCGCGTTCAGCCTTTGGGTGGCCGGTGATGTCGAATACCTCAACCACCCCTTGCCAGACGGTTTGCCCTTGGAATACTTCGTTGACCGGCACCGATTGGACGTGGCGAACCGAAGTGCATGAATGCATCTTCTGGACAGCCTCTGCGATTCTGGAAATTCGTTCGCTCATGCCTCAATCATTTCGACTAGGTTGCTGACGGTCCATTGCGAAGTGACAACCCCGGCAGCCATAGCGGGAGTGCAACGGATGGTTTTGTGCATCTTCACGAAGTTGTAATAGGCGTAGTGCAGCGCAACCGCAGCCTTGAAGTTGTCTAGCTTCTTGGAAAATGCGTTTGTTAGACGGGACATACGGCGGCAGTGCATGCGGAGCGTATGATTTTGTTTTTCGACGTAGCTAGTGGAAATCAGTCCGGCGTCAGGTTCGCCATGCACAGCGACTCGTTCCACACTCACAACCTCTGGCTGAGAATAACGGCGGGCATCCTCAGGTTGGGCGCTAGAGTAGGTCTTAACTATCGAGCCGTAATCTACGTTGTCCCCGAAGGCATTCTCAATCGCCCCGCGATATGCCTTCCAAGCATCGGAGGAGATTTGCACGCGATGGGTAAGGCGGCTGGCAAGGTCTTCAACGAACAAGTCGGCGCAACGCTGCGAACGGTCACCGATGAAGAAGGACGGCACTAGCTTGGACTCGGCATCAATCGCAACCCACGTCCAAACGTCGCCAAATTCGTCACTGGCCCCGAGCTTACGGGCGGTCTTTTGCTTCATGGCCACAAAGCCCCATGTTTCGTCTAGCTCGATAACCCGGCAGTCCAGACCCCGGAAACGCTCATCCATGATCTTGCGGCAACCCTCTCCCATGCGAACGCCAAGGCGCATGATTGTGTCCCGGTGAACTCCGGTCATGCGTTCGATGCCGCGAATGCTGTTCCCCTCGCAGAGCATGCTAACAGCGGTGATTTTCTTTTCGGTGGTAAGGTTGTAGGACATGGCGTTTATTGGATTGACTAAACGTAATACGAATTGTTTCGTTCCGTCAATACTTATTCGTATTACAATATGTCCAAGAAATCCAAGATGGGGAGGCCAAAGCTGCCAAAGGGTGAAACAAAGGAGGTCTTTTCTTTACGGCTCACTTCTGGGGAGCGGGAGGCGGTAGAGGTCGCGGCTAAGAAGGCGGACCTAAAGGCTACGGAGTGGGCTAGAAACGCTATGCTTTCGGCTGCTGTTTTTCATCATCCCAGCGGCCAAGGGTAATTAGTTTTTCCTTATATCCGCTGTTGCAGTAGGGATGGGTTGACGATCCGGCCCGCATCGAACCAGAACCGCCATCTCTCACGGCCTTTTCTCTGTGGTCGGTGGTGGTTCCATTGTAGTGGTAGCGTGCATTGCAGATGTAACAACGCGGAGCAGACTCAAGCGCTTCCCTTAGTTTAATCGCTACTGTTGTTCCTTTTGAAAAGCGCGGACTTTTGCTTTCTCCGACGTTAGTAACGACATTTAAACGTGAGGAAAAGCGCGGATCGTTTAGAACGGTTTCAAGAACCCCGGAGGCCGACTTGCCATTCAAAAAGCTGTCGGCAATCAAACGGAACAATTCTGATACCGGAATTAGGCTCTTAGTTTTGCCGCCGTAATTCGGAATTAACTGATTGATGAAATATTTGTAGCTGACCAAGAACTCTTCAAACTCCTTTCTAATGGGCGTGAACTTAAACATTAGGTCTTTTTCCCGCAACCACATTGCTAGCTGAACATGGGCCAGAAATGCGGTCGGCTGAAACCTCCCTGTCGCGGAGTAGGAATAAACGGCGGGGTGAAATCCAAATGACCCTGAATAGTTGCTGTTAATTAAATCTGTGACTTTCTTGACCGTTTTTAGGCATTTTATTGTGCCACTTCCATCCATGTCCCTTTGCGGGTCGTCGGTTGGCAAAATTTCAACGGTGACATTCTTTCCGCGTGGCAAACGGATTCTCGGAATATCGTTGGCTATATGAATAAACTCATAAAGCACGGACAGCGCATCGGCAGAATAACCACCACCCGCCATCGGCAAATCTAGGGTTCTGATGGGATCGGCGAGTTCCGGATGATAGAGCGTATCATAAACCGACTTGGCCAATTCTACGATTTCAACCTTGGTCTCTTTTTTAAACTCCCACCAATATTCGTGCCCGGTTCCTGCCCTTAAAAGCGCTCTGGCCGCTAATGCCTCGGGACGCCTTCTCCTTAAAATAATTTCCTTTTCGGCTTCGTTGATAACAGCGCCACCCTGATTGATTCGATAAAATGAAGACTCGGCGTGGACAGCATCTTTCCGAACGCTCTGAACACTGACATAGGCGGTAGAAAGCATCTTTGCCCTTAATATCTGTTCTTGAGTGCCACCCGAGTTCTCTTTTCGGAATTTAGGCATGTCTCGATACGCACCTACTTTGTCTTCCATCAGTGTTTTGGTATAGTTGTGCGCCTCAATCTGCGCCTTGGGGATTTTGTCAA
>JAHFTH010000150.1 GCA_023269445.1 Lacunisphaera sp.
GGAGGTGCGGTTGTCGCTGAAGTTGATGCGGAACACGTCGGGCTTCGCGAGATCGCCGCGGTTGGACTGGAAGACGAGGATGTTGCTGGAGTCGGGGGCGATGACGGGCGCGCAGTCGTAGTAGCGCTTGTTGTTGTCGATGAGCCGGGCGATGCCGCCGCCGTCATCCTCCACGCGCTTGAGGAAAAGGCCGGAGTAGTATTTGCCCGCGTCGTCCTGCTGAGTGAGGGAGAGAATGGCGGACTGGCCGTCGGGGGTGATGGCGTAGGAATTGATGGCTTGGAGCGGGGCTTTGGGATTCTGGTCGCGGCGGGTGAAGCGCGTGAGGCGGGAGAGGCCGACGATGTCGGCGCCGCGTTCGCCGCTGTCGAGAGTGGCGGTGCGGCTGGACTGGTTGACCGTGAGCTTGGCGCCGGTGGGCGTCATCTCGATGGCGGGGGTGTAGAGGGCGACTTGCACCTCGGTCACGGGTTTCAGCGTGAGGGCGACGTTGTCGAAGGAATCCTGCGCGAGGGTGACGGCCACCGGCTGGTAAAGCGTGGGGATCTCGGCCTTGAGCGCGAAGGTGGGCCAGGGTTTGGTTTTGTCGGCGCGGGTGAAGACCACGGGGACTTTCTGCGGGGCGGTGCCGAGCGCGCGGTCGCCGAGGGTGAGGACGGCCTCGACGGGCGCGCTCTCCGCGGTCTTGGCGCTGACGAGGAAAGTGCGCTCGAGGCGCAACTGCACGAGCGTGACCGGGGCGGGGGCGGGCGCCTCCTGCGTGAGGCGGAGGGATTCGCTCTGGTAATCCGGCTTGGCAATCGTGACCGCGAGCGGCTGCCACGGGGAGGATTTGTCGGTGCGGGTGAAGGTGACGGCTTTGGCGAAGGGCGTGGTGCCGGCCGGCTTGCCGTCGATGGTCACGGTGGCGCCGTCGAGGTTGGACTTGATGGTGACGTCGCGCTGAATCGACAGGGGCTCGAGGGCCACGACGAGCTCCTTGAGCTTTTGCTTCGTGAAATAGGTGACGATCTCGGTCTGGTAGCCCGGCTTCTCGACCACGATGGAGTAGGGTTCGTCGCGGCGCTTGAGGTCGAAGGTCGCCGGGGCGGCGAGGACCTTGCCCTCGATGGTGACCATTGCGCCCTCGGGGGTGGCCCGGACGAGCAGGGTGACGGCCTGGGCGGAGGCGAAAAAGGCGCAGAGCGCCACCACGGCGAAAGCATAACGAGCCAAGAGTCGCGTCATAGGACCCCTAGCTAAGCCCCGAGGCCAAGGGGGGGTCAACACGGGATTGGTTTCTAGACTGGATTTACGTCTGCCCCGGCCCTTTCATGGCCGTCGCCCCATGGACCAACCTGTTGAGAAAACCGTGTTTGCTCCCCGCAGCAGCAGCGGCACGGCTGCGGCCGACCTCTTCAACGCCGGGGACATCGTCGGGCAATACAAGATCGAGAAAGTGCTGGGCGCGGGCGGCATGGGCGTGGTCTATCTGGCCCAGCACACGGCGCTGAAGAAGCGTTTCGCCATCAAGGTGCTGCCGGCCAAGCTGGCGCAGGAAAAATCCTTTGTCGGGCGGTTCAAGCGCGAGGCCGAGATGGTGGCCCGGCTCAAGGATCCCCACATCGTCAACGTCACCGATTTCGGCGAGAGCTCGGGCAAGCTCTACCTCGTGCTCGAATACGTGGACGGCGGCTCGCTCGAGGACTGGTTCAAGGCGCATGCGCCCAAGGACAAGGGCCTGCCCGTGGCGGATGTGATCCGCATCACCGCGCAGATTCTGCGGGGTCTCGCTCACGCGCACAAGGCGGGCATCATCCACCGCGATCTCAAGCCGGCCAACGTGCTGATGGAAAAAACCGGCGAGGCCAAGATCTCGGACTTCGGGCTCGCGCGCGTGGCGGCCGAGGAGGAATACAAGAAAGCGGGCGGCACCTACGCGCCCTTCGGCGGCGGCGACAGCGTGAGCACCACCGGCGCGATTGTCGGCACCATCGATTTCATGTCGCCCGAGGCGCGCAACATGCGGCCGTCCGACGGACGCTCGGACATCTACTCGATGGGCATCATGACCTATCAACTGCTGACCGGCCGGAAGCCGAGCGGCATCGCCAAGCTCGTCTCGCAAATGGTGCCGGGCATTGATCCGCGCTGGGACAAGTTCATCGCCACGTGTCTGGCCGACGATCCGGCCCACCGCTACCAGACGGCCGATGCCGCGCTCGCCGCGTTGCAGGAACTGGCGGCGGGAAAATCCCACACACTCAATCCCCTCGGGCTGGTGGCCGCGCTGCTCGTGCTGGGCGGGATCGGATTCGGCGCGTGGAAATTTCTCGCCGTTCCGCCGCCGGTGGTGGCGCCGATTGTCACCCCGGCGGCCACGACCACCAGCGCGCCGGTTGATCAGGCGAAGACGCCGGTGATTGCCCTGCCCGCCACCGCCGAGCAGCCGGTGCAGCGCAAACTCACTTTGACCGGACTGCCCGCCGGCGCACAGGTGGCCTACCGCGGCCGCACCTCGACCGTCACGGCGAGCGGGAATCTGATCATCGAGGGACCGAAGGGCCCGCTGCCCATCAAGGTGAAGGCGGCGGGTTACGTGGATTGGGAGGGCGACGTTGGCCAGAACGCCGAGGCGCTCGAGGAAGCCGTGCCGCTGGAGTTCATCCCGCCGCACGCGGTGCGCTTCACGGGTCTGCCCGCCGGGGCCAAGGTCACCGTTAATAATCAAACAGTGGTCGCCGATGCCGGCGGCAATGCTTCCTTTGAGCTGCGGCCCGCGCGCCTGACGGTCACGGCCACGCTGGCGCGCTACCAGGATTTCGCGCAGGAGGTGGAGGTGCAGCAATCCACCCAGTCGCTGGGCCTCGTGATGGCGAGGATTCCGCCGCCGCCCGAGGTGACGGTGGACCTCGGCGCGGGCACGACGGTGAAGTTCAAATGGATTCCGCCCGGCAGCTTCAACTCCGGCACCCGCGCCGGCGAGCCCGGCCAGCAGCGCACCGACCTGCCCTCGGCGCGCACGGAAATTGGCGCAGGCTTCTACATGGCGGAGACCGAGACGACCCAGCGCCAGCATCACAACCTCACGGGAAAAAATCCCAGCAGCAGCCGCGCGCTCGGCGATGACAGCCGGCCGGTCGAGCAGGTGGCGTGGCGCGACATCACCGATCGCGGCGGCGTGATCGAGCGGCTCAACGCCGTGCTGCAAAAGCAGCAACTGGCCTACGTGGCCGACCTGCCGACCGAGCTGGAGTGGGAATATGCCTGCCGCGCGGGCACCGAGACGAGTTTCAACGATGGGCACAACTTTGCCAGCGACCGCGACGATCCCGCGTTGAACGCCATCGCGCACACCCTGCGCGGCGCCGGGCTCACGGCGCCCGCGCCCACGGGCAAATTGAAAGCCAACGCGTGGGGCCTCTACGACATGCACGGCAACGTCGCCGAGTGGGCCTACGGCATCAAGGGCAAGCGCGACTCCGTCCTCCGTGGCGGGCACTACAAGATCGGCCCGGTGCATTGTCGCTCGGCGTCGCGCATCGAGCTGCAGCCCGACACGCGCCCGACCGACACCACGGGCTACCGCCTCGTGCTCCGCCCGCAGGAGCAGTAGGTTCGGGTCGCCTCAGTGCCGATATCAGTAACTGCGGCCCCTTTGCTTCTCCTTAATTCAGAGAAAGCACTTGAGTCAAAAGCTAGATTGACTAGAAAACATATAATGAATCCTGCGGCGTTAGATCTTTTCCGCGCCTTAGTGAAGGAAGCTGATCCAGCTGAGGCTGCCGCACTTGACTCAGTTGCTCCCGGCGATTTTCACCGGCCTGATTTTTCAAGCCAGCCATTGGGATTGGGCGTGGAAGTATTTGGAGCAGATCTTATGGCCCCTTACTTATGGGCCTTCGTTGAGGAGATGATTAAAGCCGGCTTCTCGAAAATCGGTGAACTTATTGGAGAAGAATTTTGGCAAAAAGTGCGGTCAGAGGAAAAGAAAGAGAAATTGCTTATAGATGCCACAGCATTGCAAGTTTTGCGGCGTAAGCTTGAGGAGAGTTACACCTATCTGAATGTCCCGCTGAACATGCGGGCGAGGGCCGCCGAAGCGACAACCAGAGTGTTTCTGGAAAACCCGGCCTTGCTCCGTCGATTGGTGGTGAAATGAGTATACGTGTAAGGTGTCGGGTATCTGGAATCCGGGTGTTGACCACCACTAGTGACGATTTGGTTGCTTACACGCTGCTGCTATCGTTTTCAGGTTCTGCATTCTATCTGCTATTTCTAGGAATCGCTTGCGCGATTTTTGAACACAAGGTCGATGAAAATACTGGAACGACCATGTTTATTTGCGCATCTCTTTCGAGTGTTGGCACACTATGTTTACTGAAATTGTGGGTTAAGCGAAAGGAGGCACAGCGACTCAAAACCTTACGCGCAACTGAAATGCCTGCCGGCGGGCTCGTGCCGATTCAGGATATGGTGGCGCGGTTATTTGAAGCACTGTCACTTAAGGAAACTCAGGTTGTATGGAAATGGGTTCCGTCGGACATATCCATTGGTGCTTGTGTAGTCGCAACCACTCCACCGGCCGTTGTGATATCACGAGGGTTGCTGCTAGCTGCGACAAGGAATCATTCTCTCGTTGAAGCGATTTTGGCGCATGAACTCGCCCACGTTCGAAACGGAGACGATAAATTGGTCACTTTGCTGCATTACTTTCGATTAGAAGCTAAGTTTTTTTTCCTCCTGATTCTAGCGGCCGCAATTTTCATCAGCTTGTCTGGAAACGGAGAATCAGTGATACGCTTGGTCTTCGCGGTTTTCGGGGGCGGTATTGCTTTGATATTTTGGAATTCCGTAATGAATGATCTGCTCATTCGCCGGGAATATCTTGCTGATTTGCGGGCGATTAATGCGCAAAATAGCAAAATAGCCTTTCTAAGGCTGTTGTTGCGCGCGCCTCATTCGTCTGCGGCAAACCACCCCACTCCTCAAGAGAGGGCTGAGGCTATTGCCAGATGTTCACCTGTGACTCGGACCAGCTGGACTATGATAATGGTTTCATGGTTAGCTGTAGGAGTTGTATGGGTGGCGATGAACTTTCCTTTTGCCATCTTGGCGATTATCGCTGCGGTTATCGTCACCAAACTAGAATGGAGCAAAGGATCACATGGATCGAAAGCCATGTCGCTGTCGGAAGGCATCCCACAGTCTACCGCCTCCAGAGTGGAGCATGAGATACTCGACGAAGAGGCTGCAGAATGGAAACCGGGCCCTCCGGATTGAAAAGTTCGGTTCCTCTTTGCCGTCCTGTATTCATTTCGTCGTTCAGAAGGATGGTCTTCCTGGGGTTCAGTATTTGTTCATCACCTGCCACATGATCCAAGTGAGGCCGAAGGCGACGAGGCCCATGCCGGCGACGGAGCACGCGAAGAAATCAGGATTTCAGGCGTTTGATAAACTGCGCTTCAAACACTTCGTAGACCAGATGGCGCTCCTCAATGAAGATGGCCTCAATGGCCCCATCGGTGGCGTAATTGAAAATGATGCGATGACGGCCAACCCGGAGCCGGTAGTAGCCCGAGAGGTTCGCTTCGAGGGCGCAGAAATCTCCACGTTCGTGGCCAAGTTCGACCAGTGCCTGTTTGACGGCCCGACGGGGCCCGGGGGCGAGCCGGCGCGCATACGCGATGACTTGAACTGAAGGACGGACGACCCGGCTCATTCGGGAATATCGGACAGTTTGCCAAACTTGGTCCGGCCGGCTTGGTGTTCGCTGACGGCGTGCATGGCGGCGGCGCTGCCCATGATCTCCAGGGTCTCGGCGATGGCGCTCATGCGCTCGTGCCCAATCATGCAGGCGACGGGTTCATCGTGGCGCGTCACCGTCACCACTTTCCCGGTCTCGGCGGCTTTCACCATCGCCGGGAAGGAATCCTGCCCTTCACTGATGCTAACGGTAGATTTCATGAAATAACCTGTAGTGTATTGACTGCGGATGTCAACCACTGCCCCTAGGGAATTCAGTCGCTCAGTATTTGTTCATCACCTGCCACATGACCCAGGTGAGGCCGAAGGCGATGAGGCCCATGGCGGCGACGGAGCACGCAAGGACAAAGGCATTGCCGCGACCGGCGTAGGCGACCACGCCGAGGACCACTTCGCTGGAAATGAGGAGCAGCCAGTAGTCGCGCTTGCGGCGGGATTTGATTTCGCGGATCTCCACTTCGTTGAGTCCGCCCTTCTGCTCGACGGCGCGGTTGGCATGGAGAATGGCATAGACGTCGTTCGGGTCATCAGCCTTCGCCGAGCCTACGGCTGACAGGCCCGCTTTGCGCACATGACCCGACATGATCGCCAGCTCCTTGGCGGTGGGTGGCGCGGCGGAGGTGAGCGTGTTGTCGCGGGTGAATTCGCGGTCCTTAAATCCGTAGTTCTTGCGCGGGGGATCGGCTTCGTCGGGCACGGGGGGAGTGAAGGGGAACGGGAGACGGAGTCGAGGGGGGAGTGGGGATTCAAATGCCTTGTCATCGCGAGGCCCGCAGAAGCGGGCCGTGGCGATCCAGCTGGATTGCTTCGTCGGCCCACGTTGTGGGCCTTCTCGCAATGACATTTGAATGTAACCCTCAGTGCTCCGTGTCCTGCAGCACGGCGTCGGCGGCGCCCATGACGGGCAGATGGGCGAGGAAAACGTCGAGGACCTCGGGATCAAACTTGGTGCCGCGCATCTCGTTGAGAGTGGCAATGACGCGCTCCTCCGACCAGGCCGGCTTGTAGGCGCGTTGGGAAAGCAGCGCATCATAGACATCGGCGACGGCGACCATGCGCGCGTCGAGCGGGATGGCGGCCCCTGCAATCTTGTGCGGATAGCCGCTGCCGTCCCAGCACTCGTGATGGGAGAGGGCGATCTCGGCGGCGCACTGGATGACGGGCCAGGAACTGCCCGCGAGCATGCGGTGGCCGAGGGTGGTGTGGGTCTTGACGATCTCCATTTCCTCGGCGGTGAGCTTGCCGGGTTTGTTGAGCACCGCGACGGGGACGTAGATCTTGCCGAGGTCGTGCAACGGCGTGGCGTAGCGCAATTCGGCCAGATGCTTCATGGACGAGCCCATCAGCCGGGCGATCTCGCAGGTGTAGAGACTCACCCGCTCGAGGTGTTCGCTGATGGAATGCTCGTGCGCCTCGCAGGCGTAGCGCAGGCGCAGGGCCATCTCGATGCCGGGATCCTTCAGTTCGCCGGGACTCATGCGCGGGCCTCCTGCAGTTCAGGCTCGGCGGGTGCGCGGGTGCGCTTGCGGGCCTGTTTGTTTTCGTAGAGGGCGGCGTCGGCCGCAGCGCTGAGCTCGTCGAGCGGACGGGTGGAATTCCGGTCAAAGTAAACGACGCCCGCGCTCGACAGGAGATTGAAACCCGAGTTGCCCTGGCTGTTGCGCACCGAGAGCACGATTTCCAAGGCCTGCAGGGCCTCGGCGACCTGGCCGGCCGCGGTCTCGACGCCCATGGCGACAAACTCATCGCCGCCGAGCCGCACGAGCAGCACGTCCTTGCGGAAAATGCTGCGCAGCGTGGCGGCGAATTCCTTCAGCGCTTCGTCGCCCTTGGCGTGGCCGTGCACGTCGTTGATCTGCTTGAAGCGGTCGAGGTCGAAGTAGCAGAGAAAGCCGGGCGTGTCGGACTGCTTCACCTTGGCGAGGATGTCGGGATTAAGGGTGTTGAAGCCGCGGCGGTTGTAGAGGCCGGTGAGCTCGTCGAGCACGGCGAGCTGGCGGATGGTGCGCTGGAGCCGGTGGCGCTCGCTGGCGTAGAGGATGGCGCGGTCGAGCGTCAGGTAATTGAAATCGCCCTTGAGCAGGAAATCCTGGGCCCCGAGCTGCACGGCGCGCAGGCCGGTCTCGTCGCTGTTGGTGGCGGTGAGCACGATGATCGGCACCTCGGGCGCGGCCTCGACGATGGCGGTGAGCGTGGCCAGCTCGCGGCTGTCGGGCAGGTTCAGGTCGAGGAGGATGACGTCAAACTCGTCGGTCTTGAGCACGGCGAGCGAGTCGGCCAGCCGGGTCTTGTGCACTGTGCTGTATTTGTTGGCCGGCGATTTCTTGAGCATCTGCTCCGTGAGCTTGGCAATCACCAGGACATCCTCGACCAGCAGAACTTTGCAGGACAGGTAGCTCATGGGAGACGGGGGGCCGGAGCGGGGGAGGCTACTTGGCGGCGACGGCGACGGACGGCGGAACGACGACGGA
>JAHFTH010000008.1 GCA_023269445.1 Lacunisphaera sp.
TGGACGGGGGCCGTGGCGGCGACGGACTTGATGAGGGCGACGGTGCCGGCGTTGTCCACGACGGGCGACGTGTTGGGCATGCACACCACGGAGGTGAATCCGCCGGCGGCGGCGGCCTGCGAACCGGTGAGGATGGTCTCCTTGTGCGTCTGACCGGGCTCGCGGAAGTGCACGTGGATGTCCACGAGACCGGGGCACACGACGAGGCCCTTGGCGTCGATGACCTGCGCGGACTTTTTCTGCGCGGCGGTGAGGGACTTCACGAACTTGCCGGCGGCGATGAAGACGTCGCCGACCTTGTCCCGCTTGGAGGCGGGGTCGATGACGCGGCCGTGTTTGATATGGATTACGGACATCAGGGAGAGAGGGTGAGTGGCAACTGGCGGGTGGCTTGAGCGGGCTGCGGGAGGGAAAGTATCAAGTAACAAGGGGCAAGTGACAGGAAGGGGATGAGGAAGGCAGAGGATTGGTTTCTTGTTACTTGGACCTTGATACTTGTTACTTCAGGTCATGGGCACCATGACCGCCTCCGGTTGTCCGCCGGCGCAGAGGTAGAGGACGGCCATGCGGACGGCGATGCCGTTGGTCACCTGCTCAAGGATGACGCTGCGGGGGGAGTCGGCGATGTCGCTGTCGATCTCGACGCCGCGATTGATGGGGCCCGGGTGCATGATGATGGCGTCGGGCTTCACCCAGCTGGCGCGGGTGTAGTTGAGGCCGAACATGCTGGTGTATTCGCCGATGGACGGGAAGTGGCTGACGCCCTGGCGCTCGTGCTGGATGCGGAGGAGCATGACGACGTCGGCGTCGGCGAGGGCGGTGCGGAGATTGTGCGAGACCTTGACGCCCATGGCCTCGAACCAGTGGGGGACGAGGGTGGAGGGGCCGACGATGGTGACGTCGGCGCCGAGCTTGGTGAGGGCGTGGATGTTGGAGCGGGCGACGCGGCTGAAGAGGATGTCGCCGAGGATGACGACCTTGCGGCCCTTCAGGTCGCCGAGCTTCTCGCGCATGGTGAAGACATCGAGCAGGGCCTGCGTCGGGTGCTCGTGCGCGCCGTCGCCGGCGTTGACCACGGGAATATTGAGGACCTTGCTGAGATAGAGCGGGGAGCCACTGGCAGAGTGGCGGAGCACGATCATGTCGGCGTTCAGCGCCTGGATGTTCTGGGCGGTGTCGCGGAGAGTCTCGCCCTTGCTCGCGCTCGAGGAGGCGGCGTCGAAGGAGATGACGTCGGCGCTGAGGAGCTTGGCGGCCATCTCGAAGGAGATGCGGGTGCGCGTGCTGGGCTCGAGGAAGAGATTGACGATGGTCTTGCCGCGGAGGGCGGGGACCTTCTTGACCTTGCGGTCGAGGATGCGGCGGAATGCGCCGGCGGTGGCGAGCACCTGCTCGATCTCGGAGCGCTTGAGTTCCTCGATGGTGAGGAGATGTTTACGATGCCAGGGCACGGTGGAGGGAAGTATTAAGTATCAAGTGGCAAGTAACAAGAAGGAGCGGGGCGGAAAGTATTAAGGGACAAGTATCAAGTGGCAGGAATAATGTGTGGAGATTTGGATTTGGAAGCCGCGGATTCGGTGAGAAGGGTATCGCGGGCCGGGGCGGCGGGGTCGAGGCGGACTTTGACTTTTTCCGTGTCACCCGCGACGAGCGTGAGGCCGGTGTAGGTCGCGGCGACGGGGAGGAGGCGACCGCCGCGGTCCACGAGGACGGCGAGTTCGACGGAGGCCGGGCGGCCGTGATCGAAGAGTTCGTCGAGGGCCGCCTTGACGGTGCGACCGGAGTGAAGGACGTCGTCGACGAGAATGACGGTGGCGCCGTTCACGTCGTGGGAGATCATGGTCGGGGTATGCTCCTTGGGGATCGGGTTGCGGCCGATGTCGTCGCGGTGGAAGGAAATGTCGATGGTGCCCGTGCCGGGCTTGAGGCCGGCTTTTTTCAAGGCGGCGGCGAGGCGGGCGGCGAGGACGATGCCGCCGTTGGCAATGCCGAGGAGCAGGAGGCGGGCGGTGCCGGTGTGGCGGCGGGCGATGGCGGAAGCAACGCGGTCGATCGCGAGGTGGATCGTGTTGGCGTCGTGCTTCTGGGATGTGGCCACGAGCCCAAGGTTGTGGGAGGTGCCGCCGCAGTCGTCCAGCGCAAAGGCGGTCAACCGGGCAAAGACATGGTGAAACCGCTAATAGACGCTAATGAACGCTAATTTAGGAACAATGCAGTCGGAATTTACCGCGGATAGTGCGGATGGGCACGGATAAAGACATGAGGCATTAAACTCGGACCTATACCGGCAAGACGCAGTCGGCAGCCTCGTAACGGACGTTGTTCATGCGGGAATCGACCCGTTGGCCGGTCATCTGGTCGGCGGGGAGCGGACGGCAGAGTTGGGCGAGGCGGGCCGGGTCGAGCGGTTCGTCGCCGAGCCATGCGCGGCCGCTGTTGGGGCCGAGCATGACGGGCATGCGGTCGTGGATGGCGGCGAGGAGGGGATTGGGCGTGGTCGTGACGATGCAGAACGCGGCGGGAGTCTGCGCAGTCTCGGGTTCCCAGATGCCAGCGAAGAAGAAAGGCCGCCGGTCCTTCAGCGTGAAATAGTGGGGCAGGCGAGTGTCGCCCGATTTTTCCCATTCGTAGAAGCCGTCGGCGGGCACGAGACAGCGGCGGTGCTCGGTGGCGTCACGGAACGCGGGCTTGGCGAGCACGGTGGCGGCGCGGGCGTTGGCGACGAGCATCGGGCGTTCGGTGGCGGTGCGAGCGGGAAGGGTGAAACCGAAGTGCATCGTCTCCAGCGCGGTTTTGGTTTTCCGCCGGGTGATGACGGGCATGCGCTGCGTGAGGGCGACGTTGTAGCGCGGGGTCCAGTCACCGCCGGCCAGCTCGGTGAGTTGTTCGTGGAAGGCGGCGATCGCCGCCAGCGTCGTGAGCGAATAACGATAGCACATGGCTCACCGCCCGGGCTGCAGCCAGCGGGCCAGGCAGGTCTGGAGCACGTCAGAGCGCACGGGCTTGGCCAGAAAGTCATCCATGCCGGCAGCGAGGCAGGCGGCGCGGTCCTCCGCTCGGGCGTTGGCGGTGAGTGCGACGATGGGGAGCTCGCGGTCGCCGAGCATGAGCCGGGCCCGGCGGGTCGTCTCGAGTCCGTCGATGCCGGGCAGTTGCAGATCCATGAATACGAGATCCCACTCGCCGGCTTGGAGGGCGTTGAGCGCGGCCTGGCCGTCCGGCACGACTTGGCATTGCAAGCCGAGGCGCTGCAGCATGAGGGCGATGACGCGCTGGTTGATGACGTCGTCCTCGACGACGAGGATACGGGCGTCGAAATGCTTGGGTAGGGTCGTGCTGACGACGAAGGGCAGGGCGGTGTTGCGCTCCTTGGCTAGCGGCAGGGGCAGGGTGAATTCAAAAAGCGAGCCCTCGCCGGGGATGCTTTGCGCGGCGATGCGCCCGCCCATGCCTTGCACCAGCTTTTGCGAGATGGCGAGGCCGAGGCCCGAGCCGCCGTATTTTCGACTCATCGAGCTGTCGGCCTGCTTGAAGGGTTCGAAGAGATGGGCCCGGGTCGTCGCCGTCATGCCGATGCCATGGTCACGCACGCGCACGGTCAGCAGGACCGAGCCGGTCGTTTCCTCGCCGAGCATTTCCAACCCGATATCCCCGTATTCGGAAAACTTCACGGCGTTGCCGACGAGGTTGAGCAGCACTTGTCGGAAGCGCATGGGGTCGCCCATCACCCGGGTGCGGGCATCGGCGTTGGTGGTGAAGGCCAGTTCGAGCGACTTGGTGGCGGCGCGGGGCCGCATGAGCGCGAGAATGTCCTCTGCGACGACGGCCGGGCGGAAGGGGATGGATTCGAAATCGAGGCGCCCGCTCTCGATCTTGGAGAAATCGAGAATGTCATTGAGGATGCGGAGGAGCGAATCGGCGGAGCTGGCGGCGGTCTCCACCTGCTCGCGCTGGGCCGGGGTGAGGGTCGCGGTGTTGAGCAGGTCGAGCATGCCGAGGATGCCGTTCATCGGCGTGCGGATCTCATGGCTCATAGTCGCCAGGAACTCGCCTTTCGCCTGATTGGCCGACTCGGCGCGGTCCTTGGCGGCGCGGAGTTCGGCCTCGACTTCGCGGCGGTGGGCGACCTCGGTGCTGAGGCCGCAGTTGAGCACGTCAGCCTGGCGCTGCTTCTCCTTGAGCTCCTCGGCGAGGGCGGCCGACTCAAAGCCGAGGCGCAGGGAGCTGCTGAGGCTGCGATGATAGCTGCGGGCCATCGCGATCAGGAAGGCGGTATAGAAGATCGCCAGCCCGCCCATGATCGTCTGGGACATGCTTCCGGCCTGCAGCGCGCGCGCGATCAGCGGGACCAGGCAGAGCAGTTGAAAGCTCCAGCAGGCGGGCAGAATGGGACCGAGGGAGCGCGTGGCACCGGCGGTGATACCGGCAATCACCAGAATGAGCAGTGACAGCTCGAGATCGCCCATGATGGGATAGAAAACCCACGAGGCATAACCCCAACCGAGGCCGGTGAGCACGGCCCCGGCCGTGAATTGCCGCGCCCAAGTCCGGTGGTGACCCGGCCCGCGCTTGGCCCGCCGATACAGAAAGATGGTGGCGCTACGCCAGGCGATGAGCAAAGCCATGACGGCCAGCCACAGCCACGCGGCCGTGTAGCCATGCGATTCAGCCAAGACCCAGGTCAGACCGGTCGTGGCGAAGAACGTCGTGGCCATGCCGGCGGGCAAATCATTGTAACCCTGCCGCACCAGCTCCGCCTCGGCGCGCAAGGCGCTCTCGGTGACGGGGACGGTGGGCGGTGATTCCATGTCGCAGAGTAGGGAATCAGGCGGGCCCCGGGAAAGCTTTATCCCTGCCTTGATTTAGGTGTTCCGGAGTGGGGCGTCAGAAACCGGGGGCAAGCCCTCCGTCGCCAAGCCTATGGATGGCATCCTTCGCTCTCGCTTCGCTTGGCGAAGGATGGTGGACCTTACTGGACTCGAACCAGTGACCTTTTCGATGTCAACGAAACGCTCTAACCAACTGAGCTAAAGGTCCACAGAGGGGCAGGAGTGAAAGGTTCGCCTTCGGTGGTGCAAGGAAAATTCCATGGGACGCGATCCGGCCGCCGCAATCCGCCGCCGCGCTTGAATTTGCACCAATACCTGTTCATTCGTGAGGGGAAAATGCTCCAGTCGCTCCGCATCCGCAATCTCGCCCTCCTCGACGGGGTGGAACTGGACTTCGAAAGCGGCTTCACGGCGGTGACCGGCGAGACGGGCGCTGGCAAGAGCATCCTCCTCGGGGCGCTCTCGCTGCTGGCGGGGGCCCGGGCCGACAAGACCATCATCCGGCAGGGCGCCGAGGCCTGCGAGGTCGAGGCCGCGCTTTTTTTCGCCGACACCCGCCGGCTCGACATGGTGCTGGCCAACCTAAGCCTGCCCGCGTGCGACGACGGCGTGCTCATCATCAAGCGCAGTCTCCCGCGCGAGAAGGCCCCGAAACTTTCGGTCAACGGCGGCCTCGCCACGCTCGCGGCGTTGCAGGAGCTCGGCGCGCAATGGATCGACTTCCATGGTCCGGGCGAACCGCGCCGCCTGCTGAAGGAGAACGGCCAGCGCGAACTGCTCGATCTCTTCGCCCGCAACAGCGGCGTCCTCGAGAAATACCTGGCGCTTTACGGCCAGTGGCGCGACCTCCTCGCGGAACGCGACCGGCTGGCTGGCGCCGACAAACTCTCGGCCGACCAGATTGACTTCCTGAAAATCCAGCTGGCCAAGATTGATGCGCTCGACCTGACCGAGGAGGCCATCGCCGCGCTGGAGCGCGATTTTCAGCGTCAGCAAAGTGCGCAGGAAATCATGCAACTGGCCGCACGGCTCAGCCACGGACTCAGCGGCGAGGAAGGTCTGCTCGGCCGGCTCGCGGCGCTGCTGCGCGAGGCGCGACAGCTCGAGGCCTTTGATGCGACGAGCAAACCGCTGGCCGACCGGCTGCAGTCGGCGTCGCTCGAACTGGGCGATCTCGACGGGGAGTTCTCCTCGCTGGCCACTTCCCTGAATTTCGATCCCGAGCAGGCCGAGGCCTTGCAGACCAAGATGAATTCCTGGCTCGAACTGAGGCGGAAGCACGGGGCCAAGGTCGAGGTCGTGCTCGCGGTGCGCGATGAGATGCGCCGCAAGCTCGAGCTGCAGGGCGACGTCGAGGGCTCGCTCGTCAAATTGGAAAAGCAGATCGCCGACGCGGAGAAGGCCGCGCGCAAGGCGGCGACGGAGCTCCGCGCCACGCGCGACAAGGCCGCGCAGCAACTCTCGAAGGTCGCCGGCAAGGTGATCGTGCAGCTCGGCTTCAAGAAGGCGGATTTTCGCGTGGCGCTCACGCCGGCGGGCGAACTCGGGCCGCACGGCGACAGCGGCGTGGAATTCCTTTTCTCGCCCAACGTCGGCGAGGCGCCGCTGCCGCTGCACCGCATTGCCTCGAGCGGCGAGCTCGCCCGCGTGATGCTGGCGTTGAAGGCCGTGCTGGCCGAGATCGACGACGTGCCGCTGCTGGTGTTCGACGAAGTGGACGCCAACGTCGGCGGCGAGATTGGCAGCATCGTCGGGGAGAAGATGGCGGACATCGCGGAGCGGCACCAAGTGTTGTGCGTGACCCATCTCCCGCAGGTGGCCGCGCAGGCGGCGAACCATTTGGTGGTGACCAAGGACCAGAGTGGTGCGCGCGCGTCTGTCACCATCGAGCCGATCCACGACAACCGGAAGACGCGCATCGGGGAGCTGGCCCGGATGCTGGGCGATCGCAGCGCGAAGAGCGCGCTGGCGCATGCCGAGGAATTGTTGAAAGGATAGGAGGCAGCGCAGTCCTGCGATCATCGGGTGGCTTGCGCTGTCTGCCGAAATGTGCCAATGGTCCGGGATGAGGAAAATCGCGCGCCAGGAATTCAACGTGATCGTGGAACGGGATGAAGACGGTTATTATGTGGCTTCCGTGCCGGAGCTACGTGGCTGCCACACGCAGGCCAAGTCGTTGGACGTGCTGATGGTGCGGATTCGTGAGGCGATTGCCCTGTGCCGTGAGGTAAAGCGGTTTGCCGCCAAGCAGAACGAGTTTATCGGGGTGCAGCGCGTCACGGTGTGAGCCATGCCCAGGTTGCGCGGAAAGGAAGTAATCGCCGTTCTGCGGCGGGCTGGTTTCAACTTGGTCCGGATTAAAGGCAGTCACCATTTCCTGCGTCACGCTGATGGGCGTTGCACGGTGGTTCCGGTCCATGCAGGGGAAATCATCGGCCCGGGCTTGCTGAACAAGATCATTAAGGACGTGGAGATGGAGGCGGAACAGTTTATCGAATTACTGTGACGCGCCTGTGAGAGCGAATCTGCTAATGGCGACACGACGGGCTGGCGTGCGGGGGAGTATTATGATGGATTGCCCGCATGTCTGCTGACCAATCCGCCAACTTTGCCCGCCGCATGGGCCAGATGCGTCCCTCGACCATCCGGGAGATTCTCAAGGTCACCGCGCAGCCGGATGTGATCTCGTTTGCCGGCGGCCTCCCCGCGCCGGAACTCTTTCCGGTGGCCGAGGTGCGCGCCGCCGCCGACGCGGTGCTCACCCAATACGGAAGCCGCGCGCTGCAATACGGGCCGAGCGAGGGTTTCATGCCGCTGCGCGAGTGGATCGCGGAGGAACTGGTCCGGCGCGGCCTCCAGGCGACCGCCACCGAGGTGATGGTGACCAGCGGTTCACAGCAGGTGCTGGATCTGGTCGGGAAACTTTTCCTCGATCCGGGCGATGTCGTGCTGACGGAAAATCCGACCTACCTCGCCGCCATCCAGTCATTCCAGACCTTCGAGGCGAAGTTTGTCCCGGTGCCGACCGATGCGGACGGATTGATCCCCGACGCGCTGCCCGCGCTCATCCGGCAGCACCGGCCGAAATTCCTCTACACGATCCCGAATTTCCAGAATCCGACCGGCATCACCCTGTCCGCTCCGCGCCGGGCGGCGGTGGCGCGGATCGCCGCCGAGCACAACCTCACCGTGGTCGAGGACGATCCTTACGGCAAACTTCGTTACCGGGGAGCCGACATCCCGGCCATCAAGCATTGGGACGAGGCCGGGCGCGTGCTCTACGTGAGCACGTTCTCGAAGACCATCGCGCCCGGGTTGCGGCTCGGCTGGATCGCGGCTCCGGCGGATATCATGGCGCGTCTGCTCATTCTCAAGCAGGCGGCGGACCTGCACACCTCGAGCTTCGACCAGCTGGTCGCGCACACTTACCTGACGCAGAACGATCCGGCGGCGCACCTGGAGAAAATCCGCCAGGCTTACGGCGAGCGTTATGCGGTGCTCGACGGGGCGCTGCGGGCCGCGCTGCCCGCCGGTTATTCGTGGACGACGCCCGAAGGCGGGATGTTCCTCTGGGTGACGGGGCCGGAAAATCTCGATGCGATGGAGCTGCTCGGCCGGGCCATCGCGCAGAAGGTCGCGTTCGTGCCCGGGCGGGATTTCTTCCCGGCCGGGGGCGGGAAGAATTTCCTACGCCTGAATTATTCCAATGCCACGCCGGAGCGGATTCGCGAAGGAGTGCGCCGGCTCGCGGCGCTTTGTCGGGCTGGTTGAGCGCGGTTGCGAGCTGCGGGGTTGCTTCGCGACGAAAACTGAATCTAGCTGCAGGTATGAAACACCCCATTTCACGCCGCACGGCGCTCAAGCAACTCGGCGCCGGCACGGCGATCGCCACCACCATGAGCCTGATCAACACCTCCGCCGCCGAAGAGAAACCCCGCGAGCGGACGGGCCGCGTGAAACAGTCCGTCTGCCAGTGGTGCTACAAGGGGATGTCGCTCGACGACCTGTGCGCGGCGGCGGCGGGCATGGGCCTGAAATCGGTGGAGCTGCTCCAGCCGAAGGATTTTCCCACGCTCAAGAAGCACGGCCTGATCTGCGCGATTGTGAGCAATCCCACGGCGAAGGTCGGCGACGTGTCGGTCGGCCCCATCCCGAAGTCTTGGAACCGCCTCGAATACCACGACGCGCTCGTGCCGGCCTACGAAGCCCACCTCTACGCGACGGCCGAGGCGGGTTATCCGAACCTCATCTGCTTTTCGGGCAACCGCGACGGCATGAGCGATGCGCAGGGCCTGGAGAATTGCGCGATCGGCCTGAAACGCATCATGCCGCTGGCCGAGAAGTTGGGCGTCACGATTTGCATGGAGCTGCTCAACAGCCGCGTGAATCATAAGGATTACATGTGCGACCGCACGGAGTGGGGCGTGGAACTCTGCAAACGCGTCGGCTCGGATCGCTTCAAGCTGCTCTACGACATCTACCACATGCAGATCATGGAGGGCGACGTGATCGCCACGATCCAACGGCATCATCAATATATTGGGCACTACCACACCGCCGGCGTCCCCGGCCGGCACGAGCTGGATGAGAATCAGGAATTATTTTATCCAGCGATCATGCGGGCGGTGATGGACACCGGTTACCAGGGTTATCTCGGGCAGGAATTCATCCCGGCGGGCAAGGATCCGCTGGCGGCCCTGCGCGCCGGCGTCGAGATCTGCGACGTGTGAGGAGGCGGTTTATTTGTGGGAGCGAGCTTGCTCGCGATTAGTTCGACCTATGTCGCGAGCAAGCTCGCTCCCACAATGTTAGTCTTGGGTTGAGGCGTTGAGTGCGATTCCCGGTTGCGCCGGGAAGTTAACTGGCTTCATTGGGCGGCGATGAAATCCCGCTACCCCCGTTTGTTCATCGGCCTGGTCTTTGCCCTGGCCGCACTCAATCTCAGTGCCGCGCCCCTGCGCGTGCTCTTTTTCTCCAAGTCCTCAGGCTGGGAACACAGCGTCATCAAAGGGGACAACGGCAGCCTCGGCTATGCCGAGAAAGTTCTCGCCCGGCTCGGACCGAAGAACGACATCGAGTTCACCTTCAGCAAGGACGGTTCGCTGTTCTCCACCGCCTACCTCGCCCAGTTCGACGCGGTCGTCTTCTTCACCAGCGGCGACCTCACCAGCATCGGCACGGACCGGCAGCCGGGCATCACCGGGAGCGGCCTCGACGCTTTCTACAATTATATCGCCAACGGCGGCGGTTTCCTCGGCCTGCACAGCACGAGCGACACTTTCCACACCAATGAGCGCGGCGGCGGAAACAATCCGATCCGGATTCCGCGCTACCGGAACTACGGTGAGGCGGCCGACCGTTTCGTGAAAACGCTCGGCGGCGAATTCATCCGCCACGGTCCGCAGCAGGTGGCCAAGGCCACCGTCGTGGACAACAAATTTCCCGGCTTCGAGAATATCGGCGCCGAGATCAACGTGAAGGAGGAGTGGTATACCCTCAAGGAGTTCGCCTCCGACCTGCACGTCCTGTTGGTGATGAACACCGCCGGCATGCAAGGCGGCGACTACGTGCGCGCGAACTACCCTTTGGCGTGGGTCCGCGAGCAGGGCAAGGGCCGCGTCGGCTACAACGCGATGGGCCACCGTGATGAGATTTGGGACAGCGATTCCTACCAGTCGATGATCCTCGGTCAGCTGCGTTGGGTGGCGAAAAAGGTCGAGGCGGATATCAAGCCCAACCTGAGCGAGGTCACGCCGGACGCCAACAAGCTCCAGCCGCCGCCGCCGGAAGTGAAGCAGTAAGCCGGCTGCCGTTTGATCTTTCCGAGGCCCGCCCACCAGCGGGCCTTTTTATTGGCCTGCCGGCCAAGATTTCGCACGCACCGATGGTTTATGCCGGCGCATCAGTTTCTGCACAGAGTATTTCCGGCCTCCCAAATTGTGCCGCTAGGCCGACAAAATGTGCGCAGTCACCGAGGAGAAATATTGGCATCATGGGCGGTGGTCAGGAGTCCCAGTAGATTAACAAAGCTAACCCAGCCCCTCGAACATGAAAACCAACTATAAGCTTATCCTCGCTGCGTTCACGCTCATCGCGCCCATGCAGCTTCTCGCCATCCCGGCCTGGTCGCGCGGCGAGGCCACGTCTTGTTCGACGTGTCATGCCACTCCCACCTGGCAGCTCACCAGTGTCGGTCTCGATTTCCTCAAGAATGGACATCGGGCTGATCCGGCAAAAATGGCCGCCAAAAGCCAGACCTTGGAGAACTATATCAGCTTCATTTGGAAAGGCCGCTTCTTTTCCGATCAACTCGATGATTCGCGGCTTGGGAACGCCAGCACGCAGAAGCCCAAGTCTAATTTTGAGCAGCACTCATTCTCGCTATATACGGGCGGCGCGCTCAACGAGCACTTCTCCTACTTCACCGAGCTGTATTTGAGTGAAAACACCGGCGCGACCTCGGGAGCGAATGTTGTGCAAGGTGATGCGTCTCGCAAAAAACTCGCCGAGGCATTCCTCCAATACAATCACCCGCTGGCTGACGGTCAGTTCCTGGCCGTGCGGGCCGGCGAGATTCTGCCGGGTATCCTGCACGTATTCGGCGTGGGTGCGCGCAGTGCGGAGCAACGCGCCGTGGTGCTCAATGAAGCCCTCGCGGGCAACAGCAACACCTACCGCCCCTTCAGCCGGCAGCAAGGCATCGATGCGACCTTCAACACGGAAAAGGCCGAGCTTAGCATTGGTCTCGTGAACGGTTCAGACACTTCGACGACCAACTCCATTGATGCCGACAGCCAGAAGGATTGGTTTGCCTCGGCGCTCTATAAGCTCGACGAGCATGAATCTGCCCTAGGACTCATCCACTACAACGGCGAGTTCACCAACTATACCACCAAGCAGGACTTCAGCACAGCTGTGCTCTACAAGAATGCATTTACGCGCACCGGTCTGCTGGGTCGCTTCGTGCGCGATAATTGGCGGGTGGTTGGCACCTACTTCATGGGTGAGGAGACCGTTAGTGCGGCCGGCGCCAAGGCTAAGAACGCCGGTTACTATGCTCTCATCGACTATAACTTCACTGACCGGCTTGGGGTCTTTGCGCGCTACGACCGGCTCGATCCGAACACCAATATCAGTCGTAACGAGACTTCGATGATCCTGCTCGGGATGAACGGCATGTTGTTCGAAAACATGAGGAGTGGCGGCCGCTGGCAGATCGAATACACCGTGAAGGAGACATTCCTCGGGGGTAATATCGTCACCGCTGGCACGACGAAATACTTAGATCACCGGCTATTCGCCCAGATCACCTGGGGTTTCTGAGCACCAAACGGTTGCCGAGCGGCAACCGTTTTTCATTCACCACTTCAGAGATGAAATAACATCAGACCATAACCGCCGGACTAGCCCGGCCTAAACTTCACTACGATGAATATGAAAGCCAAGATTTCGCTCATGTGCCTAGCCTTGCCGGCGGCTGTTTCCCTTAGTTATGCGGCGCCCGCTGCGGAAAACTGGGAAAATAGCTGCGCTTCGTGCCACGGCGCAGAGGGAAAAGGTGACACTAAAAAGGGCAAGAAGCTCAAGCTGCGCGACTACAGTAATCCCAAAGTTCAGGTTGAGCTCAAGGACGAGGAGATGCTCAAGGCCATCATCGAGGGAGTCACCGATAAGGGCAAAGAGCGCATGAAAGCGTTCAAGGACGAGATGTCTGAGGCGGAGGCCAAGGAGCTGGTCGCCTACGTCCGCAAGCTGAAGGCCTGAAGCGCCCATGAGTGCCGATCTGTCTTCCCCGCCACCGTCCGGGGCCAAGCCGCGTTCGCACTTCAATAATTGGATCACGGCGATCGGGGCGGTGCTCGCGGTCGGCGCGCTGTTTTCCTTTGCGCTGCTGACTTGGATGGATCTGACCGGGTCGCACAAGAATCCTTACCTCGGCATCCTGACCTATCTGGTCGCCCCGGGTTTCCTGATCGCTGGAATCGGGATCATGCTCTTCGGCGCGTGGGCGCAGCGGCGCTGGGCGATCAAGCACGCGGCCACCATGCCCGACAAGTGGCGGCTCGACTTCACCAACGTCGCACAGCGCCGTATGCTGGTGCTGTTCGGGACCTGTGGCGTCGGGTTTCTGCTCCTCAGTGCGTTTGGCAGCTACCAGACCTACCATTACGCGGAGTCCACCCAGTTCTGCGGCCAGGTCTGCCACTCGGCGATGAATCCAGAGTTCACCACCTACCAGCGCGGCGCGCACGCGCGCGTCGATTGCGTGCAGTGCCATGTCGGCTCCGGCGCCACGGCTTTCATCCAGGCCAAGCTCAACGGCACGCGACAGTTGATCTCCTTCACCCTGGATAATTATCGGCGCCCGATTCCCACGCCGGTGCACAATCTTCGCCCGGCGCGCGAGACCTGCGAGAAATGCCACTGGCCCGAGAAATTCCATGGCAACATCGACCTGACCTTCGATCACTACCTGTCCAAGAAGAACAATGACGCCTACGGCATCCGCCTGCTGCTTCATGTGAACGCCGGCCGGCCCGGCAGTCCAATCGGCGGGATCCACTGGCACGTGAGTCCGGACAGCGCCGTCGAGTATTACGCCGCCGACGAGAAGCGGCAGGACATCGTCTGGATGCGCGTGACCAACAAGAAGGACGGATCGAACCGCGTCTATCGCAACCAGGAGTTCAAGGGCGAGCCCCCGGCCGGCCTCGTCCGACAGATGGACTGCATCGACTGTCACAACCGCCCCGCCCATGTCTTTCCCACGGCCAATGATGCCGTCGAAAAGGCGATGGCTCTGGGCACGCTCAGTTCCAAGCTGCCCAACATCAAGCGCACCGCCGTCCAGGCCATGATCCAGAAGGAGATTGTGACGACCGGGGAAGCGCCCGGAAAGATCGCCGAGTTCCTGCGCGGCAAATACAAGGATGCGGCCGATCTCCCGGGCGCCATCGCCGAGGTCCAGAAAATCTACGCGACGACCCTTTTCCCCGAGCGCAAGGCTGACTGGCGCGTCTATCCCAACAACATCGGTCACAAGGATTGGCCCGGATGCTTCCGCTGTCACGACGACAAACACCAGACGGAGCAGGGCGAGAAAGTGCGGGCCAGTGACTGCAACTCCTGCCACACGATCATGGCACAGGGCAAAGGGCCTGAACTCGCGACGCTCTCTGGCGCCGGTTTGGAATTCAAACATCCCGACGGTGCGTATGACGTGTCCCTCACCTGCGCCGACTGCCACAACGGCGGGATTCAGGGGAAGTAGCCCGCTCAGGCTGGCTTGGCCGAGGTGCGGAAACTCCGCCATTTATCCAGCGGGATCGAGGCCAGCGCGATGACGAGCAGCTGGCTGGCGACAAACGCGATGAGCCAGTAGAACGCCGCGTCCATGAAACCGTAGCTGTGCAGGCCCACGCCGAGCATGTTGACGCCGAACCAGCTCCAGCTCGTGACGATGTTGCCGAAGATGGCGAGGGACATGAGGCCGCGCTGCTTCACGAGGCCGCCCCAGCGGGCGTGGAGAATGACGGCATTCCAGATGACGATCATCAGCGCGCCGTTCTCCTTCGGGTCCCAGCCCCAGAAGCGGCCCCAGGATTGGTCGGCCCAGATGCCGCCGAGCACAGTGCCGACGAGGCTGCACAGGGTGGCAAAGCACACGATGCCATAGACCATGCGAGTGAGGGCGTCGGCCGTGGCGGAGTCGAGCGTGCGGGTGAAGAGCCCGCGGAATACGTAGATCAGGGCGAGGAATCCCGCGAGGAAAGTCGCGGCGTAGCCGATAGTGATGACCACCACATGCGTCGCCAACCAGAAGTTGGAGTCGAGCACGGCACGCACCATCTCGAGGGTGTCGCCGCTGAGCGAGAGATGGTGAGCAATCAGCAGCGTTGCGAAACCAATCATGCCGCCGGCGACACTGCCGATCGCGTTGCGGTAGATTCGCTCCAGCACCACGCAGAGCAGCACGGCGCCCCAGCCAACAAAGAGGGCGGAGGAGTAGAGGTTAGTCACGGGCGGACGCCCTTCCAGCCACATGCGGGTGAAAATGCCGACACTGGTCGAAACAAAGGCGAGCCCGAGCAGCCAGAAGGCGGCGCGGCCCAGCTCCAGCGGCCACTTGAGCCAGGAGACGATGGCGAGCAGGAACGCCCACACGTAGAGCGTCATGCTGCTGTAGAAGGGAGCGGCGGCATTGAACCGGCCCTCGATGTCGCTCTTGCGCATGGCGTCGGGATAGCGCGGCGTGAGCGTGCTGTGCAGGGTGCCGACGATGCCGTTGAAGGTGGCGGAGTCGGCGGAGCGCCATGCGTGGCCGATCCGGGCGTAGTCCATGATGGTGGCGTCGACTTTCATCGTGCTGAAGGCCTCCATCAGCGCGGTGCCGGTCGGGCGCCAGTGGGTCGGGTCGGTGTCGCCGGCGGCGGGTGGCACGACGCGCAGGTTGCCGAGCTGTTCCATGTAGGAGGCGCGCTCGGCCATGGCCATCATGGCCTTGAGGGCATCCTCGTTGTGCGCCTCACCCTTCTGCTTGGCCAGGACAGCCCGGATGCCGGCCGGCAGGGCTCGTTCGAAAAGCTCCAATTCGCCGAGGAAATCGGTGGTGTCAGGAACTTGCACCGAGGTCTTGAGCTGCAGGTAGAGGACGATGCGGTCGCGGACGGCGATGGCCTGTTTTTGGAAGGCGGTGCGCAATTGACTTTCGACGGGTTCGGCAAGTCTCGCCTGACGGTCGAGCTCGGGGAGTTTCGGCCGGAGTTGTTCGTAGGAGAAGCGCGATTTGGTGGAGGGGAGAAAGCCGAGGATGGCCAGCGTGCGCTTGGCGGCGCTGTCGTATTTTATCCGGGTCTCATCTTCGGTGATCCCGAGCAGCGTGAGCACTTCCGGAGAGTCGATCTTGATCGTGGGATAGCGGTCGGCCTTGGTGGGATTGAAGAAGACGTCGGCCAGCCACTCGATCGGGGAAGCAACAAAAGGTTCGCTGATTTCCGGCGTGCTGACGCGCTGGCGGCCCTGAAGGGTGAGCAGCGAAGTGCGGGCGACGGTGTCGAGGGGCTTGATGCGGCCATTGACGAGCACGGGCACGCGGCCAAAGCCGACGAGGTCGAAGGCGGACTTGTTCGAGGGCGGGCGCAGGGTCGAGGCCAGGTAGGCGGCACCGAGAAGCAGAACGAGAAGCGCGAGATGCTTTTTCATGGGGCGCCGGCGGCGGACCGCTTGTTGATGAAGTTCCGGAGCGACTGGCTGAACTGGATCACGAGGCCGAGGCCCATCATGATGCAAGAGATGTAAGGCAGCAACCAACCCGGGTTGCGGACGACCTGCAGGATCGTGTAGAGCTCGCGCTCGTGATCGTAGTCAGCTTGGTAAAACGTCATGCCGCCGTGCCGGAGCGGATTGTTCATGTAGATCAGAGCTTCCCGGTCGTCGCGGCCGTCGTCGCTCTTCACCCGGACGCGGCTGGAGAAATTCTTCGGGATCTCGGTGCCGGGGTAGCGGTCGTGGCTGAATTTCAGCAGGGCCAGGGAGAAGGGCAGGTAGGTGCGCTTGAAGCGAAAGACGAGTTCCCACGTGTGGCCCTCGAAAGTGAAGGTCTGGGGCATGCCGACGGCCGGGGAGACCACCCAGGTGCCGAGCGAGCCGGCGGGTCCGACAATCTCGATGAAGGCGGCGGGCAGGTTGCGCTCGTCCGGCTTGTAGGTGAGGGGCAGGGGCAGGACCTGCACGCGGGCTCCGACGCCCTGATTGGCCACGGGTGCGCCGGGACGCGCGGCCGGGTCACCCACTTGCATGGTCGTATTGGCGTAATAGGCCTTCACCTTGACTTGGAACGGCAGCTTGGGGTGCTGGATGGTGCCCTCGTCGGTCAGCACGGCCTCGGGGACCGCGACGACTTCGTCGTAGGCGGGGTTGGTCTTGTCGAGGATGGCCAGCTCATTCTCCCGGAAACTTTCCGCGTATTGCTTGGATTCACCTTCATCAATCCGCATGGAGCTGTCCTGTTGCAAGAGACCGGTGAGGAGTTCACTGACTAGCAGGAGAATCAGGCCGGAGTGCGCCAGCTGGATGCCCAGTTTCTTAAAGTTGAAGGCGAAACGATAGATATGCGCCGCGACGAGATTGATCAGCAGCAGGCCGCCGATGAAGTAACCGCCGGGGAAGACAGGCAGCGCGATATTCGAGTTGGGCAGGTGCCACATGACAAAGAAGCTGCGGAAATATTTTTCCTGCACGGCCCAGATGCCGAGATTCACCTGGTCGAGCGTCGCGACAAAGACGATCAGCAGCGAAAGGATCAGCAGCACGACGGTGAGCCGCAGGGAAACGAAGAAATCGCGGAACTGGCGGACGACGGGATTCATTTGGCCTGCTCCTTCACGGTGCGGAGGAACTCGCGGAACGAATCCTTTTGCGCGGCGACGAGGGCGTCAGGGCCCATCAGTTTGAAAAACCAACTGTTGCCGCCATAGGGCACGATGGCGCCGATCAGGTGGTTTTCGCTGCCGGCATAATCCACGAGGATGAATTCCAAGCCGTTGGCGGAAAAATTTTCCACGGCGGCCGTGACTTCGGCGGGGGCTTGCGGGGGCAGACCAACCTGGCCCCGCCAGCGGTTGAGATTGGCTTCAAGCCCGCCGGTCGCACCGGGGAAGGCGGTGATGGACAGGTCGGCCTCAGCCGTGCCGGCCTTGATGGCGAAACTGCCTTTGCGCATGGAACCATTGGGTTTCACCGTCCATGAAGCGGGCGCGGTCCAAGTCAGGCCTGAGCCGCCGGCGGTGGGGACAGCAGTGCTGGCCATGGAGGAACCGGTTTCCTGACTCGGCCCAATGGCAGGATGATCGGCGGGCAAATTGCCGGCGGTGGCCGGGGGCAGGGCGGCAGGCGCCGGGTCCTTGGCCGCACGATAGGACGTGATTTGCCGGTCTTTGCAGCCGCTCAACAGCAGGGTGGCGAACAGGGCGAAACACACAGGGCGGCGAAGGAGCATGACAGCCACCGAGCATATCGATCCGGGGCCAACCGCAACCCAAACTAAAATCTATGAGAAAACGAATCTGGACCAATTAGCCGGTGGATTTTTGGTGCGAAAGCATCGGCGAGGCTTAAGCAAAAGGGATGCAGATCACGCCGCTCGGCGACAGTGCATTGATCGTGGAACTGGGGGACGCCATCAACGAGTCCACCCACCTGCGGGTGCAGACAGCTTGGCGGGCGCTGGCGGCGGAGCCGTTGCCCGGCGTGAGCGAGGCGGTGCCGGCCTACACGACGATCACGCTTTTCTACGATCCGTCACTCGTCGTGCAGTCGGGCGCGCCGGCGGACGGGATCGTGGAGTGGCTCGGCACCAAGGTGCGGGAGCGGCTGAAGAATCCGCCGAAGACGGCCAAGGCCAAGCCACGCACTGTGGAAGTGCCCGTATGCTATGGCGGCGACTTTGCTCCAGACCTTGGCCGGGTGGCGGCGCAGGCGAAATTGTCTCCCGAGGAAGTGGTGAAGCGTCACGCCAAGGCGGAATACCGCGTGCACCTGATCGGCTTTGCGCCGGGGTTTCCCTACTTGGGCGGGTTGCCGAAAGAATTGCAGACGCCGCGCCACGCCAAGCCGCGCATGGCGGTGCCGGCGGGCTCGGTCGGGATCGGCGGCGAGCAGACGGGGATTTATCCGCAATCGACCCCGGGTGGTTGGAACCTGATCGGTCGCACGCCGCTGCGGTTGTTCCGGCCGGAGGAAAATCCGCCCGTGCTGCTACAGGCGGGTGATGTCGTGAAGTTCCGGGCGATCACGCCGGAGGAATTTGCCAAATTGTCGGAGGTCCGGCCATGATCCGCGTGCTCAAGCCGGGCTTGTTGACGACGGTGCAGGACCTCGGCCGGACGGGCTGCCAGCAATATGGCATCGTGGTCGGCGGGGCGCTCGATGCGTTTGCCGCGCGGGTGGTGAATTTGATCGTGGGCAACGACGACAATGCCGCGGTTCTCGAGCTGGCGCAGACCGGGCCCGAGTTGCAGTTCGCCCGCGATGCGTTGATCGCGTGGAACGGAGGTGACTTTGACGCAACGATCGGCGGGCAGGCGTTGCCGCGCGACCGGGCGGTGCGCGTGGCGGCGGGAGAAACAGTGAACTTCGGCGTGGCGCGGAGCGGGCTGCGGGCGTGGGTCGCCATCGCGGGCGGGATTGACGTGCCGCTGGTGATGGGGAGTCGCACCACCTACCGCCGGGCGGGCATTGGCGGCCATCAGGGCCGGCCGCTCATTGCGGGCGATGAGCTGAAAACTTTTGCTCCGGGTGAACGGGCATTGGCGATGATGGCCTCGCTTAAGACCGCGGAGAAACGGGCGACAACCTGGACGGTGCGCCCGGAGACGATGGGCAAGCAGGCCCCGGCAGGCGTGGTGCGGGCGATGCGCGGTCCGGAATGGGAGTGGTTCAGCGAGGACGCGCAGCGGGATTTTTTCTCCGCCGAATGGCAGACCACCAAGGAAGCGGATCGCATGGGCGTGCGCCTGCAAGGGCCCGGGCTGGTGCTGGTGAAGCCGCGCGAGATGATCTCGGCTGCGGTGAGCACGGGCGTGGTGCAGGTGCCGCCGTCGGGTCACCCGATTGTGCTCCTGCCCAGCCGGCAATCGGTCGGCGGTTATCCGCGCATCGCGGCGGTGGCGGGGGTCGACATCGGCCGTTTCACGCAATTGCGTCCAGGTGGAAAAATGCGTTTCGATAAAATATCGCTGCCGGTGGCGCAGGAACTCTGGCTGGCGCGAGAGCGCGACCTCGGTCGCGTGCAACTGGGTCTGGCGCGGATGACGGGGTGAGCCATGCACTGCGTCGATTTGAACTGCGATCTTGGGGAGGGCGCGAGCCATGATGCGGAGCTGCTGCGGCTGATCACGTCAGCGAACATCGCCTGTGGCGCGCACGCGGGTGACGAGACGACGATGCGCGCGACGGTGGAGTTGGCGCTGAAGCACGGGGTGGCGATCGGGGCGCACCCGGGATTTGCCGACCGGGAGAATTTCGGCCGGCGGGAATTATCGCTGACGCACGATGAGGTTCACGCGCTCGTGCTCCGCCAAATTCACCAATTGCAAGGCATCGTGCAGCACGCGGGAGCGCGGCTGACGCATGTGAAGCCGCATGGCGCCCTCTATAATATGGCGGCCCGCGACGCCGGACTGGCCCGGGCGATCGCCTCCGCCGTCTATGAGGCTGATCCGCGGCTCGTGCTGGTCGGTCTGGCCGGGAGTAAACTGCTCGAGGCGGGAGCCGCCGGAGGATTGGACACGGCGAGCGAAGTCTTTGCCGACCGCACGTATCAGCCGGACGGCTCGCTCACGCCGCGCGACCGGCCGGACGCACTTATCAGCAATCAAAGCATCGCCGTGGCCCAGGTGTTGCGGATGGTGCGCGAAGGGAAAGTCCGGGCGACGGACGGAAGCGACGTGACGCTCCGCGCCGACACGGTTTGCCTGCACGGTGACGGACCACACGCGGTGGAGTTTGCCCGGCGAGTATCCGCCGAATTGAAGTCGGCGGGGATCAAACTAAGGTCGTTCTGACCGGCCTCAATTATTGAACCGGAAGAGGGCGACGTCGCCGTCCTTGAAGACGTATTCCTTGCCCTCGAGGCGGTATTTGCCGGCCTCGCGCGCGGCGGCGACACTGCCGAGGCGCGTGAGGTCCTCGTAGGAAACGATCTCGGCCTTGATGAAGCCCGCTTCAAAATCAGTATGGATGACACCGGCGGCCTGCGGAGCCTTCCAGCCTTTCTTGATCGTCCAGCAGCGGACTTCTTTTTCGCCGGCGGTGAAGTAGGTCATCAGGCCGAGCAAGCCGTAGGTGCCCTTGATGAGCGCGGACACGCCGGAGTCGTCGACCCCGAGATCCTTGAGGAACGCCTTGGCCTCCTCGGGCGGGAGGTCGATGAGCTCGGCTTCAATCTTCGCGCTGATCGGCACGTAGGCGGCGTCGTGGTGCGTGCGGACATACTCCGCGACTTTCTGGACGAAGGGATTTTGCTCGGCGGTCGCGAGGTCGCTCTCGGCGACATTGCACGCGAACAGCACCGGCTTGGCCGTGAGGAGCTGGAAGAGTTTCATCAGCGCGATTTCCTCGGTGGTGGCGGGCAGGGTGTTGGCGGTCTTGCCGGCGTTGAGGTGGGGCTCGAGTTTCTGGAGGAGCGCCATTTCAATGATGGCTTCCTTGTCGCCCGCCTTCGCATTTTTCTGGGTCTTGGTCATGCGCTTGGCGACGGCGTCGAGGTCGGCGAGCACGAGTTCGGTGGTGATAACCTCGATGTCGCGCACGGGATCGACGGTGCCCATGGTGTGGATGATGTCGCCGTCCTCGAAGCAGCGGACGACCTGGACGATGGCGTCGACCTCGCGGATGGTGGCGAGGAACTGGTTGCCGAGGCCCTCGCCCTTGCTGGCGCCGGCGACCAGGCCGGCGATGTCCACGAATTCGATGGCGGCCGGCACGACGACGTTGGTCTTGGCGATGTCCTTCAGCACGTAGGCGCGCTCGTCGGGCACGACCACGACGCCGACGTTGGGATCGATCGTGCAGAACGGGTAGTTGGCCGCCTCCGCCTTGCGGGAGCGGGTGAGGGCGTTGAAAAGGGTGGACTTGCCCACGTTGGGCAGACCGACGATACCGGCTTTGAGCATAAAATTGAGGGCGTTAAGGGTCGAATGCAGCGGGGGCACTGGGGGCTTGACAAGGGCAAAGTTGTCCCGTGCATTCTCACCCTTTTCCCAGCGAACACCGCATACCTTTAAGCAACCAGACCCATCACATGGCACTCAAAATCCGTCTTTCCCGCGTTGGCACCAAGAACGAGCCGCACTACCGCGTCGTCGTGGCCGAAGAACGTTCCCGTCGCGATGGCGATGCCGTCGAGCAGATCGGCTCCTACAATCCCCGCGCCAAGGGCAACACGCTGACCATCAAGCTTGACCGCGTCGATTACTGGGTCTCGAAAGGCGCCAAGCCCACCGCGACCATGCACTCCATGATCAAGCGCGCCAAGCGTGCCGTCGTGGCGACCGCCTGAGGTTTCGCCTCCCCATTGACCCTCTTAAGGTTCGGCTCGCGCCGGACCTTTTTTATTGGATAATCGCCCCATGCGCATCGACGTCCTGACGCTGTTCCCCGCCATGCTCGACGGCTTTTTGTCCGAAAGCATGATGGGGCGCGCGCAAGAGGCGAAAATCCTCGATATCAACGTCCACAACATCCGCGACTGGGCGACCGACAAGCACAAGACGACCGACGACCGGCCCTTTGGCGGCGGGGCGGGCATGGTGATGAAGTGCGAGCCGATTTTCGATGCCATCGAGCAGCTGCAGACCCCGGGCTGCCGCCGGATCTACCTGACGCCCGACGGGGTGCCTTTTACGAGTGCGAAAGCCGAGGAGCTGTCGAAGCAGCAACACCTTATCCTGCTCAGCGGCCACTACGAGGGCATCGACCAGCGTATTCGTGATACCATCATCGACGAGGAGATCAGTATCGGAGATTACGTGCTGACCAATGGCACTTTGGCGGCGGCAGTCGTCATCGACGCGCTGGCCCGTTTTATCCCCGGTGTGCTCGGTGAAGAAAAGTCGTTGACCAGCGAAAGTTTCACCCGCAACTTGCTCGACTTTTCCAATTACACGCGTCCCGCCGTTTACCGCGGCATGTCAGTGCCAGAAGTGCTCCTCCAGGGCAACCACGGCGAAATCGAGAAGTGGCGGCACGCGCAGCAGTTGGAGAAAACAGCTAAAATTCGACCCGATTTACTCAAATAACCAGCCATGAATGCCATTATCCAGGAAATCACCGCCGCTCAGGTGAAACATAAAATTGCGCCGTTCAAAGTCGGCGACGGTGTCCGCGTGCACACCAAGGTTCGCGAGGGTGACAAGGAGCGCGTCCAGGTTTTCGCCGGCGTCGTCATCGCTCACAAGGGCAGTGGCATTCACGAGACCTTCACCGTGCGCCGCATCAGCTACGGCGAGGGCGTCGAGCGCGTGTTCCCGGTCAACTCGCCTAATGTCGAGAAGATCGAGGTCGAGAAGACGGCCGAGAACGGCCGCGCCCGCCTTTACTATCTCCGCGACCGCACCGGCAAGGCCGCCATGGCCGTCAAGGAGCAGCGCTACGAGAAGCCGGTCAAGGTCAAGGCCTGAGCCCGCGCCAAACGCCAATTTCAAAAGCGAACCGATCGGTTCGCTTTTTTTATGTCCGTTGGTTTGGAGCTGTGGGAGCGAGCTTGCTCGCGACTATCGCTCTCGCGAGCAAGCTCGCTCCCACAAGGTCGGACGATGTCCTCGATCCGCCGGCTCGGGATTTATGTCAAAAAAAGGGCTTTGCAGATGCCCTCCGTGAGCCGTTAACTATTAGTTCACCCACTTTTATGAAGCTTCACACAGAGATTCTAGCCCAAGCCTCCGCCCAAGCCCGCGGCCTCGCCATCGATGCCGTGCACAAATGCTCCTCCGGCCACCTCGGCCTGCCGCTCGGCGCCGCCGAGATCGGCGCGGTGCTCTACGGCCATGCTCTCGTGCACAATCCCGACGAGCCCCGCTGGCTCAACCGCGACCGTTTCGTCCTCTCCGCCGGCCACGGTTCGATGTTTCTCTACAGCTGGCTGCACCTGAGCGGCTACGACCTGTCGCTGGAGGAAGTGAAAAACTTCCGCGCGCTCCACAGCAAAACGCCCGGCCATCCCGAATTCCACGAGACCCCCGGCGTCGAGGCCACCACCGGCCCGCTCGGTCAGGGCATTGGCAACTCCGTCGGCTTCGCCATGTCGGGCAAGATGGCCGAGGCGCGTTTCAACACGCCGACGCACCCGATCTTCGATCACCACATTGTTTGCCTCGCCGGCGACGGTTGCATGCAGGAAGGCGTGGCGATGGAAGCCTGCGCTTTTGCCGGCCATCAGGGCCTCGACAACCTGATCCTCATTTACGACTCCAACGACGTCACGCTCGACGCCATGGCCGACAAGACGCAGAGCGAGAGCGCCGCCGCGCGTTTCAAGTCCATCGGTTGGGATGTGCAGACGCTCACTGACGGCCACGATCTCGCGGCCATTCTCAAGGCGATCAACAAGGCCAAGAAGACCAAGACCGGCAAACCGCAGCTGATCATCGCCAAGACGATCATCGGCAAAGGTATTCCCGAAGTGCAGGGCACCTCGAAGGGCCACGGCGAGGGTGGGGCGAAGTTTTCCGATACCGCCCGCAAGGGTCTCGGTCTCCCCGAGGAGCATTTCTACGTCAGCCCCGAGGTGCGCGAGTATTTCGCCGCCCACAAGAAGCGCCTGAAGCGCGCCTACGGCAAATGGCGCAAGACCTATGAGGCCTGGCGCACGGCCAATCCCGAGAAGGCCGCGCTGCTCGACTCGCGCAACGACCGGCTCAGTGCCGCCGCGCTCCTCGAAAAAATCCCGGCTTTCGCCGCTGACGCCAAACTCGCCACCCGTGCCGCCGGCAAGGACGTGCTCCAGCCGGTCGCCGCCGCCGTGCCGTTGCTCATCTCCGGCTCGGCCGACCTCCACGGCTCGACGCTCAACTACATTGCTGCCGACAAGGATTTCGACCGCACCAACCGTGCCGGCCGCAACCTGCGCTACGGCATCCGTGAGCACGGCATGGCCGCCATCAACAACGGCGTCGCTTACGACGGCATCTTCCGCACTTCATGCGCGACCTTCCTCGTTTTCGCCGACTACTCGCGCCCCTCAATGCGCATTGCAGCGCTCTCGAAGCTCCCGGTCATCTACATCTACACGCACGATTCGATCGGGGTGGGTGAGGATGGCCCCACGCACCAGCCGGTCGAGACTGTCACCGGGCTGCGCGTCATCCCGAATCTTGACGTGATCCGTCCCGCCGATCCCGAGGAAACCGCCGGCGCTTTCGCCGCTGCGCTCGAGCGCACCGACGGACCCACGCTGCTTTCGCTCAGCCGTCAGGCCGTGCCGATGTTGAATGAAATCTCAGTGGCTGATCGTCGCAATGGCGTGCTCAAGGGCGCCTACATCGCGGTCAAGGAGACCGCCGCACTCACGCACATTCTGCTCTCGGCCGGTTCCGAACTCCAATGGGCCGTCGCTGCCGCCAAGCAGCTCGGCGCGGGCGTCCGCGTCGTCTCCGTCCCTTCCTTCCTGCGCTTCGATGCGCAATCCAAGGATTATCGCGAGTCCGTCCTGCCGTCGTCGTGCCGCAAGCGCGTCGCGATCGAGGCCGGTGTCACGGGTCTGTGGAGCAAGTATGTCGGCCTCGATGGTAAGGTCATCGGCATCGACCGTTTCGGCCTCAGCGCCCCCGGCAACATTGCGATGAAGGAGCTCGGCATCACCACCGAGGCCCTGGTCGCGGCAGCCAAGTCGCTCTGAGCAAACAAATAGCATTAGCACGCGCAGCCGGCCATTAGGCCGGCTGTTTCGTTATCTGCACAGGGGCACTGTAACGTAATGGCGGCAAAACTCTCCTTGCGGAATTGATTAGGAGGCTAATAGTCAGCCTCCTGATATCTCCGTCCCCGCTCTAATCATGCCGCACCTGCTCCTGAAAGACCTGCCCCGCTACGAATGCCTCCTTGAGGCCGCGAAGGAATTCCCCGACCTCGATCCCTCGGCGGCCGAGGCCTTTCTCCATCTCCTGCGCACGGGCGACGAGGCGTTTGGCGTCACGGATCAGAATCTCGCGGAGCACTGCATTTCCCACGGCCGGTTCGGCGTGCTGATGCTGCTCTGGCGCAGCGCCCAAGCCCCTACGGATAAAATGGCCGGGGCGGAGGACTGCGAGTGCGGGCCCCGCACACCGGCCGAGCTGGCCGACGCCGCCGGTGTCACCCGGGCCACGATGACGGGTCTGGTGGACACGCTGGAACGCGACGGTTTCGTCAAGCGCGAGCCTGATCCCGCCGACCGCCGCACGATTTCCGTCCGCCTGACCACGAAAGGGGAGAAGTTTCTCGGGGAATTCCTGCCCAGTCACTTCAAGCTCATCTCGGAGCTCATGGCCCCGCTTTCCGAAGCCGAGCGCAAGACCCTGGTCCGCCTGCTGGGCAAGGTTCAGCAGCAAGCGGCCGCCATGCGTGTCGACCTAGCCCCGCTCATCACTTCCATCTGATTTTAACCAACTAAAACCACGCCCCCCATGTTCAAGAAATTCCTCATCGCCATCGCTGGATTCATTGTCGTCGTGCTCATGCTCGGCGCCGTCAAGGCCAAGCAGATCGCCGACATGTCCTCCGTGCAGCACACGCCGCCGCCCAGCGCGGTGACCACTGCCCCCGCTCTGGCGGCCGACTGGCATACTTACATCAACTCCATCGGCACCCTCGCCCCCGTCGATGGGGTGACGATCAGCGCCGATGCCGACGGCACGGTCACGCGCCTTGCGGTGGACAGCGGTGCTGCGGTCAAGACCGGAGACCTCCTCGTCGAGCTGGATACCAGTGTCGAGACCGCCCAGCTCAACGCCGCCCAGGCCCGGGCCGATCTCGCCCGCATCAATATCGACCGCGCCAAGGATCTCTGGGAGCGCAACGCCACGTCCAAATCCGAATACGATCTGGCCGACGCCACCCACAAGCAGACGCTGGCCGAGGTCGCGTCGATCAACGCCTTCATCGCCAAGAAGCAGGTGCGCGCGCCGTTCGACGGTCGCGTCGGCATCCGGATGGTCAACCTCGGGCAGTTCGTCGCCCGCGGCCGCCCCCTGATGCCGTTGCAGAAGCTCGATCCCATCTACGTCAATTTCAGCATTCCCCAGCGCCAGTTGCCCGACATCGCGATCGGGCAGGAGGTCGGGATCGCCGTCGATGCGTTTGCCGGTCGCAATTTCACCGCCACCGTCACCGCGATCAATTCCGAGGTCGATGCCGCTACGCGCAACATCTCCGTCCAGGCCACGATGGCCAACCCGTCGGAAGTGCTCCGCGCCGGCATGTTCGCCCGCGTCGAGGTGCAGATGACCAAGGCCGAGGCGCAGGTCGTCGTGCCGGCAACCTCCATTTCCTACGCCTCCTACGGCAACTCCGTCTTCGTTGTGGAGAAGATGAAAGACAAGGCCGGGAAGGAATACCTCGGCGTGCGCCAGCAGTTCGTGAAGCTCGGGGCCAACCGCGGCGACCTGATCGCCATCGCCGAGGGCGTGAAGCCCGGCGAGGTGATCGTGACATCCGGCGTGTTCAAGCTCCGCAACGGCATGGCCGTCCAGGTGAACAACATCGTCCAGCCCGCCAGCAGCGCCACGCCCAAGCCGGCCAACACCTGAGTCCCGCGAGGATCCCGCCATGCTCTCCAAAAGTTTCACTGATCTCTTCATCCGCAAGCCGGTCATCGCGCTGGTCGTCAACATCGTCATCCTCGTCGTCGGCGTTGTTTCCTACTTCAAGCTCAACACCCGCCAGTATCCCCGCAGTGACAGCGCCGTCGTCAACGTCTCCACGGTCTACTTCGGCGCCAGCGCCGACACGGTCCGCGGCTACATCACGACCCAGCTCGAGCGCGCCATCGCCAGCGCCGACGGCATCGACTACATCGAGTCCACCAGTGGCGCCGGCTTCAGCCAGATCAACGTCTTCCTGCGGCTCAACTACGATACCAACGCCGCGCTGGCCCAGATCAGCTCCAAGATCGACCAGGTGCGCAACGAGCTGCCGCCCGAGGCCGAGTCACCGACCATCAACGTCGAGACCGCCGACAGCGAGTTCGCCTCGATGTATCTGAGCTTCAATTCCGATAAACTCGACCAGAGCCAGATCACCGACTACCTCAGCCGCATGGTCCAGCCCCGTCTCGCCGCCATCAAGGGCGTGCAGAAGGCCGACGTGCTCGGGGGCCGCGTCTTCGCCATGCGTATCTGGCTGAAGCCGGAGGAACTCGCCGCGCGCAATCTCAGCCCGGCCCAGGTCCGCCAGGCCTTGCAGCAGAACAACGCCCTCTCCGCCGTCGGCGCCACTAAGGGCTCCATGCTCAGCGTCAGCCTCGTGGCCAACACCGACCTGAAGAACGTCGAGCAGTTCAAGCAGCTCGTCGTGGCCGAGAAGAACGGCTCCGTCATCCGCCTCTCCGATGTGGCTGACGTCGTGCTCGGGGCCGAGGACTACAACACGGAGGTCAAGTTTGGCGGACAGACCGCCACCTTCATGGGCATCTGGGTGCTGCCCAACGAGAGCACCGTCGAGGTCATCAAGCGCGTGCGCGCGGTGTTCCCTGATGTCCAAGCCAGTCTGCCCGCCGGTCTCGATGGCTCCATCGCCTACGACGCCACCAAATATATCGAGGACGCCCTCAGCGAGATCGTGAAGACGCTCACCGAGACGCTGATGATCGTCACCGTCGTCATCTTCCTTTTCATGGGTTCGCTCCGGTCCGTCATCATCCCGATCATCGCCATGCCGCTGTCGCTGGTCGGTGCCATGTTCCTGATGCTGGCCTTCGGCTTCACCATCAACCTGCTCACCCTGCTGGCCATCGTGCTCGCCGTCGGCATCGTGGTGGACGACGCCATCGTCGTCGTGGAGAACGTGGAACGACACATTCGCGAAGGGCTCACGCCCTTTGACGCCGCCATCCAGGGCGCGCGCGAGCTCGTCGGCCCCGTCATCTCGATGACCATCACCCTCGCGGCCGTCTATGCCCCGATCGGTTTCCAAGGCGGTCTTACCGGCGCGCTCTTCCGCGAATTCGCCATGACCCTCGCCGGCGCGGTGGCCGTCTCGGGCTTCGTCGCTCTCACGCTCTCGCCGATGATGAGCGCCTATATGCTCAAAGGCGGCGACGCCGAGGAGAAAGGCCTCACCGGCACGATCAACCATCTCTTCGACCGCATCCGCAACCGTTATGAAAAAATGATCGGAGCTAGTCTCGGCTGGGTGCCCGTCACGATTACTGCTGCCATACTTTTCACCATGCTGCTCGGGCCCTTCTTCATGCTGGCCCAGCGTGAGCTTGCCCCGAAGGAGGACCAAGGCGTCGTGTTCGGCCTGCTGATTCCCTCACCGACCGCGACGATCGACCAGAATGTCATCTACGCGAAGGAAGTGCAGAAGATGTTCGAGGCCGTGCCGGAATACTCTCAGTCGTTCCAGCTCACCGGCGCGCGCTTCGGTTTCTCCGGAATTCTGCTCAAGCCCTGGTCGGAGCGGAAACGCAGCTCCCTCGCGATTGAGCAATCCCTGCAAGGCCCGGCGGCGACGATCCCCGGCGTGAACATCGTGATCAACTCCCCCGATCCGCTGCCCTCGGGCGGCTCGATGCCGATCGATTTCGTGGTCCGTTCCACCGCCAGCCACCTCGAGATGGAGGAATATGCGAAGAAGCTCGCGCTCTACGCCAACACCGAGGCCAACGCCGGCGGCGGCGCCCCTACGTTCTACTTTGCCGACACCGATCTCAAATATGACCTGCCGCAGGTCGAGATCGAGATCGACAAGGACAAGGTCGCCGCGATGGGCCTCAACCTCAGCGACGTGTCTCGCGACCTCGGTTCGATGCTCGGCGGCGGCTACGTGAACCGCTTCGTCAACGACGGCCGCAGCTACCGCGTCATCCCGCAGGTCGAGCGCGGCCAGCGCCTCAACGCCGACCAGTTGCTCGATTACCACATCCGCGGCCCGCAGGGTCAGCTCATCCCGCTCTCCACTATCGCCACGCTCAAGGAGACGGTGCAGCCCCGCACATTGAACCG
>JAHFTH010000151.1 GCA_023269445.1 Lacunisphaera sp.
GAAATCCGGTTCGCACCATGAGCAAACAACCCACACCTCTTCAGAAAATTTACGCAGAGACCGTCGCCCCGGCCTTGATGACCTCCCGTGGTTACAAGAACAAGCACCAGGTCCCGAAGCTCGAGAAGATCGTCCTCAACACCGGCATCAGCTCCGAAGCCGACAAGAACACGATCGCCGAGACCGCGCGCGACATGGGCCTCATCGCCGGCCAGAAGCCCGTGTTGAATCGCTCGAAGAAGGCCATCGCCAACTTCAAGCTGAAGCCCAACCAGGTCACCGGCTGCCACGTCACCCTCCGCGGCGAGGCCATGTGGCACTTCCTCATGCGCCTGCTCGCCGTGGCGCTGCCCACCATCCGCGACTTCCGCGGCGTGCCCAACAAGCTCGACGGCCAGGGCAACTACACCATCGGCATCACCGACTTCACCATCTTCCCCGAGATCGTCGTGGAAAACAACAAGCGCTCCATGGGTCTCGACATCACCATCGTGACCTCCGCCCAGACGGACGAAGAGGCCCGCGAGCTGCTCAAGCTCCTCGGCATGCCCTTCCGCCGCATCGAGCCCGCCGTGCCCGCCAAGACTTCCGCCGCCTAAACCCGCCCCCGACCATGCCGAAAACTTCCGCCATCGAACGTAACAAGAAGCGCATCCGCCTCGTCGAGAAGCACGCCGCCAAGCGCGCCGAGCTGAAGGCCATCCTCGCCAACCCTGCGACGACCGACGAAGAATTCTTCGCCGCCCAGAAGAAGCTCGGCAAGCTTCCGCGCAATTCCTCCAAGGTCCGCATCCGCAACCGCTGCTCGCTCAGCGGCCGGCCCCGCGGCTTCCACCGCCGCTTCGGTGTGTCCCGCATCACGCTCCGCGAGCTCGCGCTCGCCGGCAAGATCCCCGGCGTCACCAAGTCCTCCTGGTAAACCACTTTCCCGCCGGAAGTCGGATATGATCCGACGGGCAATCCAACCAACATCCATCCATGACCGACCCAATCAGTGATTTCCTGACCCACCTTCGCAATGCGTCGAAGGCCGGTCTCGCCGTGTGCGTTTCCCCGCACTCCCAGCTCAAGGAGAGCCTGGCCAACATCCTCAAGTCCGAGGGCTTCGTCCGTGACGTCGCCACCGGCACCGACGAGCGCGGCCACAAGACCGTCGTCGTCACCATGAAATACGTCGACAGCGCCCCGGTCCTCACCGGCCTCAAGCGTTCGTCCACCCCCGGCCGCCGCCTCTACACCGGCTACGCCGATATTCCCCGCGTCCTCAACGGCCTGGGCATCGCCATCATTTCCACTTCCAAGGGTCTCCTCAAAGACCAAGACGCCCGTCGCCAGAAGCTTGGCGGCGAACTCGTCTGCACCGTCTGGTAAGGAGCACACCACCATGAGCAGAATCGGCAAAAAACCCGTTCAGATCCCCGACAAGGTCAAGGTCGCCATCACCGGCACCACCGTGTCCGTCGAAGGCCCCAAGGGCAAAGTTTCCAAGACCTTCGCGCCCGTCGTGAAGATCGAGCAGAAGGACAAGACCCTCGTCGTCTCCCCGACCGAGGAGACCCGCTTCTCCCGCGCCATGTATGGCACGGCTCGCTCCATCATCGCCAGCATGATCCAAGGCGTCAGCGTCGGCTACGCCAAGGAACTCGAGATTCAGGGCGTCGGCTTCAAGGCTGCGCTCAAGGGCAACAAGCTCGATCTCGCGCTCGGCTATTCCCATCCCATCCTCCACACCATCCCCGAGGGCATCAAGGTCACGGTCACCGACCAGACCAAGCTCAAGATCGAGGGCGTGGACAAGCAGCTCGTCGGTCAGGTGACCTCCGAGATTCGCGCCTACTACCCGCCGGAGCCTTACAAGGGCAAGGGTGTCCGTCTCGTCGGTGAACACGCCGAGCGCGTCCGCCGCAAGGAAGGCAAGACCGTCGCCTAAACGCACCATCCATCATGAAGACTGTTTACAAAGCCCAGCTCCTCCAGAAGCGCAAATGGCGCATCCGCAAGAAGGTGACCGGCACCGCCGCCCGTCCGCGCCTCAGCGTGAAATTCTCCGGCAAGCACATCTATGCGCAGGCCGTCAACGACGACGCCGGCTCGACCCTCGTCTTCCTTTCCACCCTCGATCCCGAGAACCGGAAGTCGAAGGTGAAGGGCAACGTCACCGGCGCCAAGTCCCTCGGCGTCGCCTTTGCCGCCAAGGCCAAGGCCGCCGGCATCACCGCCGTGGTGTTCGACCGCAACGGTCGCCTCTTCCACGGTCGCGTCAAAACCTTCGCTGACGCCGCCCGTGAGGGTGGTCTGCAGTTCTAATCTCCGCCCTATGAATTACAATTCCACCAGGTCCTCCGGCCCCCGTAACAACAATGAATCGGCCGAGCCGGGCATGTTCGAGAAGGTCGTCTTCATCAACCGCTGCGCCAAGGTCGTGAAGGGCGGTCGTCGCTTCAGCTTCTCCGCTCTCTCCGTCGTCGGCGATGGCAAGGGCCGCGTCGGCATCGGCTACGGCAAGGCCAACGAGGTCCCCGACGCCATCAAGAAGTCCACCGAGTCCGCCAAGAAGCGCATGGTTTCCGTGAAGCTCAAGGGCAGCACGATCCCGCACGAGGTCCTCGGCGAATATGACGGCGGCAAGGTGTTCCTCCGCCCCGCTTCCACCGGCACCGGCCTCATCGCCGGCGGCGGCGTCCGCGCGGTCCTCGAGGCCGCTGGCGTCCACAATGTTCTCACCAAGTCGATGGGTTCCAAGAACCACATCGCCGTCGTGCACGCGACCCTCAACGGCCTGCTCAAGCTGCGCCTCGAAGAGGATTTCAAGGCCCTCCGCGCCTAATCAACTATCACTCCGAGTCGTTCCGCGAAACTCGCGGGGCGGCGCCCCCAAATCAGGAATCACTAAAATGCGTCTCCATAATCTCGTTAACGTCAAGGGTGCCGTGCACCGCAAGAAACGCGTCGGCTGCGGCGAAGGCAGCGGCCACGGCAAGACCTCCGGTCGCGGTGGCAAGGGCCAGACCGCCCGCTCCGGCGGCTCCATCCGCCCCGGCTTCGAAGGCGGCCAGATGCCCCTTTACCGCAAGCTCCCGCACCGCGGCTTCAACAACTACGAATTTCGCACGAGCTACGCCGTCGTCAACGTCGGCGATCTCGCCCGGCTCGATGCCAAGGTCACCGAGGTGAACGCCGAGGTGCTGGCTGCGGCCGGCCTCGTCCGCCCGGGTATCAAGCTGCTCAAGGTCCTCGGCGACGGTGAAATCACCCGCGCGCTCAAGGTCACCGCCCAGAAATTCACCGGTTCGGCCAAGGCCAAGCTGGAGAAAGCCGGCGGCGCGGCGATCGTCGCCTAAGCCGGGTAGGGTGGGCCTCGCGGCCCGCCGTCCCAAACCTCTCCAGATTTTCTCCTAATGTTTTCCGCTTTCACAAACTCCATGAAGATTCCCGAGCTCCGCTCGCGAATCCTCTATACCCTGGGTTTGCTCTTCGTGGCCCGCGTCGGAGCGCATATCCCGCTGCCGGGCGTTGATCCGAAGCCGCTGCAGCACTTCTTCGCCGACCAGACTGCCGGCGGCGGCGGTGCGCTTGTCGGGCTCTACAATATGTTCACCGGCGGCGCGCTCCTCAAGGGTGCCGTCTGCGCGCTGGGCATCATGCCCTACATCAGCGCGTCCATTATCTTCCAGTTGATGACGGCGATCGTGCCGGCGCTCAGCCGCCTGCAGCAGGAGGGCGACGTCGGTCGCCAGAAGCTCACACAGTATACCCGTTACGCTACGGTGTTCATCTGCTTGATCCAGGCCGTGCTGCTGATTGTGAACATGGAAAATCCGGGCAAACTCTTCCCGGGGTATGATGTGAACACCTACGGTCAGATCGTGGTGGTCGGCAAAACCTGGTTTCTCATTCAGTCCACCATCTTCCTGACCGCCGGCACCATGCTGCTCATGTGGCTCGGCGAGCAGATCACTCAGCGCGGCATCGGCAACGGCGTCTCGCTGCTCATCACCATCGGCATTTTGTCCGATATCCCCGGTGCGGCCGTTTCGACCTACCAGCTTTTCTTCGCCCCCGTCGGTGTCGCCAAGCTCGGCCCCATTCAGGGCGTCATGATGCTCGCGCTCTTCATCGTCGTCACCATGGGCATCATCGCGGTCACGCAAGGGCAGCGCAAAATTCCCGTCCAATACGCCAAGCGCGTCGTCGGCCAGAAAGTCTATGGCGGCCAGAGCTCCTTCCTGCCGCTCAAGGTCAATTACTCCGGCGTCATGCCCGTCATCTTTGCCACGTCCATCTTGCTCTTCCCGCAGATGATCATGTCGCAGGTGGGCGCATATTTTGACCTGAAGTTCCTTACCGAATTTGCCAACAATCTGCTGCGCGGCCATCCAGTCTATTACATCGGCATGACGGTGCTCATTATGTTTTTCAGCTATTTCTGGGTCTCGGTCATGTTCAAGCCGATCCAGATCGCCGACGACCTGAAGAAATACGGCGGCTACATCCCCGGCGTCCGTCCGGGCGAGCCGACGGCCGGTTTCCTCGACTTCATCATGACGCGCCTGACCCTCGCCGGCGCCATCTTCCTCACGATCATCGCGATCATTCCCGACGTGCTGTTGTATGAGCTGAAGGTCCCGCCGCGCATCGCCTATTTCTTCGGCGGCACGGGCATGTTGATCACGGTGGGCGTCATTCTGGACACCATGCGCCAGATCGAAACCTTCCTCCTGCAACGCCACTATGACGGCTTCCTGAAGAAGGGCCGCATCCGTGGTCGCAGCACCTCCGCCAATGTCGCTCTGGGCGAGGCCGCCAGTGACAAATCGGTCATGCAACTCACTGCGGTCATGGTGGTTATTCTGCTGATCGGCCTGACCGCCTGGGCCCTCAAACGTTAAGCTCTTTAATACTTTACTTCAATGAAGGGGGCTGAACACTCCAGCGCCTTTTCCGCTCTCGCCCCGGCGAAAGCGAAAATCATTCTCCTCGGTCCTTCCGGCCCGCATCTCGCGGGTTGGATCAACCAAGGCCGTTCTTTGAATCTTGAGCACGTCTCTCCTGCGTTACTTGTGCAACAGGAGATTTCGCGACGCACGCCGACCGGCCAACAGGCCGCTGCGGCGATCACGCGCGGCTCTGCCGTGCCTGACCAGCTCCACCTTGCGCTTCTGCGCAAATGGTTCTGGGCGCGCAAACCCGATGCGGGATTCCTTCTCGAAGGCTTCCCGGCTACGCTGCTCCAAGCGTTGGTGTTCGACGAATGGCTCGAAGCCCGTGGTGAAAACCTCACTGCCGGTCTCGCGCTTGATCCGCTTTCCGCGGATCCCGTCATCACCTACTACCGCACCCAAGGTCTCCTCCGCGGAGACCTGACCGCCGCCGCCTGATGATCCCGATCAAAAATCCGGAAGCCATCAAGCGGATGCGCGAGTCCTGTGCCATCGCCGCCACCGTCTTGGCGCGGCTGAAGGAACAGGTTCGTCCCGGTATTACGACCTACGACTTGGATCAAATCGGCCGCGATCTCATTGCCTCGCTTGGCGCTCGCAGCGCCTGCCATGGCTACCAGTTGCATTCGCGCCGCTATCCGGCCTACACCTGCCTCTCCGTCAACGAAGAGGTCGTCCACGGCATCGGCTCCCTCAAGCGCATCCTGCGCGACGGTGACATCATCTCGCTCGACGTGGTCGTTGAATACAACGGCTACATCGGCGACAATGCCACGACGGTTCCGGTGGGCGCCATCGCCCCCCGCACCGCCGAGCTGCTGAAAGCCACCGAGGAAGCCCTGCACGTCGGCATCAAACAGGCCGTCTCGGGTAACCGCATCGGTGACATCTCGCACGCCATCCAGACCTACATCGAATCGCGCGGCTACGGCATCGTTCGCGAAATGGTCGGGCACGGTGTCGGTCGCGAGATGCACGAGGAACCGCAGATCCCGAACTTTGCCGACCGCAAACGCAACCGCACAGAAGAGATCAAGCCCGGCATGACGCTCGCCATCGAGCCCATGGTCAACCTCGGTGGCTACCAAGTCCGCACGCTCAGCGACGGCTGGACGGTGGTCGCAGCCGACGGTTCCCCCTCCGCCCACTTCGAACACACCGTGCTCACCACTGATTCCGGCCCCGAGATTCTCACCATCCCGCGCGCCTCCTGAAAATTTTCCTCTCCACTCTCAAAACTAACTCCAACTCTCAACCACATCACCCATGCCTCGTCTCCTCGGCGTAGAACTTCCTGCCAAAAAGAAGATCGGATACTCCCTCCGGTATATCTATGGCATTGGCCCCACGCGGGCCGACCAGATCATTGAGGCCGCCGGCCTCGATGCCAACATGCGCGCTTCGGACCTCACCGAAGAGCAGCTCAACAAGATTCTCCACATCATCACCGACAACAAGTGGGTGGTGGAGGGCGATCTCCGCCGTGACATCGCCGGCAACTTGAAGCGCCTCCAGGCCATCAATTGCTACCGCGGCATCCGTCACCGCCGCAGCCTGCCCGTCCGCGGTCAGCGCACCAGCACCAACGCCCGCACCCGCAAGGGCCCGCGCAAGACCGTCGGTGTCACCAAGGCCGCCGCGCCTGCCAAATCAGCTTAAACCACACCTCCATGTCCGAAGAGAAATCCGCTCCCAAGAAGGAAAAGGCGCCCAAGAAGGTCGCCCCCGCCGCCGACACCGCTCCTGCGGCCGACGCCAAGTCCACCAAGCCGGCCAAGGCCCCCAAAGCGGCCAAGCCCGCCGAGGGCGAAGCCGCCGCTGCTCCCGCTGCCGACACCAAGCCCGTTGAACTCGTCGGTGGCGTGCCGAAGGCCGTCACCGCCGAGGATCTCCTCAAGGAGGAGCTCTCTAACATCAAGGTCCGCAAGGCCAAGGGTTCGAAGAACATCAGCTCCGGCATCGCGAACATCGCCGCCACCTTCAACAACACCATCGTCTCGATCACCGACGCGAAGGGCAACGTCATCTCCTGGTCCTCGGCCGGCAAGTGCAACTTCCGCGGCTCGCGCAAGTCCACCGCCTACGCCGCCCAAGTCGTGGCGCAGGACGCCGCCCGCAATGCCATGGCCCACGGCCTCAAAGAGGTCCAGATTCGCGTCAGCGGTCCCGGCCTCGGTCGCGACTCCGCCATCCGCGGTCTCCAGGCTATCGGCCTCGAAATCTCCTCCATCATCGACGTTACCCCGGTGCCGCACAACGGCTGCCGTCCGCGCAAGCGCCGTCGCGTCTGATCCCACCCCCTAACTTTTAAAACCATCCTACCATGGCTCGCTACACAGGACCATCCACCCGCATCAGCCGCCGCTTCGGCCAGTATATCATTGGCTCGGCCAAGGTGCTTGAGCGCCGCAATTTTCCCCCGGGGCAGCACGGCCCGAAGTCGCGCCGCAAGCTCTCCGAGTATGCGGTCGGCCTCAACGAAAAGCAGAAGCTCCGTTACATCTACGGTCTGCTTGAGCGCCAGTTCCGCCGCACGTTCGCCATCGCCAAGCGCGAGCGCGGCGTCACCGGTGAGCGCTTCCTCCAGCTCCTCGAGACTCGCCTCGACAGCGTCGTTTATCTCCTGGGTTTCGCCAAGAGCCGCGCCGCCGCCCGCCAGTTGGTCAACCACGGTCACGTCCGCGTCAACGGCCACAAGGTCGACATCGCGAGCTACACCGCCGTCCAGGGCGATGAGATCGAGATCAAGGCCGTGAATTCTTCCCGCCAGCTCGCCACGCGCGCTATCGAGGAAAATCGCGCCCGCGTCGTCCCCGGCTGGCTCACGCGCAATGACGAGGCCCTCAAGGGCACCGTCACCCGCCTGCCCACCCGCGACGAGATGGAGCCTTCCATCAACGAGCAGCTCATCGTCGAATACTACTCGCGCTTCTGAGCCTGCGCTCCTGATCGCTCCCTCCCTCTTCGTCATTCAAAACTCAAATATCACTCCTATGCCCAAGCGTCTCGGAAAGTTCGAAATTCCCTCCAAGCTCACCAAAATCGAGGAGGGCGCCACCGATACCTACGCCAAGTTCATCGCCGAGCCCTTCGAGGCCGGTTATGGCCACACCATCGGCAACTCCCTCCGTCGCGTGCTCCTCAGCTCCATCGAGGGCAGCGCCATCAGCTCGATCAAGATCGACGGCGTGAACCACGAGTTCCAGTCCGTCGACGGCATCGTCGAGGACGTCAC
>JAHFTH010000152.1 GCA_023269445.1 Lacunisphaera sp.
CGATTTCCGCTAACGCCTTTTCCAGCTCAAGATACAACGGCCCCAGTGAACCTTCAATCAACTCTGCCAATTCCTGAGATCCCGCACCGCCACTCCAAGCATCAATGAGCCAAATTAAGCGGCATTCTGGATCAGCGTTACTATGATCGTATGCTTCAATCTCAAGCGCCAGTTTTTCGAGCCCTCGCCTCGCAGGCCTAATGTTTGAGAATCGCTCAACCGTAGCTTTGTCTATCATGGGGCATCAACTATTCTTCGGCTCGGTTGAAGTTAGACGGGCGGTTTCTTGGCGAACTTGCTCTCGGTGCCGGCCAGCAGGCGCTTGAGATTCTCCCGGTGGCGCACGATCACGAACAAGCCGATGAGCGAAACCACGATGTTCAACGGCAGCGGATGCCCCTCCACCCAACCCGCCGCCGGAACCACGACCGCGGCGATGATTGAACCCAAAGACACGTAGCGCGTGAGAAAAAACGTGATGACCCACGCAACCACGCCGATGAGACAAGGAACCGGCATGAGCACGAGCACACCGCCAGCGGCGGTGGCGACGCCCTTCCCGCCCTTGAACTTGGTGAACATCGAAAACGAATGTCCGAGCACCGCGGCGATGACGCCAACCAGACCCAGCATCCGCGCGTCAGCCGGGTGAACGAAAGGCAGCAACGGCCAGCCGGCCGCCATTGCACCCTTCACCGCATCGAGGACGAAGACCAGGTTGCCGGCGCGTTTGCCTTTGTCGCCGAACTTCTCGCCGAGCACGCGCTTGACGTTGGTCGCACCGGGATTGCCGCTGCCCTCCTTGAAGATATCAACGCCGTGCGCCCGGGCCACAATATACCCAAAAGGCAGTGACCCGAGAAAATATCCGATGAGCGATGCAGCGAGGGACCAGGCGGGGGACATCTCAGAGGTTGACGACCAGAGCCTGCTTGATGGCTCGATGGCTGGTCAACTCCTTAAGGGCCGCTTCCGAGGGAGCGCTGTCGAGATTCAGCACGCAAAGGGCGATGCCGCCGGCGTTGTTGCGGCTCAGAGACATCGCGCCGATGTTCACCTTGTCCTTGCCCAGCAGCGTGCCGACCATGCCGATGATACCGGGTTCATCGTGGTTCTCATAGACGAGCAACACGCCCTTGGGCTCGGCCTCGACCTCGCGGCCGTTGAGCGCAACGAGACGCGGGCTGCTGGCCTTGCCGAGCAGCGTGCCCGTGGCCGAGAAGATGGCACCCTTGGCCGTGACGGCCTCCACCAGCATCAGCTCGGTGTAGTCGGTCTCGACGGTGGACTTCACGATCTCCACCTGCACGCCGAGGCGGTCCATGATGAACGGCGCGTTGATGTAATTCAGGCTCTCGCCGCTGATGCGGTTGAGGAAGCCGCGCTGGATCGCGCGGATGACAGCATTCGCGTCCAACTCGAGGAGCTTGCCCCAGTAAGTGATGCGCAGCTTCTCCACGCGGTCGGTGGCGAGCTGCTGCACGAGCGTGCCGAGCTTGGAACCGAGCTCGAGGTAAGGCCCGATGACCTTGAGGGTCGCGGCGTCGAGCGCAGGCATGTTGACGGCGTTGCGGATGATGCCGCCGATGAGCACGTCGGCGATCTGCTCGGCGACTTCCACGCCCACAGCGTCCTGTGCCTCGGCGGTCGAGGCACCGAGGTGCGGCGTGAGGGAGACGTTGGGGAATTTGCGCAGCTCACTGTCGGCGGCGAGCGGCTCCTCCTCGAACACATCGAGACCGGCCGCGGCGACCTGGCCGGACTTGAGGCCGGCGATGAGGGCGGCTTCCTTGATGATGCCGCCGCGGGCGCAGTTGAAGAGACGCACACCCTTCTTGCACTTCGCGAGCGCCGCCTCGTCGATCATGTATTGAGTCTGGTCGGTCAGCGGCATGTGCACCGTGATGTAGTCGGCCTTGGCGAGGAGTTCGTCGAGCGTGACGGCCTCGATCTGCATGGCCTTGGCGCGGCTGGGTGACAGGTAGGGATCGTAGGCCACGATGGTCATGCCGAAAGCCTGCGCGCGCTTCGCGACCTCGGTGCCAATGCGGCCGAGGCCGACAACGCCGAGCGTCTTCTTGAAAAGTTCGATACCCGAGAAGCTCTTGCGGTCCCACTGGCCGGCGCGCATGGAGGCGGCGGCCTGGGGCACGGGGCGCGCGCCGCAGAGGATGTGCGTGAAGGTCAGTTCGGCCGTTGCGACGGTGTTGCCCGAGGGGGTGTTCATCACGATGACGCCGCGCTCGGTGGCGGCATCAACGTCGACATTGTCCACGCCCACGCCCGCGCGACCCACGACCTTGAGCAACGGCGCGGCGGCGAACACCTCGGCGGTGATCTTGGTTTCCGAGCGCACGGCGATGGCATGCACGTCCTTCACCAGTTCCAGGATTTTCGCCGGCGTAGAGCCGTAGGCCTCCACCACTTCAAAGCCCTTCTGCGCGCGCAGGTAGGCTACTCCCTTGGGTGAGATCTTGTCGGCGACGAGGATTTTCATGGAAAGGGTCAGGTAAGCAGACCCCGGGCCCAAAATGCAACCTTGCAGGTGAAACTGTCCGCCCGACCGGGAAATTATGACGCGCCGGCCCTTGGGAGGCCCGTGATAGTGCGAAGTTGCACCGGAAAGAATGACCTGCACAGTTTGTCCCGTGGGTTCCCCTGCTCCCCTTCCTTCCGCCGAACGTCTCCGCCGCCAAGTCGCCTTCATCGTCGAGGTGGACAAGCTGAAGGAAATTTTCCGCCAGACCATTCTAACCCAGAGCCGGCGCGCCGAGAACAGCGCCGAACACTCCTGGCACTTCGCGCTGATGATCATCGTCCTCGCCGAGCACTCCAACCACCAGCCGCTCGACGTCCTGCGCATCCTCAAGATGGTCCTGATTCATGACCTCGTGGAGATCGATGCCGGCGACACTTTCGCCTACGACACGAAAAACATGGCCGACCAGCACGCCCGCGAAGCCGTGGCCGCCACCCGCATCTTCGGCCTGCTGCCGCCCGACCAGACCGTAGAGTTCCGCGCCCTCTGGGATGAGTTCGAGACGCAGCAAACCCCCGAGGCACGCTTCGCCATGGCCTGCGATCGTTTTCATCCGATGCTCCTCAATTGCCTGACCGACGGCCATGCGTGGCAAAAGCATGGCGTCACCCACGACCGCGTGCTCGCCCGCAACGCCCACGTCGCCGACGGCTCGGCCGCCATCTGGGAATACGCGGTCAAGATGATCGACGACGCCGTGGCGAAGGGACACCTGCTCCCAAAACCCTGATTACCCATGCTCCGTGCCGCCACCACTGCTGACGCCGCCGCGATCGCGGCCATCTACAATCACTATGTGGTGAACACCGTCGTCACGTTCGAAGAGGAGTATGTCACGACCTCCGACATGGCCCAACGCATCACCGAAGTTCTCGGCGATGGCCGGCCGTGGCTCGTGTGGGAGGAAAGCGGCCAGGTGCTCGGCTACGCCTACGCCAGCGGCTGGAAATCCCGCTGCTCCTACCGGTTCTCGCTGGAGACCACGGTCTATCTCGACCCGACCGCCACCCGCCGCGGCCTCGGCACCACACTCTACACCGCGCTGATCGACGCCCTGCGCCTGACCAAGACCCACGCTCTCATCGGCGGCATCGCCATGCCCAACGACGGCAGCATCGCCCTGCACGAGAAACTCGGCTTCCAGAAAATCGCCCACTTCAAGGAAGTCGGCTGGAAGTTCGACCAGTGGATCGACGTCGGCTACTGGGAACTGATACTCTGAAGCTTCAGTTCAGGTCGCGGAACGAGCCAAACTCCGGATCGAACAAGCGCCGGTAGGTGCGCACCACCATGCCGTCGGTCTGACCCGCGAGGAAATCGCAGATGCGGCGGGCTTTCCCGTCCTGCGTCTTCTCCGCCTCGATGAGGCGGCTGACGTTCGCCGGCAAAATGCGGATGACGCGCTCGTTGCGCTCGGCGTAGTTTTCCCAAATAGCGTTGTAGAGGGCGTTCAGGATCGTGCGCGCCTTGTATTCCAGCTGCTCGAGCTGCGGACTCTCGAAGATGATGTCGTTCGCCATCTTCTTGAAGAACGCCGCTTCCGCCAGCGCCGCCGGGTCGACGATGAGGTCGAAGCTGTAGCGGTTGGTCTTCTCGGACATGAAACAGTCGCGCGACTTCAGCCGGCAGGCCTGGATGAATGCGCCGATCTTCTGCGAGAAGGTGTTTTCCAACCGGTCGCGCTTGAGCGCGTCGAACAGCGTGTCGAGGTGCCGCTGCTCGGCGGCGCCAATCGTCTCGCCGTCGGCCCAGCGCTCGACGCGCTCGACCGTGAGGAAGCCGGCACGCACGCCGTCCACGATGTCGTTGAGCGAATAGGCCGCGTCGTCGGCCCAGTCCATGATCTGGCACTCGACGCTCTTGAAGTCGTTGAGCGCGTCGCCGCGCATGAGGGCACCCGGGATTTTCTCCCCGCCAAACACCCAGTCGCGCACCGGGACCTGCGAGTCGTAGATGAAGTGGTTGAGCGGCGGCGTGGCGAACTCCGTGTAGATTTTTTTGTATTTGAGCACGCCGTCGAGGAGCGCGCGCGTGGGCTGCATGCCCTTCACGCCGGTTTCATTCTGATACATGGTCTCGCAAAGCAGGTGCAGGGTCTGGGCGTTGCCCTCGAAACCGCCGCGGCGTTTCATCAGCTCCTGCAGCGTGCGCTCGCCGGAGTGACCGAAGGGCGGATGGCCCATGTCGTGCGACAGGCTGCAGGCCTCGACAAGGTCGGAATCGATGTAGAAGTCGTCCTTCAGCGGATCGCCGCGGCTGCGCAGGAAATGACAGATGGAGCGGCCGATCTGCGCGACCTCCATCGAGTGCGTGAGCCGGGTGCGGTAGAAGTCGTATTCGCCGCTGAGGAACACCTGCGTCTTCGACTGGAGCTTGCGGAAGGCGTGGGCGTGGATGATGCGGTCGCGATCGATCTGGAAGGGGCTGCGGTAGTCGGGCTTCCGGGCACTGCCCCACTCCTGCATGTCGAAGGCGTTGTAGAAGGTGTTTTGCGGCATGCGAAGGTGGGAGTTGAATGATGACCGTGGGGAGCGGCAAGCCTTATGGGGGAGGAAGCTTTAAGCTGTAAGCTATAAGCAGGCAGCCTTCAGATTTCTGGCCCGGCGCTTAACGCTTTCCGCTTATTGCTTATCGCTGAAAATCACGCCCGGTTTACGCTGTTGGATCACGCGGCGACCGCTTTTGAATCGCGTGCAAGCACGCTCCCACAACAATACCCCCATGCCGCATATCCTCTTCCCGACCGCGTTCGGCACCTGCGGCATCGCGTGGAACGACACCGGTCTCACCGGCTTTCAATTCCCCGAGGAAACTGAGGCGCTGACCGAGCAGCATCTCGCCGCGAAGGCCCGCAGTCAGCCGGCCCCGCACCCGGTCCCCGAGTGGGTGCAACAGCTCATCGCCCGCGTGCAGCAGCATTTCCTCGGCAAGGTGCAGGACTTTGCCGGCACGAAACTCGACTGGACGCGCGTGACCGATTTCCAAGAGGCCGTTTACCTGCACGCCCAGGACATCAAGCCAGGCTACAAGAAAAGCTACGGGGAGATCGCCAAGCTCATGGCGCTCGGGCACGAGGCCGCCCGCGCGGTCGGGGTCGCCCTCGCCACCAACCCCTGGCCGCTCATCGTGCCCTGCCACCGGGTGGTCTCCGCGGGCGGCAAGATGACCGGCTTTTCCGCGCCGGGTGGTGTCCGCACCAAGACGCGCCTGCTGACCCTGGAAGGCGCGGAGTTGCTGTCGGAATAGGTTTTTCTCACGCAAAGGCGCAAAGACGCGAAGGAGAAACCAACCCTTTCCTGTCATTCTGAGTGTAACGAAGAATCCAGTATATTGCTGACAGCGGGCGTGCTGCTGGATTCTTCACTTCGTTCAGAATGACAAACCATTTTGTTGAAAACTAAATTTCAATACGACCCCGCCACAGCCGTCGCCCATCTGCGCGCCAGTGACCCGACCTTGGCCGGACTCATCAAGCAGATCGGCCCGTTCACATTGGAGTTAACGCCCTCGAAAAGCCTGTTCGAGGCACTACTGCGCTCGATCATCTACCAGCAGCTCCACGGCAAGGCCGCTGCGACGATCCACGGCCGCGTGCTTACCGTGCTGGCCGGACACGGCGGCACCACGCCCGAGGCGACCGAGCAGACCGCCGACACCGTCCTGCGTGGCGCGGGATTGTCGGGCAACAAACTCCTCGCGATCCGCGATCTCGCGGCCAAGTGCCGCGCCGGCACCGTGCCATCATTGCCTGCAGCCGCGAAACTCAGTGACGAGGAACTGGTGACGCGCCTCACCGAAGTGCGCGGCATCGGCCCGTGGACGGTGCATATGCTGTTGATCTTCACCTTGGGCCGACCGGATGTGATGCCCACCGGCGACTTCGCCATCCGGCTCGCGTTCCAGAAACTCTACCGCAAACGCAAAAATCCGTCGCCGGAAAGCCTCATCAAGCACACGCGGCCGTGGCAGCCCTACCGGTCCGTCGCGAGCTGGTATCTCTGGCGTTCGCTCGACACGCCCTGAGCGTGTGCTACCTTGCGCGTCAATTCTCCCTTATGAATTCGACCGCTGCTCCCTTCGATCCGCAGAATTACCCCGAGCACAGTGTCAGCCGGCTGATGGAGCCGCCGATTGCCGTGTTCCTCCCCACCCTCACGGTGGGCGATGCCACCGAAATCGTCCGCGACCTCGCCGCCAACACCCGGGTGTTCACCTACGGCTATATTGTCGATGCCACCGGCATCCTCGTCGGCGTGGTCACCATGCGCGATCTGCTGCTGAACTCGCCCGAAGCGGACCTGGAGAACATCATGCTGAAGGAGCCCTTTGCGCTGAGCGTGAACGACACGGTCATCGAGGCCATCCGCTCCACGGTGCAGAAACACTACCCCTCCTACCCCGTCTGCGACGACCGCGGCGTGATGGTGGGCATTGTCCGCGGCTCGAAGCTGTTCGAGGAACAAGCCATCGAAATCAGCGCGCAAGCCGGCGCCATGGTCGGTATCGAGCGCGAGGAGCGCGCGAGCACCTCCTTCTGGCAGTGCCTGAAATTCCGCCACCCGTGGCTGCAGTTCAATTTGCTCACCGCGTTCATCGCGGCGGGTGTCGTCGGAGCGTTCGAGGGCACCATCGAGAAGATCGTGGTGCTGGCCGTGTTCCTGCCGGTCTTGGCGGGGCAGTCGGGCAACACCGGCTGTCAGGCCCTCGCGGTGGCTCTACGCAGCATGACCCTGGGCGATCTGAATCCCGGTTCTGAAAAACGCCAGTTTCTCAAGGAAGCGGCGCTGGGCCTCGCCAATGGCGCGTTGGTGGGAATCACCGCCGGCATTGGCATGTATTTCTATGCTACTTGGCAGGACGTAGGCGAATCCTCCATCAAGCTGGCAACGATTGTATTTCTCGCCATGACGGGCAGTTGTTTTCTCAGTGGTCTCGCCGGCGTGCTGGTGCCAGTGACCTTGAAGAAATTCGGGGCCGACCCGGCCACCGCCTCGAGCATCTTCCTCACCACGGCTACGGATGTGGCCAGCATGGGATTCTTCCTCGGCATCGCCACGATCTGGTTGATGTGAGCCCGCGGCCGGCCGCCGCGTTAGCTGTTGTGTCATAAGCGGGCGGGCCTAGTTTCGCCGAAACTACTCCGCCCATGCCTTCGAAAATGCGCGCCATCGTCAAGCCCACCGCCGCTCCCGGTCTCATCATGACCGAGGTGCCGGTGCCCCGCCCCGGCCTCAACGATGTCCTGATCAAGATCCGGAAAACCTCCATCTGCGGCACTGATGTGCACATCAACAAGTGGGACGCCTGGGCCCAGCGCACGATCAAGCCGCCGCTCGTCATCGGCCACGAATACGTCGGCACGGTCGATGACATCGGCGCGGGCGTCAGCGGGTTCACGAAAGGTCAGATTGTTACCGGGGAGGGCCACATCGTCTGCGGCCATTGTCGCAACTGTCTCGCCGGCCGCCGCCACCTCTGCCCCAACACCGTCGGCGTCGGCGTGAACCGCGACGGTGCCTTCGCCGACTACGTCTCCATTCCCGCCACGAATGTCTGGAAGGTGCCCGCCGGCATAGATCTCGACGCCGTCTCCTGCTTCGACCCGCTCG
>JAHFTH010000153.1 GCA_023269445.1 Lacunisphaera sp.
ATGATCTCGCCGAAGCCGAGGGTGACGATGGCGAGATAGTCGCCCTTGAGGCGGAGCGAGGGCACGCCGACGAGCAGGCCGGCCAGCGCCGCGCCCAGTCCACCCGCCGTGAGCGCCCCGAGAAACAGCAGGCCCTGCTGCAGGGCGGTGCCGCCGTCCTCGCCGAGGAGCTTGGGCCCGAGAAAGAGGGAAACAGCGGCGGCGAGATACGCGCCCACCGACATGAACCCGGCGTGGCCCAGCGAGAACTGGCCGGTGTAGCCGTTCACCAAATTGAGCGAGACCGCGAGGATGATGTTGATCCCGATGCCGATGATGACGTCGAGATAGTAGGGGTCGATCCGGTCCGAGAAATACGAGATGCCGAAGGCGGCCAGCAACGCAGCGAGGAGATACAGATGCGGGCGCGGCATGACGTCAGACTTTCTCGATGCTGACCTTGCCGAGCAACCCGGCCGGGCGGAACAGCAAAATGATGATGAGGATCGCGAAGGCGATGGCATCCTTGTAGGTCGACCACTGGCTGCCGTTGACGAAGGTCTCGACCGTGCCGAGCAGCAGGCCGCCGAGCGCCGCGCCGGGGATGTTGCCGATGCCGCCGAGGACGGCGGCGACAAAGGCCTTGAGGCCGGGCATCACGCCCATGAGCGGGTCGATCGACGGATAGTTCATCGCGTAGAGGATGCCGCCGGCCCCGGCGAGAGCGGAGCCGAGGCCGAAGGTGAAGGAGATGACGACGTCGTTGTTGACGCCGACGAGCTGCGCGGCCTTCGGGTTGAGCGAGACGGCGCGCATCGCGGTGCCGATCTTGGTCCGGTGGACAATGAACTCCAGCGCGACCATGAGCAGCGTGGCGACCACGATGACGACGACCTGATTGGACGAGATGACGAGGTCACCGAAGGCAAAGTTGGTGGAAGGAAACACCGAGGGGAAGGTGCGGGGCGTGGCCCCGAAGAACACCTGTCCGGAATATTCCAGGAGCAGCGAGACGCCGATGGCCGTGATCAGGACGTTGAGCGTCGCGGCGCCGCGCAGCGGGCGGTAGGCGAAGCGTTCGATGAGCATGCCCAGCAGAGCGCAGCCGAGCATGCCGGCGAGCAGGACGATCAGGCCGCCCCCCACGGTATCCTGGGGCACATGCTGGCCGATGTAGTAGCCGATGAAGGCGCCGACCATGAAGACGTCGGAGTGCGCGAAGTTGATGAAGCGCAGCACGCCGTAGACCATCGTGTAGCCGAGTGCGATGAGCGCGTAGATGGCCCCGAGAGAGAGGCCGTTGAGCAGTTGCTGGAGGAATTCCGACAAAAAAGTTGAGAGTTGAGGGCTGAGAGTTGAGAGCTCGGAGCAGCTTATTCGAGCGAGCTCCGCAGACCGCTTAACATGCGGGAAATTTCTTCCGCGTCACGATAAAGTTGTTCGTAGTCTGCCGGGGGAAGAAAGCCCTCGTCGCGGGCGATGGTCGCCTGAGTGACTACTTCATACAGCGAGCCGGCGGCATAGCCGAGGAACTTGGCGAAATCCGCCGGTGGGCGGGCCGAACCCTCAGCAATATTGGAGGAGATCGAATTGGCCGCCCGCCGAATTTGATTGGTAAGCCCAAAGCGCTCGTCTGTCGGGAATGGCTTGGTCACCCGATAAACCTGTCTGGCGAACAGGATGGCCTTCTTCCAGACCTCCAACTTCTCGAAGTTGAACATGAGGGCCAGTGAAACTCTCAGCTCTCAACACTCAACTCTCAACTAGGCGCCTCACGGCGCCACCGTCTCCACGTAGGCGAACTTGCCGTTCTTCACCGTCAGGATGACAGCGGACTTGGTGGCGTTGCGGTCCTTGTCGATGGTGATGTGACCGGTCACGCCGGGAAAATCGGTGGTGGCGGCGATGGCGTCGCGCAGCTTCACGCTGTCGGTGGTGCCCGCGCGCTTGAGGGAGTCGAAGAGCAGCAGGGCGGCGTCGTAGCCGAGCGCGGCGATGCTGTCGGGGGTCTCGCCGTCCCAACGGGCGCGGAATTTCTTCACGAAGTTCTGCACCTCGGGCGCGGTGGACTCGGGCGAGCCATGGGTGGAGTAATAGGTGCCCTCGACGGCGGCGCCGCCGATCTCGATGAGCTGCGGGGCTTCCCACGCGTCGCCGCCGAAGAGCGGGCCGGTGAAGCCGAGCTGCCGGGCCTGGATGCAGATGAGCGCGCCCTCAGTGTAGTTGCTGGAGTGGAAGATGACATCGACCCCCGCCGCCTTGATGGCGGTGAGCTGGGCGCGGAAGTCCTTGTCGCCCTCGCTGTGCTTCTGCTCGATGGCGACCACGCCGCCGGCCGCGGTGAATTTCTCGCGGAACACTTTCGAGATGCCGACACTGTAGGCGTTGTTGACGGAGGTGATCACGCCGGCGCGCGACGCGTGCAGGCTGTCGCGGGCGAATTTCGCCAGCACCGCGCCTTGGAACGGGTCGATGAAGCAGACGCGGAAAATGTAGGTGCCCATCTCGGTGACCTTCGGGTTGGTCGACGAGATGGCGATCATCGGGATTTTCGCGTTCTGGAGGACGGGCGCGGCCTCGAGCGAGTTGCTGGAGGGGTTACCGCCGAGCACGGCGACGACCTTGTCGCGGTAGGCCAGTTTTTTCGCGATGGTGGCGGACTCGCCCGCCTTGGACTGGTTGTCTTCGGAGACCAACTCAACGGGGCGACCAAGCACGCCGCCGGCGGCGTTTGCCTCCTCGAAGGCGAGGATGACGCCCTTGTGGGCGGCCGTGCCGAAGGAGGCCTCCTTGCCGGAGAAGGCGCCATACTGGCCGACCTTGATCGGGTCGGCGGCGTGAGCCGGAGCGGCAAGGGCGGCCATCACACAGATTGTCATCGCGAGGTGCGCGAAGCGCGCCGTGGCGATCCAGCTGGATTGCTTCGTCGCTGCGCTCCTCGCAATGACGGAATTGGTTGGGACGGCGGAGCGGGGCATCATGGCGCGACGGCTTTGAAGAAGCTGAGCTTACCATCTTTAACGGTGATAATGGTGGCGGGCTTCGAGGCGTTGCGATTTTTGTCGAGCGTGGTGACGCCACTCGCGCCGGAGAAGTCCTTGGTGGCGGCGAGGGCGTCGCGCAGCTTGGGTCCCTCGGTGCCGCCGACGCGCTTGATGGCATCGGCGAGAACCTTGAGCGCATCGTAGCCCAAGGCGGCATAGGCGTCGGGCGTCTCGTTGCCCCACCGCGCCTTGAATTTCTTCACGAATTCCACGACGGCGGGGTCCTTGTTCTCCGGGGTGAAATGGGTGGAATAGAACGTGCCGTTGAGCGCGTCACCGCCGATCTTGAGCAGCTGCTCAGACTCCCAGCCGTCGCCACCGAAGAGCGGCATCGTGAGGCCGAGGCTGCGGGCCTGGCGGGCGACGAGGGCAGCCTCCTGATAGTAGCCGGGGACGAAGATGGCTTCGGCACCGGAGGCCTTGATGGCAGTGAGCTGGGCGCGAAAATCCTTGTCGCCCTCATTAAACTTCTGTTCGGCCACCACGGTGCCACCCGCTGCCACGAAGGTTTCCTTGAAAACCTTGGCGAGGCCCACGCTGTAGGCACTGGAGACGCTGACGAGGGTGGCGACCTTCTTCGCCTTCAGATCCTCGTTGGCGAATTTGGCCATGACTACGCCTTGGAAGTCGTCGATGAAGCAGACGCGGAAGACATAGTTGCCCGTCTGGGTGACCTTCGCGTTGGTCGCGCCGGTGGCGATCATCGGAATCTTCGCGCCTTGGGCGAGCGGGGCGACTTCCAGCGAGCGGCCGGAGGTGACCTCGCCGAGGATCGCGACTACCTTATCGCGGGAGAGAAGTTTTTTGGCCACGGTGGCGGATTCGCCGGACTTACTCTGGTTGTCCTCGGAAATGACCTCGACCGGGCGGCCGAGGACGCCACCGGCGGCGTTGATCTCCTCGAGGGCGAGGAGAATGCCTTTGTGCTGGGACTGGCCGAACGTGGCGTCCTTGCCAGTGAGGCAGGCGAATTCGCCGACCTTGATGGGGTCGGCGGCGTGGGCCGCGGTGGCGAGCGTGACGAGGGCGAGGAGCAGGGCGGGAGTTTTCATGGTAAGGATGGGCTCAGGGATTGACGTCCTGGAGGAAGGAGAATCTGCCATTTTTCACGGTCAGCACGACGGCGGACTTGGTGGGATTGCGCTGGGCATCGAAGGTGATCTTGCCGGTGGCACCGGCGTAGTCCTTGGTGCCGGCGAGGGCGTCGCGGAGCTTGGCGCTTTCGGTGGTGCCCGCGCGCTTGATCGCGTCGGCCAGCACCATGGCGGCATCATAGGCGAGGGCCGAGAGGGCGTCGGAATCATGGCCCCAGCGCGAGCGGAAGCGCGCGTTGAAGGCGGCGACGCCCGGGGCTTGGTTTTCCGCCGAGTAGTGGGTGGAGAAGTAGGCGCCCTCGACGGCGGCCCCGCCGATCGAGATGAGCTCGGATGATTCCCAGCCGTCGACGCCGAGCAGGGGAACCGTGAGGCCAAGGTCGCGGGCCTGCTTGGAGATGAGGGCGGCCTCGGTGTAGTAGCCGGGGACGAAGACGCCCTCGACGCCGGCGGCCTTGATGGCGGTGAGCTGGGCGCGAAAGTCCTTGTCGCCCTCGCCGTATTTCTGCTCGAGGACGACGGTGCCGCCGGCCGCGGTGAAGCGCTCCCGGAAGTATTTCGCGAGGCCCACGCTCTGTGCGGACGAGGCCGAGGAGAGAATGGCGACACGGTGGAGCTTCAGCGAGTCGTAGGCGAATTTCGCCATCACGGTCCCTTGGAAGTCATCAATGAAGCACACGCGGAAGATGTAGTTGCCCTTCGCGGTCACGGAGACGTTGGTGGCGCCGGGGGAGATGAGGGGGATCTTCGCGGCCTGGCAAATCGGGGCGGCCTCCAGGGTGCGGCCCGAGGTGAGTTCACCGAGGACGGCGACGACCTTGTCGCGGGAGATGAGCTTCTTGACGACGGTGGCGGACTCGCCGGCCTTGGACTGGTTGTCTTCGGTGATCAGCTCGAGCTTGCGGCCCAGCACGCCACCGGCGGCGTTGATTTCCTCGATGGCGAAGAGCGTGCCCTTGTGCACTGTCTGGCCGTAGGTGGCCTCTTTGCCGGTGAGCGAGGCGAACTCACCGATCTTGATCGGCTCCTGGGCTGGGAGCCCGTTCGACAGGCTCAGGGCAAGGAGTGCGGCGCAAAGAACCTGAAACACAGAACGGGTGAACATGGGAGGGATTTGCAAGGGGGTGACCTAAAAGTAGCGGGACGGAGCTTTCAACCCGCAAGTGTCATAATTTGAGAGTGGTGGGAGCAGGACTTGTTCCCGGTGGGAGGTCAGTGCCGGACGAGAGATTGGGCTTTGCCACCTGCGGACCAATCGGTTGTCTCAACCGGTAGTTGAACCTCTTCGACCGCTATCTTCTGCGCGAATGGCTGATCATGTTCGGCCTGCTGATCGCGGCCACGACCGGCCTGCTGTTCATGACCGCGCTCTACGACAATCTGCGCGATCTCATCCAGATCGGGGTCGGGTCGGGCGATATCCTGCTGTATTACGCCACCCTGGCGCCCAGTTATCTGTCGGTGGTGCTGCCGCTCTCGATGCTGCTCTCGCTGCTCTTCGTGCTCAGCAAACTCCACCGGAATAACGAGCTCACGGCCATCCGCTCCGCCGGGTTGAACATCTTCGCCACCACCCGCGCCCTGTGGCTGGCCGGCCTCGTGCTCTGCGGCGTGTCGCTGCTGCTCAACGCGAAGGTGGTGCCCTGGTCGGTCGAGGCGTCGCGCAGCCTGCTCGAGAGTTTTGAGATGCAGGCGGAGTCCAAGGCGAAACCCGGCGGTTCGCTCGGGTTGGTGTCGAACGTGGCGTTCGACAACCAGCCGCAGAACCGCATGTGGTTCATCAACCGCTACAGCCGCTTTGCCCAGAAGGCCTACGGTGTCACGGTCTCGGAGCTGGATAACCAACGGCGGGAAAAGACGCGCATCATGGCCCGGGAGGGCGTCTATGATCCGGTCAGCCATGCGTGGACATTCCGGGATGGCCGCGAGGTGTGGTTCGATCCCGAGCAAGGCGAGATCATGCGCACGGTCAGCTTTACGGAAAAAACCATCGGACATTTCGGCGAAGATCCCACCCTGATGATGCTCATCGACCGCAAGCCGACTCTACTTTCCTTCAACGAACTGCAGCGCATCACCGACTACTTCTCCTCGGAGCACAACCCCAAGCTCGTCCAATACGAGGTGCGTTACTACGGCCTGCTCGCCGACACGCTCGGGCCGCTCATCATCATCGCGATCGCGATTCCCTTTGCCGTGTCGGGCATGCGCGTCAGTCCGGCGGTCGGGGTGTCCAAATCCATCGGGTTGTTTTTCGCCTACTACCTCCTGAGCAGCGCGGCTACTTTGCTCGGCGGCAAGGGATTCATCGAACCTCTCTGGGCCGCCTTGATGCCGAACCTGGCGATGATCGGGCTGGCGGCGTGGTTCTTCGGCCGGATGCGCTGAGGCGCGCCGGTCAGGGCAAAAACGGCGGAGGCCACTTCAGAAACTGCAAGGTGGAGATGCGGCTCCAGTTGGAAAAAAGAATAATGCCCCAGACCGTGATGCAGTTAAGGTAGGCGATGAAGACCGCCGCGCTGCCCATGTCCTTGGCGCGTTTGGCGAACGGGCGTTTTTCCAGCGAGATGTCGTCGATGGTCCACTCGACGGCCGAGTTCAGCAGCTCGGCGATGACGATCAGGAACAGCGAGAAGATCATCACGGCCGTGGAGACGGCATTGACCGGCAAAATGATCGCGAAGGGCGTGAGGATGATGACGAAGATCAGATCCTCGCGGAAGGAAGGTTCGTGTTTCAACGCGGCCCAGAATCCCTCGATGGCAAAGCCGACGGACTGGAAGAAATTCCGGAAATCGCGGCGCTTCGCTTCAGGCGGAGGGATGGGCTCGCTCACGCGGGGAGTTGAGCGGGCGGCGGCAAACCGGACAACCCTAAACACACCCCGGCGCATTCGCGCCACCCCTCTGCTAGAGGGGAATTTTGTGCAGCGTGGTCTTCGGTCCCCCCCTGGAGAGGGGTGACCGTCAGGGCGGGGTGCGTCGGACCCGCAGTGCGACGTTGCCGCCATGGGCGGAGTAGGCATGATTCCCGGAATGCCTACAGCTCTTATCGCCGGTGCCAGCGGTCTCGTCGGTCGCCACCTGCTTGATCTGCTGCTCGCTGCGCCGGAATACGACCGCGTCGTCTCGCTCGGCCGGAGGAAACTGGAGGTGGCGCATCAGAAGCTTGAGCAGGTGGTCGTGGATTTTGCGGCGCTGGATCAAGCCGTCGAGGCGTTGGGTTGTGACGATGCGTTCTGCTGCCTCGGCACCACCATCAAGCAGGCCGGCTCGCGCGAGGCGCATCGCGCGGTGGACCATGGCGCAGTGCTGGCCCTAGCTTGGGTGGTGCGGCGCCACGGCGCGGCGAGATTTTTTGTGGTGTCCTCGATGGGGGCTGATGTGGAGTCGCGCTTCTTCTACAACCGGGTGAAAGGCGAGACGGAGGAGGCGTTGCAGGTGTTGAACTTCCCGACGCTGGCGATTTTTCGGCCAAGCCTGTTGTTGGGCACGCGCTCCCGGCCGCGACTCGGGGAACGGGTGATGGCGGCGATCCTCTGGTTCGCCGAACCGATGATGGTGGGGCGGTTCAGGAAATATCGGGCGATCGAGGCGGCAACCGTGGCTCGCGCGATGCTGCGATGTTCGTTCGGCCGGGGCGGGCGGGGGCTGCTCGTCTATCCGTCGGACGAGATCCAGGATCTCGGCGGCTTCGGCGCTTGAGGCGGGCTATTTCACCGGCGGCGCGGGTGCGGCCGGGCCAGGTTCCAGTTTGAGCGTAATGGTCTTGGTCTCGTGCCGGCTGCCGAGGTGCAGGTTGAGGCTGATCTCGCCCGCAGTGATTTCACCGGCAAGGCGGGAGGTCATTGGCTCCACCTCCACGGCTTGGCCGGGATTGAGGCTCAGCTTTTCGGGCGTGACGACGAAATTGCCCAAAGGGCACAGGAAGTCCGCAATCACCAAGTCGACCGGCTCGGTGCCGGTGTTGGTGATACGGAGGTGGATCATCAGTGGGGGCGCGCCCATCTGGTCGGCC
>JAHFTH010000281.1 GCA_023269445.1 Lacunisphaera sp.
ATAATAAAGCAGCCCGGCCGAAATCACGAGGGCGATGCCGAAGAAGAGCAGGACGCCGCGTGCTCCGTCGCGGATATCACCAATGACCTTGGCGAAACCGATGATGTGGACACTGATGCTGGCTGACTGGTATTTGGCGCGGATCTTGGACTCGAGGGCGGCGGCCACACTGGCGTAGTCGAGGCTCCGGCCGGTCGCGGGATCGACTTCCTGCAGGGAGAGAATCACCGCGGCACCGGTGTAGTCGGCGGAGACGAGCATGCCGATGCGGCCGGACTTGACGATGTTCTGCCGCACTTGCTGGAAACTGGCGGGCGTGGGTGCGAAATCACCCGGGACGACGTTGCCGCCTTGCAGGCCCTCCTCGACGACCTCGATGTAGCGGACGTTGGGCGTAAAGATGGAAGTGACCTGCGCGCGATCCACGCCCGGCAGGTAGTAGGCTTCGTCAGTGACCGCCTTGAGGGTCTTGAAAAAATCGGCGGTGAAGATGTCGCCTTGTTTCGCGACGAGCGCGATGACAATGCGGTTGGCGCCGCCGAACTGGGTCTGGTAGACCTTGAAGTTGTTGATGTATTCGTGGTCGATCGGGAGTTGCTTGGAGAAGCTGGCGTCCACGCGGGTCTTCAGGGCGAACCAGCCGAGCACCAGTGTCGCGGCGGCAAAGAGCGCCAGCGTGAGGTGGCGCTGCCGGAAGATAATGGCCTCAATGGTCCTGATCATGGCGCGGTGACCTCCGGTAACTGCAACCGCACCACGCCGCCTTCGCCGGTGGCCAGGAGTGCGCCGTCAGCGGTTTCCAGCAGGCTGGCCACGCCACCGGTGAAAGCGGCGGGTTTCCACGCTAGAAAAGTGCGGCCGCCATCGCGACTGATGAAGAAATTTCCCCCGAGGCCGGCGAGGACGATCGGGCCGGTCTTCAGTTTCACCCCGGCCATGATGAGCACCGGCACGGGAATCTCCCGCAGGGCCCAGGTGACGCCGGCATCGTCCGAGACAAAGACGTGGCCGCGCAGGCCGTAGACCAGCAGCGTGCGCGCGGCGAGCGGGAGCAGGCCGAAGAGCGACCCTTCATAGGGAACCTCCAACTTGCGCCACGTGGTGCCCTGATCGCTGGAGGAGAGGAGCGTGCCACCTTCGCCCGTGAGGTAGAGCGTGCCATCCGGGCCGGAGGAAATCTGGTTGAAGTGAACTTCGTCCTCCGACGGTTTGATCGCGGTCCAGGTTTTTCCCGCGTCGGCAGTGCGCAGACATTTGCCGTAGGCGCCGACGGTGAAACCATTCGAGCCGTCGTGAAACAGCGTATCGAGGTAAACTGTTTCCAAGTCCGCGCCGCTGTCCTGCAGCTGCCAGGTCTGGCCGCCATCGGCGGTGGCGAGAATCGTGCCGTCGTGCCCCACGGCCCAGCCATGCGTGGCATCACCAAACGACACCCCGGTGAGCATTGCCCGGGTCGGGGCCATGACCTGCCGCCAGGTGCCGCCTTCGTCAGCGGAGAGCAGAATATGGCCGCGATCGCCGACCGCCACGAGTTGCGAGCCGGCACGAGCGACATCGAGCAGCAGTGACTTCGCGGCGAGGGGGGCGAGCTCGGAGGATTCGGCGGCGGCGAAAGCGGGGCAGAGGGGCCCGGTCAATAGACACAGCAACACCGATGTCATCCTGAGCAAAGCGAAGGATCCAGCCTGGGGGTTGCCGGCGATCATGCGGATGGATTCTTCGCTGCGCTCAGAATGACAGCAAGTAAAAGCAGGAGGTGGGGATAAAAAAATCCGGCGGGCCCGAAGGCCGGCCGGATTGGAAGCGAAGCGGGTCGGCTCAGCGCACGCCTTCCTGACGGAGCTTGGCGGGAGTGTAGTCCTGCGGGGAGCGCTTCAGGTTGAACTCATACATCTTGTTCTCGTTGTCGAGGCCGATGGCCAAGTAGCGGCCGGCGAGCAGATCGGTGTGGACCTCGAGCGTGCTCCAAAAGCTGAGCGCATCGTAATAATTGATGCAGTGCGCCTCGGAGACGCGCCAGAGCTGGCCGCGACCGTCGTATTGGTCGACGGCGAGGACCTGCCAGCTGTCCTCATCGACGTAGAACGTGCGGCGGGAATAAAGGTGGCTGGCGCCGGGCTTGAGCGTGGCGTCGACGACCCACACGCGGTGCAGTTCGTAGCGGGTGAGGCTCTGGTTGATATGAAGCGGCTTGAGGACGTCGGACACCTTCACCTGATCGCTGTGTAGCTTGTAGGAATTGTAGGGGACGAACATTTCCTTTTTGCCGACGAGCTTCCAGTCGTAGAGCGCGGGGGCGCCATTGAACATGTCGAACTGGTCGGAGGTGCGCATGCCGTCGGCCGCGGTGCCGGGGTTGTCGTATTCGACCGAGGGGGCCTGGCGGACGCGGCGCTGGCCGGCGTTGTAAATCCAGGCGCGGCGCTTTTCCTTCACCTGGTCCAGGGTCTCGTGGACGACGAGGATGGAACCGGCGAGGCGGGCGGGAGCGGTGACGGCCTGCTTGAAGTAGATCAGCACGTTTTCC
>JAHFTH010000282.1 GCA_023269445.1 Lacunisphaera sp.
CGGATCACCCCGAGCCGCGCACCCTTCATCGCACCGGGCTTCAACTGGGCGGAGAAATCGGTCGCGAATCCCTTCGGCCGCGACTGCGTGACCACATCGCGCGGATCGACTGCCGCCATGACCTCGAGCAAGAGCGCGGCATCTCGCACGGTGCGGGCCATCGGCCCGGCCGTGTCCTGCGAAGCCGAGATGGGAATGATGCCCGTGCGACTGACGAGTCCGATGGTCGGCTTGACTCCGACGAGACCACAGACGGAAGCCGGTGACACGATGGAGCCGTCCGTCTCGCTGCCCACGGCCACGACGCAGAAATTGGCCGCCACGGCGGCGGCTGAGCCGGAACTCGAACCCGAGGTGTTGCGGTCGAGCGCGTAGGGATTGCGCGTCTGGCCACCGCGTCCGCTCCAGCCGCTGATGGATTTGTCGCCGCGAAAATTCGCCCACTCGCTCAGGTTTGTCTTGCCGAGGATCACCGCCCCGGCCGCCCGCAACTGGGCGACGATGGCCGCATCGTGCGACGGCTTCGCTCCGACCAAGGCGAGCGAACCGGCCGTCGTCTCCATCTTGTCCGCCGTGCCGATGTTGTCCTTGAGCAGGACCGGAATGCCGTGCAGCGGCCCGCGCACAATGCCGGTCTTGCGCTCGGCATCGCGTTCCACCGCGGTGGCCAGCGCATCGGGATTGAGTTCGATCACGGCGTTGATTTTCACCCAGCCCCGATCGAGTTCCGCGATGCGCGCGAGATAGGCCTTCGTCAATTCGACTGAGGAGAGCTGACCGGTCTTCATCTGCTCTTGCAGGTCCGTGATCGTGGCCTCGGCATACGGAAATCCCGCCCGCGCCGTCGTGAGGATCAGGCAGAGCACCAGCAGGAGTCGTGTTTTCATGGGAAGGTTTTGCCACGGATTGCACCGATGGGCACGGATAAACTGTCTTCTCAGCTGTCATTCTGAACCCAGTGAAGAATCCATTTGGCCACCCGCCCGCGTCCATCCCACTGGATCCTTCGCTACGCTCAGGATGACGTATTGTGGCTGGTTGGATTATCCATCCGCGTTCATCCGTGATATCCGCGGTAAAATGTTTGGCTGCCTCAGCCCGCCACACCCAGCCGTTCGCCCAAGCGTGCGTAAACCTCAAGGCCCTCGGCACTCTGTCGCACGAGGTCGGCGTCGAGTTTGATTTTGCCCGGCTGGAACAGCGTGATGACGCACGAGCCGCCGAACTTGAACAGGCCCTTCTCCTCCCCTTTCGCGACGGCGCGACTGGGAAGGAACGTCTGGAAAATACTCCCGACCATCGTCGCCCCGATCTCGCAGACCGCGACCTGCCCGAAAACCGGCGACTCCACCAGCGTGACCATCCGCTTGTTCTGCCACAGGTAGTCCAGCTTCCGGCGCAGCGCGATCGGGGACACCGAATACAGGAAGCCGTTGATCAGCCTCGGTTCGCCTGCCGTGCCGGCGACGGGGAAATGAAACCGGTGGTAATCCACCGGGCACAGCCGCGAGATCAGTATCGCACCACCGGCAAACTTCGCCGCCAGCTCCGCATCGCCGAGGAACGACGCGAGGTCGAACCGCTGGCCCTTCACGTAGAAACCGGCTGCGGCGTCCACGTTCTGCAACGCCAAGTGGCGACCATCCGCTGGCAGCACCGCGACGCGCTCGCCGGCGGCGACGGGCCGCGCGCCGGGCTTCAGCGCCCGGTAGAAAAAATCATTGAAGGTCTTGAATGCGAACTGGCTCTTCGCGAACTCATCCACGTCGAGATCGTAGTCCACGATGAACGGCAGGATTTTGTTCGCGCTCGCCCGCATGTTCATCCGCCAGCCGTAATAGGCCGACGCGAGCCAGCGCTTCACCAGCAGCTCAAGCGAGAGCCGGCCCAGCGGGTTGCCATAGGTCCAGCGCAGCCAACCCTCGCCGTAGACCTGCTCGGTCTCGACGATCTGCTTGGCGCGGTGGAAATAGCGGATGGGCTCGGCGGGCATGCGGCCCATTTATTGTAGGAGCGGGTTTACCCCGCGATAAAAATCCATAGCGGTCTAAAGCCGCTCCTACCCGGGACCCACTTCTCGCTGCCAGTATTCCCATTGGCTATCGTGTGCGCCGCTCCAGCGACGGGAGAACGCCTTGGCCCGGTCATTATCCGGCAACACCGCCCACTTGATCTGCCCGCACTCTCGCCGCCGGGCCTCCGCCAGCACTTGGTCCAGCAGGGCCGCGCCGAGGCCCGCCGACCGGTCGGCCGCACGCACGAACAATTCCTTCAAGACTAGCTGGGCTTCAGATCGTAGGTGAACGGGATCAGGTAATAAACCGCATAGCCGGCGAGGCCGGTCGGGCTCTCGGCCACGAACGCGAAGTATTCCGGTTCGCCCGCAGCCGGAAAGCCGCGTCGAAGCAACTCGGCCTCTGTCACGGCAAAACGGTCGAGGTAACGCTCAAACACCGCCAACTCACGCATCAGGCCCAGCAGAGCCGGCACATCCCCTGAAGTCGCCGCGCGAACGCCGCAGAA
>JAHFTH010000154.1:0-1566 GCA_023269445.1 Lacunisphaera sp.
AGCACGAGCATGCCGGGCAGACCGGTGTCGGCGCGGAGCTGGTTGACGGAGTCGGTGAGCACGCCGAGATCCTCCGCGATGATACGCGCATCCGGCAGGGCGCGCTGAAAGGCGCGAAAGAGATCGAGTCCCGGGCCGGGCATCCATGCCCCACTGCGGGCGTTTTCGGCGGGCAGCGGAATCCGCCAGTAGGCATCGAAGCCGCGGAAGTGGTCGATGCGCACAATATCGCATTGCTCCAGCGAGGCGCGCAGGCGGGCGCACCACCAGGCGTAGCCGTCGGCGCGGTGGGCCTTCCAGTCGTAGAGCGGGTTGCCCCACATCTGCCCGTCGGCCGAGAAATAATCCGGCGGCACGCCGGCGACGGCAATCGGCTGGAGGGTTTTTGGGTTGAGTTCGAAGAGTTGTGGGTTGGCCCAAGCGTCGGCGGAGTCGCCGGCGACGAAGATCGGCAGGTCACCGATGATCTGGACGCCGCGTTCGCGCGCGGCGGCACGGAGCTGCGCCCACTGGCCGAAGAACAGATACTGACCGAAGCGGTAGGTGTCGGTGGCGTCGGCCAGCTTTGAGCGCAGGGCGGATTTCATGGCGCGCGGATATTCGCGGGCTTCAGCCGGCCACTCCCACCAAGGGCCACCCGCGAAATGATCCTTCAGCGCGCGGTAGTAGGCATAGGCGTCGAGCCAGTGGGCTTCACGCTGGCAGAAAGTGGCGTAATCGCCGTAGGGCAGCGCGGGCTGTTTCTGTTTGAAAAGAAGGTGGGCGGTCTGGAGCAGTCGGGGCTTCAACCCGGCGAGGGCTTCGAAATCAACCTGGTCGGTGGAGAGCGCGGCGAAGGCCGTCAGGTCGCTGGCGGGTAAGAGGCCGTAGCGCACGAGCTCTCCCAGATCGACGAGGCTGGGGTTGCCGGCGAAGGCGGAGTAACATTGATAAGGCGAATCGCCGAAGCCGGTGGGGCCGAGTGGGCAGACCTGCCAGTATTTGATGCCGGCAGCCTGCAGAAAATCGAGAAAGCGGATCGCGTGTTGGTCAAACACGCCGCAACCCTGCGTGCCGGGCAGCGCGGTGGGATGGAGCAGCACGCCGGTGCCGCGCTCTTGCAGCCAGTGGAACAACGGGGTGGTGGGCGTGCGGGGCGGTTTTTCAGATTTGGCCATGGATTGATTAGAGCATGAGGAACAAAACGATTGCGCTGATCACCATGACAAGGGCGAGGGTCAGAAAATACAGATTCAGCAGGAGGAAAGTCTTCAGGACGGTCTTGAGCCAGGAATTTCCAAAGAGATAGCGCAGCATGATGAACGGATAGACATACAGCCAGAGACTGCAGACGGCGCGGAGAACCGGGGCGATCCCCCAGCCTGGCAGGCCGACGAGGAAAACCCAGCCGTTGCGCGTCATAAGCCAGAGGTAGATGAAAGTGTGGAAGTGCAGGGCCAGCACCAGATGTTGCAGGTAGACCTGCCCACTTTTGCGGAACAGCACCCGGGTGTAGAGGGCGAAGAGCGGGAGGCAGAGGAGCAGCAGCTTGGGAATAGCGTGAAGGAAATGCGCCACCAACTCCTG
>JAHFTH010000154.1:1576-7987 GCA_023269445.1 Lacunisphaera sp.
CAGCGTTCAGCGTCGCGTTCTGTTTTTGGTTTTTTGCTAGCGGCCTTTTCCTGCTCGGCCTGCATTTGCTCGGCGAAATGACGGAGCTGGTCGACGTTGCGCTCGGGCTTGGCGGGTTCCCTAGTCTTGTCATCCGCATCCTCCGCTTCAATAGCCTGCGTGGCGCTGTGCAGGGCCTCAAGCGGACTGACCTGCTGACCGTTGACCGTGCTTTGCACGACAGGTTTTAGTTTGTCGCCAATGGGCTCGACCGGGTCGTTGCCCTCCAGAAAAAGCAGAAAGAAGAACAGCACGCTGACAAAGAGATAGAGCCGGAAGGGTGGCATCTGGGCCGCACGCTTGCCGGCGTTGAAGTCGGCCGTCAGCCGGCCGGGGCGGAAGAGGAGCGTCAGGGTGTTGCGGAACAGCTTCGCATCGAAGTGGAAGAAGCTCTCGAGAACTTCCAGGAAGACGTGCCAGAAGGAGCGGTGAAACTCAAAGTCATGCTGGCCGCACGCGTGACAGAACGGGCCCGCGAGTTTGGTGCCGCAGTTCTCGCAGTGAGTGTGGAGCGGTCCGTGGGTGCCGTGCCCCTCGTTGGCGTGTGCCACCACCTGATCCGTGACGACAGTCTCGGTAACCGGCAGAGCAGGCGGGGCGGGAAGGTCCGGCGGCTCTGGATCGGGAGACATGAGGGTCAGATTTTCAGAATGTCTTCGGGATGCAGCAGCTTGTGGATCGTCGCCAGCAGTGCAGCGGGCTTGAAGGGTTTTAGCAAGAACGGGTCGTGGGAGCGGACGGCGCCGGGCTCGAATCCGCCTTCGTTGCTGTCCAGGCCGCTCATGAACAGAATCCGGACATCAGGACGGATGGGCCGAAGCAGATCGGCGAAAGATTGCCCGCTGCTGTTGGGCATGTGCAGGTCGGTCAGGACCAAGTCAATCTGGTCCGGCGCGGCGGAAAACAACCGCAGGCCTTCCACGCCATCGCGGGCGAGCAGCACTTGATAGCCATGATTAAGGAGCACGGTGCTCAGCAAGTCGCGGACGTTCGCCTCGTCGTCAACCACGAGGATAAGTTCGCCTTGGGCGGGCTGCGGGAAAGGCGTGCCGCTGGATGAACGGCTGCCGGCGGGTGCCTGCATCGCGGCGCAGCCGGCTCCGGCCGGGAGGGGCGAAAAAAAGAATCCTGCTCGATGACGACGCAGGAGCAGGAGCAACAGACTGCCGGAGGCAGCCAAAAACAATAAGGCGATTAGAGGAGAGGAATAGAGCGGCATTATTTTGACCAAAGCAGAGCCGCACAACCGGCCCGTTGTGCGAGGAAGTTGGGGAGCGGTCCGGTGGCGCGCAACTGAAAATGCGGTCATGTGGGTCATTCCCCTTGCGACAGCGGCGCGGTGGTCTAGATGGGACGCGCGTTTCATGGCATCCGGGCAACCACTTTCGCAGCGGGTCAACTGGCCAGGAATACTGGTGCTCTTGGTCTCCGTCGTCTGGCTGGGTTTGACGGGATTCTGGCGGATGTTTGCGCATTTCCCCTATTACGATGACGAGGGCTACATCCTACTGACGGTGCGGGCGTATCTGGAGCACGGCGGGCTCTACAGTAATATATATACCCAGTATGGCCCCGGCTTCTACGTCCTGCTGGAGGGCGTGCAGCGGCTGAGCGGGGCGGTGATGGACCATGAATTTGCCCGGTGGTTCACCCTGACGCTGTGGCTGGGCGGGGCCGCGGGCACGGGCCTGTTGGTGAGCCGGCTCGTGCGCGAGCGCGCGATGGCATGGTTCAGCGGGGTCGCGGTTTTTATCTTTCTCCACCAGCTGAGCGAGGAGGCGTTTCATCCCGGGGCCGTGGTTGTTTTTCTGCTGCCGGCCGTTTTGTGGGCCATGGTTGAGTTGCTGGAAAGAGGCCGTCTCAATTGGGCGGTGGCGGTCGGCAGCGCCGGGGCCGCCGGTCTGGGCCTGCTCAAGATCAACGTCGGCGTATTGTTTGCCGTCGGCTGCGGGGGCTGGTTCATCCTTACAACCCACCACCGGTGGCGCCGCCGGGGAATACCGGTCGGGGAAGTGGCCGCGGGGGTGTTGTTTGCTGCGGCGTTGATGCACGGGCTGCTCCATGCGGCCTGGGTGCAGACGTTTTTGCTGCTCTATGCGGCGGGCTTGACCGGCATCGCCGTGGTCATCCGGTCGCAACGGAGCACGGGCTTCCGGCCCGTCGCGGCTTTTACCCTCGGGGCGGCCGGGGTGAGTGGGTTGGTGGTGGCGGCCGTGATGTATCGTGGCACCACGGCGGCGGCACTGCTGGAGGGCATGTTGCTTGGCCCGATGAGGCACGCCGAGGCTTATTCGTATGCGGTGGACTGGCGGCCAGGAACCTTGCTCATGGCGTTGGCGGCACTGGTTGCGCTAGCCGGCTACCGCTGGCTGTTGCAGCAGGGCCGGGTGGCGGCGGCGGAACATCTGGTGATTGGCCTGCGGTTGCTGCTGCTGGTTGGCCTGCTGGCCGTGCTCGCCCTGTTGGAACACTTTCGGGTGATCGGGGTGTTGTTCAGCTACGCGATACCCTGGCTCTGGGTGTGGCTCGTGGAGTTATCTGGGGTGCCACGCCGCCCGACGGAGAGCGATGGACGGGCCCTGGTGGTTTGCGCGCTGCTCCTGCAAACCCTGCATGCCTATCCGGTAGGCGGCATCCAGATCTGCTGGGGCAGTTTCCTGCTGTTCGCGGTGGTGGCCATGGCCGTGCCAGAGACCGGTGCATGGCTGGAGGCACGGTGTGGCGCTCGCTTCCGTCCGGGCCTGATTTTGAGCGGCCTGCTGGTTTTGGTGGCGGGCGCGAAGGTCGGAATGATGGCGCAGGAATATCGCCAGATCTATTGGTCGAACACCGCGCTCGCGCTGCCGGGGACCGGCGGCCTGCGGTTGAGCGAGCGGGAAACGGCCGCCTACCGGTCGGTGGTCGCCAACAGCGTGTTGCAGGCGGACGTGCTCTTCTCCCTGCCGGGGATGTTCAGTTTCAATTTGTGGAGCGGCCGGCCGACGCCGACCCAGCGAAACACCACCCTGTGGTATTCACTGCTGAGCGAAACCGAGCAGCACGCGATCATCCAGGCGATGGAACGGGCCCGCCGTCCGGGCCTCGTGGTGGATCAGGCCTTGCTCGCCATCTTGCGCGGCAGTGGCGCCGAACCTAGGGGGCCGTTGTTTGTCTATCTCCTCTCGAATTACCAACCTGCGTTCAGTATCCATGGCCTGGGATTTTGGGTAAAGAAAGGCCGGGCGATCGCACCCGTGGAGACAGCGTGGCAGACATCTGGCTCAGGTGACACTCACTCGTTCCGGGCTTGTCTCGTCGGGACCGGGGAGTCCGTCGAGTCGCTGGAGGTTTTTGATCCCGACCAGCCAGCGACCGAACGGTTGGTGCTCAACGCGCGCAATGCGCAGGTCTCGATCCAGAGCATCAACCCCGATGGATCGCCGCGCGCCGCCGCCCAGGAAACAGGCTGGCCTTTCCAGTTTGACGGACTGGGGTGGATCACGGTGCGCAGCGATGCGTTGCGCCCGTTGGCCCCAGAGCGGTCGTGGCTGCTCGGGTTGAAAGGGCGCGATCAGCGCGAGGTCGGCTCGGTGCCTTTTGTGGATCCCAACTAAAAGGCCGGGCCAGAGTCGGCCCGGCCACGAAAGCGTGGCCGCTTACTTGGTTTCGCGCAGCGTGATGGTGCCGTTCATCGAGGTGAGCTTGATGTCGATGCCGCCGCCATTGAGCGTGCCGACGATGGACTTGCCGCCGAAGTTCGGCATGGGCGGGATCGGGGGCATGGGAGGCACGGGCGCGAGGGAAGTATCGCCATCAATGGCCGATGTGACCGAGGCCGCGATCTGATTGGCCTCGGCAACGGCCTTGGCTACTTCCTTGGCGATCTTCGCGTGGTCCCGGTCCATGCGGGCGGTTTCGCGGGCCATCTCACGGGAGATCTCTCTCGTGCTGGCCTCAGGCCGCGCGTCGGCGGAGCTCTCATCAGAAGCCAAACGAATCTTGATAAGACCGGCCTTGCGGCAGGCATTCATCACCGCAGTGGAAATCTTGAGGTTGGCTTCATTGGAGGCGCGGATCAGCACCACGGCCTGGCCGTCCTCTTTGGATATTTTTGCCGTGATTTGCTCCAGTTTCTCAAGCGAAACGGGCACGGGATCGTCCCCCACGGCGATATCGCCGTTTGATTTGATCGTAATCGTCAAATCAGGGCGAGCGTCAGCGGACTTTACGCGGCTGACCTTCTCGGTCTTGGCCTGCAGGACGCCGTCCGGGAAGTTGGTGCGGATGGAACCGTTGTGGGTGCGCATGCGGAGATTGGCCTTGGTGTCGCCGGGGAGACGCAGATCGATCTCGCCGTTCATGGAGGAGAGCGAAACCGCCTTGGTGGGGGCGTGCTTGAAGGTGGCGCTGATTTCGCCGTTCAAGGTGTTCACGACGGCGGAGCTGCCGATGTCGCGGAGCACGACATCGCCATTCATGCAGCTGATATCGATGTCGCCCTCGACCCCGGTGACCTCGATGTCGCCGCCCTGTCCGGTGTGGAGAATGAGGTTGGTGTTGCGCGGAACCTGGATGTCGAACTCGGCACCCTGGGCGGCCCAGGAATTGTCGCCGGCGATGGTGATGGTGGCGACGTTGTCCTTTTCCACAGCCTCGAAGGTCACATTCTCGTCGAGGCGGCGGAAGCCCTCGTGGTCCACCTCGGCCCGGCCCTTCTGGTCGAGGGAAGAGGTGACGACGACTTCGTGGCCATCGGTGGCGGTGATACGGGCCTCGGCGCAGGGCAGCGAGAGCTTGAGGGTGCCGGGCTTGGCGGGATCGGAGAATTGCACGCGGGCGGTAGAGCCTTCGGGTTCCTCCTCGTCATTCCCGGCGCGGGCGGCCGGAAGGAGCAGAACAAGCGAGACGAGGAGGGCGAGAGGACACGGTGTGAAGCGGAACAGGGAGTTCATGAGAGGGCGGGATTGGACGGTTGTTTGTTTTTGAGAGGGTCAGTGGGTGAAGGGGAGCGGAGGAGGGCTAGGCCGCGGCGGGCGGACTCGCGGACGTTCTTGTCGGCGGTCTCGTCGCGGCTGAGGCGGTCAAAGAGCGGGGCGGCACCGGACTCGCGGACGGAGGTGAGCAACTCGATCATGGCCACCTGCACGAGCGGCGCGGATTCGCGAGAGAGCGCCGCGAGCAGGCCTTGGCGGACGACCGCTTGGTCGGCATGGGCGGTGAGGGCCTCGATGGCGGAGAGCCGGACGTTGACGGAAGGGTCGAGGGCGAGCGCGCCGACGAGATCGGTGAGCACGCGGCGATTGGGGCTCGGCAGATCCATGGTGGCGAGCACGGTCTGGAGGCGCTCGCTGGTGGATTTCTGCTGGAGGAGAGAAGCGGCCACGAGACTGCCCATGTCGTTCATCTGGGCCTTGAGGGCGGCGATCTCCTGCTTGGCGGAATTATCTACGGCGGGGACGATGAGCGGTGGGTGGAAGTAGCGGGCGCCGGCGAAGAGACCGCCGGCCAGCAACGCGAGGGCGAAGGCAAATTGCAGGGCGGGTTGCGCGGGCAGGAGCGCGGCGAAGAAACGGTCGATGCTGCCGCAGGCGAACGCGAAGGGGCTGACGCTGTCGGCGTCGCGTTGGTGCGTCTCGAGCATGGCGTAGAATTGTTCGCGCAGGCGCGGGCTCGGTTCCTCGATGGCAGGGAGGGCGTCGAGTTTGCGGGTCATCTCCTGCAGGGCGGACCATTCGCGCTGGCAGGTGGGGCAGGTGGCGAGATGGGCGTGGAGCGCGGTGGCGTCGCCAGCCGGCAGAGTGCCGTCCTGATAATCGATGAAGCTATCCTGGACACGTGAGCAGTTCATGGGAGGAGGGGAGCAGTGAAAGTGAAGGTGAGGGTGAGAGGGGGAAGAAGTGAGGGTGAAGCAGAGTAGGTTTCGGGTGGTTTGGGAGATTGGAACACTATCACTTTCACTTTTCCCGCAGGCGGCTACGCCGCCTGTTCCTTGCGGATTTTGAAATAGACCTCGCGGAGTTCCTTGAGGGCGCGGTGGGCGCGGACCTTGACGGCACCGACCGAGCAGTCGAGGAGCCGGGCTATTTCCTGATGGTTGAGATGCTGGAGGCGGGCGAGCACGAGCACCTCGCGGTGTTCGTGGGTGAGGTGGGTCAAGGCGCGCCGGAGGAGGGAGAGGTCGTCGGAGGTCGCGGCGTTCGAATCGGGCGCGGGAGCCTGGTCGGCGTGTTCGTGGAAGTCGGCGGGATCAGTCGGGGTCGGCGTGGAGGCGTGCTTGCGGAAGTGATCGGCCGCGACCTTGCGGGCGAGATGGTAGATCCAGGCGGAGAACTTGCCCTCGTCGCGGTAGGTATGGCGGTATTTGAGGATGCGGTAGAAAACAATCTGCACCAA
>JAHFTH010000009.1 GCA_023269445.1 Lacunisphaera sp.
TCATCGAGAAGCACCCGATGGTCCATGTGAAGGATCTGCCGAAGAACTACCTCGGCATCGAGGTCGCCGCCCAACCAGCTGCCACGCCCGTGCCCGAGGGCACCACGCTGTCCCAGGCCCCGTTCGCCGCCCTGCCGCCGGAGCAGGCCGAGAAATTGCGCAAGATGAGCAACGACCTGCGCTGGCTCGTCATGGAGGGCTACGTCACGGAGTTCTCCGACAGCAAGCTCTTCGCCCCGCCGGCCATGGCTCCGCAGTCCGCCAAGAAAGCCGAGGCGGGCGACGAGGAGAACGACCCGGTGGACTTCCCGGAAGTGGCTGCTGCGCCCGCGCCTGTCCCGAGTTCCGAGGCCGACACCGCCCCGGCACAGCCAGTCCCGGAAACGGCTGCCCCCGCCGAGGAGCCCAAGCCCGAAGCCCAAACCTGATTACTTCACCAAGCCCGCTCAAATCGAGCGGGCTTTTTATTTCAGGCGCAGGTGATGCTTGTCGCCGCTCTCGATCGAGAGCGTCAGGTGCCAGGCATTCTTGGGCAGCCACGCGCCGGTCTTCTCCGGCCACTCGATGGCGAGGCACCACGGGCTGGTGAGAAATTCCTCCAGCAGCAGCGCGTCGAGCTGCGATTCTTTTTCCAAGCGATAGGCGTCGAGGTGCACCAGCTTGCGGCCCGCGCCTTGATAAATCGAATAGATGGCAAACGTCGGGCTCGTCACCTGCTCGCGCACGCCGAGGCCTTGCGCGAGACCCTGCACGAAAGTCGTCTTGCCCACGCCCATGTCGCCGTGGAGGGCGAGGGCAGTGTCGGGTGGCAGCGCGGCGGCCAGCTCCGCAGCGAGCGCACGGGTCTCTGCCGCCGAAGCGGTCGTGATGCCGGCGCGGAGCTTTTCCAAGATAGTCATTGTTGTAGGTCGGGGTTCATCCCCGACACGTCGGGCGTAAAGCCCGACCTACAGGTTGAGTGCCTTTCACCGCAGATGTTCATAGCCGCGATAGTCGGTGAGGTTGAGCGCGCCGGCGGGCACCTTGCCCCGAGAGACGAAGCGACCGATGAGCGTCAACGGCACCCGGGGAAAATGTTTTCTCCAGTCGCGTTGCAGGCGGGCGAGATCCGCTGCGACGCGAATAATGATCAGCAGTTCGTAGTCTTCGCCGTCGCCGAGGGCGTGACGCAGCGCACTTTTCCCCGAGCGCTTCGCCTGCCGGCGGGCGGCGGTGCTGATCGGAATTGCGGTTTCGTCGAGCGCGGGGACCAGACCGGCCGGGGTAAGGCAGTCGAGGTCTTTGGCCAGCCCGTCGCTTACGTCCATCATGGCGCGCACTTCAGCGCGGCGGGAGAGCCATGCGCCTTCGGCGAGCCGGGGAGAAAATTGATAGTGATGCCCCAGCAGACTGCCGCCCAGCCGGCCGGTGACAAAAATGTGATCGCTTGCCTTGGCGCCGGTGCGGGTGATGAGCCGGCCGGTGCATTCACCGTGCAGGGTGAGGAATGCGCCGAAGAATCCTTTCGGTCCCTGCGTGATGTCGCCGCCGACGATCTTCACGCGATGCCGGCGGGCGCAGTCCGCGAGTCCGAGATAAAAGCCGCGCAGCCATGCGACGCTGGTCTCGGGGGCCAGCGCGAGCGAGATGACCGCCGCCACCGGCCGGCCGCCCATCGCGGCGATGTCGCTCAAGTTGCGCTTGAGGAGCTTGGCGCCGACAGCGCGCGCGGGCACGCGGTCGTCAAAATGACTGCCGTAGATCACCGGGTCGGTGGTCACGAGCTGGTGCCGGCGGGTCGGCGGGATGACGGCGCAGTCGTCGCCGATGCCGAAGGGCGAGGCAGGCGAGGCGTCACCCAGCCAGCGGCGGATCTCGGTGATCAGGCGGCGTTCGCCGCGGGCGCCCACCGAGGAGGCGCGACTGGACGTGAACGGGCTCATGAATTCGCCTGGGAAAGGCCGGAGAGCAGCAGAATGATCGTGTTCAGGTTGAACAGGCCGTGGGCGACGATGGCCACGCGGATCGAGCCGGTGGCTTCATAGACCAGGGCCAGCAACATCCCCAGCACCGCGAGCGGCAAAAAGCCCGCCCAGTTCAGATGCATGGCCCCGAAGCAGGTGCCGCTGATGAGCAACGCGGGCGTCCGGCCCAGTTTCTGGCGGACGTAGCGGTAGAGCCCGGCGCGGAACAGCAGCTCCTCGTAGATGGGGGCCAGCACGCAGGCGACCACCAGCATCCCGCCGACGACGAGCGGGGATTTGGTCTGCGTGAAGAGCGCGATCAGGTCCTGCGGGTCATCGGGCAGGCCGCAGGCGCGGAGCAGTTCCGTCCAGCCGAGGCTGATGAGGATGAGAATCGGCAGGGCGACGAGCACCGTCCCGACGCCGTAGCCGGTCGCCTCGGACCACGACAATGTCTGCCGCGTAGTCCGGGCCTTGGGCAGGCCCGGCCCGGTCTGCCAAGCCTGAAGCGCGGCGGGGAGCAGCACACGCCACCCGAACAGGGCGCCGCCATAATTCGCCACGCTGTAAACAAACAGCTGCAGGCCCGTATGGTCCGGGATGCCGCCCAGCCAGCGCCCGATCAGGAGTTGGGCGAGGGCGTTGCAACCGAAGCCCGTGAGATAGATCAGCACGGCGCCCAGCGCGAATTCCGCCGGGGACTGGAAGATCTGCGGCAGCGTGTGCACGCGGAGCCAGCGGGCCCGTTGCGCGCGGTTGAACAACAGCCAGAGCAGCAGCCCCGCGCCGGTAAAGATCAGCGCGTATTCCAAGACGGCGAGTGTGAGCTGGAGGGGATCGGAGGGCATGGAGTCGCCCTATGCTTGGCAGGCCCCGCGCCGAATAACCACCCCGAAAAGCCGGAGGAGATGCGGCCCGAAAAGCGGGCTCCCTTGGCGGCTATCGCGGCTTAAATCTGCAATCCCTTGGACGGGGCCACGAACCAGTTGAGGTCGCCTTTCTTGTAGGGGGCGTTGCCGTCGTAGCGACCGGGCACCTCCACGTAGCGCAGCACCTGCGTCGCGCCGATCTCCGAGGTGAAATATCCGAGCAGGGTCATTTGCTTCATCATCCGGAAATAGTGCGCGGGTTCGTCCGCCTGCTTGGCGGCCGTGTGCTTGCGCTGCTCAGTGTCGAGCTCGTTGAGCAGGGCGGTGCGTTCCGCGGGCAGGGCGTCGGTGAATTTCCGGCCGTATCTTTCGCGACAGGCGGTGTCGACCTTGACGAGGCCGGCCATGAAGGCGGCGTGATGGGCGTCGTCGTAGCAATCGACGACCATCATGGCCATGAAGCCACCGATGCCGACCTGCTTGGCTCCGGGGGTGTCGGTGACCGGGATGATGGTGTCGCCGATTTCGTCCAGCAGGTGGATGTCCGCGGCATTGAAGTTGGCCGACACGAGTTTGCCGGTGAGCGGTTCGCCGCGCAGGTAGGCGGCACTGCCGACGAAGGCGCCGCCCATCACGAGGGCAATACGGGCGAGGGCGTCGCGGCGGCTGAGAGGAGTGGGAGGGGTCATGCTAGGAATATTCCATTGAGGCAGAACACACCCCGGCGCTCTGCGCCACCCCTCTTGATAGAGGGGACCCAAACCAAGGCAGACGAAATCCCCTCTAGGAAGAGGGGCGCCCAAAGGGCGGGGTGTGTAGGTTTCATCACAGGTTTCCCTTTTTCAATTCGGCGACGGCGAAGTCGGCGGCGCGGGCGGTGAGCGCCATGTAGGTGAGCGACGGGTTTACGCAGGCGGCGGAGGTCATGCAGGCGCCGTCGGTGACAAAGACGTTGCGCGCATCCCACACCTGGTTGTGCGCGTTGAGGACGGATGTCCGGCGGTCGCGACCCATGCGGGCCGTGCCCATCTCATGGATGCCGCGACCGAAGTTGTAGCCGCTGTCGGTCGGCTTGACGTTCTTCACGCCGGTGGCCTCGAGCATCTCCACGGCGTCGGCGATCATCTCGCGGCGCATCGTGTGCTCGTTGGTCTTGAGCTCGCAGTCCATCGCGAGGATGGGCAGGCCCCATTTGTCCTTGGATGCGCGGTCGAGGGATATCTTGTTGTCGTGGTGGGGCAGGGTCTCGCCGAAGCCGGTCATGCCGATGGTCCACGGGCCGGGCTCGGTGAGCGCCTCCTTGAGCGGGGCGCCGATGCCGATCTCTGGGACTTCACGCTCCCAGCCGAGGCGGCTGGCGGCGCCTTGGTAACCGAAGCCGCGGAGGTAGTCGCGTTTCTCGCCAAATAAGTTCCGGTAGCGCGGAATGTAGAAACCGCCGGGCCGCCGGCCATAGACGATGCGGTCGGTGTAGCCCTCGACCTCGCCCACGGCCCCGACGCGGAAGTGATGGTCCATGGCGTTGTGCCCGAGCTCGCCGCTGCTGCTGCCGAGGCCGTCCGGCCAGATGGCCGTGGCGGAGTTCATGAGCAGCCACGTGGAGTTGAAAGCCGACGCGCAGAGGAAGACGATCTTCGCTTTGAACTCGTAGGTCTGGTTCGTCTCGGCATCGAGCACGGTGACGCCGGTGGCCTTCTTGGTGTCCTTGTCGTAGTTGACCTGGGTGACGATGGAGAACGGCCGGAGCGTGAGGTTGCCCGTGGCGACGGCGGCCGGGAGCGTGGCGGACTGCGTGCTGAAATAGGCGCCGAAGGGACAGCCGAGCCAGCACTTGTCGCGGAACTGGCAGTTCACGCGTCCGCCGTGGGGCTGGGAGAGATTGGCGAGACGGCCCATGATGAGGCGGCGGCGGTCGTTGAAGCGGGTCTTGAGGCGCGCGGCCACGTCTTGCTCGACGCAGTTGAGTTCAAAGGCCGGGAGGAATTTCCCGTCGGGCAACTGGGGCAGGCCCTCGAGCGAACCGCTGATGCCGGCAAAGGTCTCGGCGTAATCATACCACGGGGCGAGGTCGGCGTAGCGGATGGGCCAGTCGATCGCGATGCCGTCCTCGGCGTTGGCGCCGAAGTCGAAGTCGCTCCAGCGATAGCTGTGGCGGCCCCAGAGGAGCGAGCGGCCGCCGACGTGGTAGCCGCGGAACCAGTCGAAGGGCTTCACCTCCTTGTAGGGGCAGTCCTGTTCGTCGGTCCAGAAGTGGGGATTGGCCGGGTTGAGAAAGTCGCGATTCACCACGGGGTGTTCCTCGATGAGGGCCTTGGACTTCTTGCCGCGGTGGTCGATCTCCCACGGGGGCGTGAGGGCGGTGGGATAGTCCTTGATGTGCTCGACGGGCCGGCCGCGCTCAAGCATGAGGACCTTGAGGCCCTTCTCGGTCAGCTCCTTGGCGGCCCAGCCGCCGGTGATGCCGGAGCCGACAACAATCGCATCATAGGTGTTCGTGGATTCAGCCATGGGATAAAGCTAAGTGCGCCGGGTTGCGGGAGGGAGGACGGCCTTATGGAGTCCAAGAACGGCGGAGAATCAACCGCTAGTTTTTGCGGGAGGATGAAGTTCGGCCCGGCTCGCTCCGGCCGGCGCAGCACCCGCCAGTATTCGACTTACTCTGGCCCGAAGGCTCTCAGCAGGAAAAGGGCTAGTCGCAGCCCGTCTTACCTTGAAGCCGAACGATAGAGATGTGCCGCGCGCGGGCGAGCGGAGAGTGAGCCCTTCTGAGCTACCGGCGGTGCTGAGCGGAGGAGGCCCATGCGAATCACGTCCCGTTCCCGCGCGTTGGCCTTGGCGGCTGGATCGGCTCTTTTTTCAGGGGGCTACACTTTACTGCTTCTTACCCCCGACACCAGGCACGGCCGTGACTTGCCTCATCCATTTTGAAATCTGCGGTTCGTTCAGCTCATTCACAGATCCGAGCTCAACGCCCCTCGTTGACTTGCCCATCGCCACCGGCGTCACCGGGGGCACGGGCTTGAGCGCCGCGCCGTTTACGAACATGAGTTTGACGTGGCCAGAAAATCCGCCGCAACAGAAGCACCAGCCGTCGCCGACGCCATAGTAGGACATGCCCCATTTAACGGAACGCTGCAGGCCGGGAAGCGTCTTCGCCGCTAGCGCGTCAATTCTTTCCACAATACCGCGCTGCGGTTGCGGTAGACTCGCGATGTAAGCAAAGACCGGCTTGTCGCCGACCGCAGCCTTGGCCGGGCTTGCCTTGCCGGTCACCATGGATTCCGGCAACGGCACCGCCGCCGCCGCGCGCTTGGTAGGTTTCGGACTTACGCGCTTCGAAGTCTTGTCTGTTTTGCGAGTGGGCATTGTGGTCTCCTATACTTCCGATGTGTGGGCCGAACGTTCAGTGATGAGCCATGGCGGTGCGCAGCACCGACATTGGCTCTGGACGCTTGTTGGGCTCTTTCTTCATTTTCCGAAGGCTGTCAAAATGTGGTCCGCGGTCCAAATCGACGCGGGAATCAGTGCGACACCAAGGACGGACACTGGCCCAAGAGTGAGTCCTTTCTTCAAGCCGAGTCTAAACAACTCATCTTCACGCGGACCGGAATGCGCGACCACCGCATTCCATGTGCCGGCCTTCTGCTCTCGGGAAAACACTGCTCCGAGAAGAACCGCTATCAGTGGTCCAGCAACCGCCGCTTCAATGCCCACGACGATGTCGGGATGGTCCGCAAAGATGGCTGCGACAATAACCACGATGACCCAGCACGCAGACATCGGAAGCCATACCCCAGAATAAAACTTTGCTGCACGAGAAATCATATTTCTTCGCCCAACAGTGTTATTCAGACTCCGCGTAAAGACTACGGTTGTTCTGCTGCATGGAGTCAGACTCCGGATAACCCATTCATTTTCAACATTCGATTTCCAGGCGTAGGCTTTAGGGGGTCAATTGCCTCCGGTAATTGACTACTCCTCGGGCGCGGCTCTGTCATGTCGCGACCTTTGGCTGGTCAACGCGTGGGTGAACCGGCACCGTGGCGTCCGATGAAACTACCCCTTCGGATTCTGGCCGGTCTCGTGGTGTTGATCACGGGCCTCGGCGCCATCGCCGCTCAGAAACCCGCCAAGCCCGGTCCGTGGATCGCGGACTTCCAGCGCTACGCCGCGCAGAAGAATCTCCAGAGTGAAAGTAACTATGCCCGGCCGCACGCGGCGGGCGCGCTGACGATGAGCGGTCTGCTGCGGGCGCTGCCTGCTCCGGCGGAGTGGCCGCAGTGGCGTGGCGCGCTGGTCGCCGCAGCGGCCAAGGCCCCGGCCGGCGTGGAGCAACAGCGGTTGCAAGCGGGCAGCTGGCTGCTCGCTTATCTGTTGGGCGATCGGGCGGCGGTGCTGGCCGAGTTGCCGGCGGCCAACGGGCCGGCCTCGCGGGTGTCGTATGCCGTGGAGGGAATGCGGACGAGCCTCCGCCCCGACAACGACGAGGCGCACCAAGAGACGCCCGAGAGCGAACTGGAAAATTTTGAGCAGGAACTGCTGGCCCTTGAGCCGCTGGACTTGGCGGAGGTGAAGCGCACGCTGGGCGGCGAGGAGAACTTCGTGCGCTTGGAGCGGTTGATGGCAGCGGCCAAGGCGCTGGGCTTGAAAAACATGGTGATTCTCGAGGAATACGAAAAAGCCAAGGACAAGAAGACGGCCGAGGCGGTGGCGACGGCGAAGCTTGAGGCCTTGGAAAAAGAATTCACGGAACTGCACAAGGTGGATCAGGAGGCACTGGGATCGTATATGGAAAAACCGCTGATCGGGCGCTACGTGCAGAGTCTCTATCAGGGGCAGGCCACCGAGGAACAGTATGTGCGGAGCATCTCCGTCCCGGACTTGGTGAAACTGGCCGGGCGCGAACGGGCCGAGGTGTTACTGCGCCGGGCGCTGCGGCTGCGTGTGCTGCTGTCGTTGGAGGATGAAAGTGGTCCGGCCACCGGCCACCTGGCGCGGGAGCTGGCGCTGGCGGAAATGGCCAATTTGAAAATACCCTCGTGGGGTCTCGCACAGTCCGTAGAGGCGGGCGCGCTCTTCGAGGCGTTGCTGAAGCGTTTTCCGGAGACCGACCCGAAAGCCGACCAGTATGGTCATTTCCAAAGAGCGGGCGGTTATTATCTTGTCGGCCTGATCCAGGACGGACGCACGCGGGATGCCGTGGCTTTTGCCAGCCGGCCGGGCGCGAGCGCCAGGCTCGACCTGCCCTACGAAGTGATGGACGCCCTCGAACACAGCGGCCAGGCGCCGGAGCTATGGGAATTCCTCAAGGACTGGCTGGGAAAATTCCCGGTGGCCACGGAGTGGGACCGCTTCAACCGCTTGTCAGCGCAACTGGGCCGGCAAAAGGAATTGAAGGAGCTAATCAAGGGCATGGCAGCCAGCGGCGCGTTCGCGGGTCTGGATCTTCTGCGGGTGCAGGAGATGCAGGCCGATGCTGAGCTCGCGACCGACGATCTCGCCGCCGCCGTGGCCCGCCTGAGCGCCGTGGTGCAGCAACCCGCGGCCAACCAGCCGGAGCGCAACAGCCAGCTCGAGATCGCCGTGAAGCTCCTGCAACTCGCCGATCTGCGGGAGGACGCGCCGGGCTTCGCCGCCGCGCAAGCCACCGCCGAGGCATTGCTGGGAAAAAGCTGGGCGGATGCGCCCGGCGAGGCGCTCAGCAGTGCCATCAAACTCACGACCACGCTCAACAGCCTGGGCCGTCTCGCGGACGGCTACCGGCTCGGGCACGCGACGCTCGACCGCGTGGTCGCCGCCAAACAGAAGGAGAAGGCCGCGGCGCAGAAGAAGGACGGCGAGGAGAATGAGCGATTCCATCTGCCGGACTACGAGCTGAAGAATTTGTTGGGCGAACAATTGCGGTCGGCGATCGAACTCGGCCACTGGTCGGAGGCGCGGGCGCTCGTGCAGGAGAATCCCTGGTGGAACGCCCGGGATGTGGGCGCGCTGCTGCAGGAAAGGGTTTCATCGAGCAAGATGCCGGTTGGTCTCTACATGGCGCAGGTTGCGCTGCACCAAAAGGACGAGGCGCGGGCGCGCCGGATCCTTGAGGCGCAACTCGTGGCCACGCCGGGCTTAGATGCGGTTTATGCGGCCTATCTCGGTCTCGGGAAGATCAAGGCGCAGCCCTTGCTGGAAAAACTGGCGGCGGCGGACCGTTATGAGGAGCGGCCGCTGATCTGGTCGGCGCGGCTCCAGCTGGAGGCCAAGCAATGGGACGCGGCGATCGCGACCTTGCAGCAGGCGATCAGCGTGGATCCTTCGGACGGCGAAGAGGGGCGGGGCGACCGCATGCGCGTCTATGCGTTCATGGCCGAAGCGATGAAAGGCAAGGGCGACGCGGTGAAGGCCAAATTTTTCGAGGACGTGGTCAAATCCATCCGCTTGTCAGAAACGGCGGATCGCTGGTTTGAGACCGGGGCCTATGCGCACGCGATTGCGCTTTATCGGCAGGCGCTCGGGTTTTTCCAAGACGCCTACTGCATCCAGTCGCGGCTCGCGGTGCGGCTGGCCGACGAGGGCAAGGTGGACGAGGCGGCCGAGCACTACCGCCGCGCCTTTGAGCTGATGCCCGATAGTTTCGGTCGCGTGGAGAGCCACTGCTTTGGGTGCGAACATGTCTTTGCCGGCGAGAAATCGCAGGGTGTGGCCGAGAAAGTGTTCACCACGATGCTCGCGGCCCGGCCCGACAAGCCCCAGCTCCACTACCTGATGGGCTACCTGCGGCAGCAGCAGGAGCGGCCGGCCGAAGCGGCGGAGCATTTCCGCAAGGCCGTCACGCTCGATCCGCTCTACCTCAACGCGTGGGACAAGCTCGGCGATCTCGAATCCAAACTACACTTCACCCCGGGGCAGCGCGATGACTTGCAGCTCAAACTGCTGGAACTCGACCCGACCCGCCGCCATGTATCGCCCAGCTTGGCGAAAGTGACCGACCTTGCCCGGCTTTGGACCGCGATGGCGGAGGCCGGGCGCATCGTCGCGGCCTTGCCCGCGGCCGGCCCGTTGTGGGAACTCAAGGCGAGTGCCGCGCAGCTTGGCAAGAAGGGCGCCGAGCAGAGGCCGTGGGACTCATCGACCAGGCAGCATGACTTCGCCGCCGTCATACTGGAGCACCGCTTTGTCGAGGCCCTGCAGACCTACCTGATCAGCCTGAATCCACCCGTGGAGCGGACGAAGGAGGAGGAAGACACGATCCAGCTTTCGTCGTTTTAGGTTAGGTGAACACGGCCCCGCCGAGGAGTTGCTCGCCGTCGTAGAGCGCCATGATCTGGCCAGAGGCGAGGGCGCGCTGAGGTTCGGAGAATTTGACGTGTGCCGTGGCATCCGGGCCGGGGTTGAACTCGATGAACACGCGGGGGTCGCGGTAGCGGACGCGGCATTCAATGCGCCGGGGTGTGGTGATCGGTTCGCCGATGAAGCTCAGGCTGTGCACGCGGCACTCGCTGGCCCACAGGCCGGGCGCGTCGGGTTTATCGAAGGCGACGAGCAGGGCGTGGTCGCTGGCGCGTTTGCCCACCACCACGTAGGCCTCGTGGTCGGTGTTGGACGGAATGCCGATGCCGCGGCGCTGGCCGATGGTGTAGTAGTGCAGTCCGCGATGCTCGCCGATGACCTTGCCATCGGTGGCGCGGACGATCGGGCCGGGGTGCGCGGGCACGTAGGCGGTGAGAAAGTCCGCCATCTTCACTTCGCCGATGAAACAGATGCCCTGGCTGTCCTTCTTGCGGGCAGTGGGAAGCTTGGCGTCGGCGGCGAGGTCGCGGAGCTCGGGCTTGGTGAGGTGGCCGATGGGGAAGAGGGCGTCGCGGAGCTGCGCCTGCGAAAGGAGCGCGAGAAAGTAGGATTGGTCCTTGTTTTTGTCCAAGCCCTCAAGGAGAGAATATCGAGGGTGGGCGCCGGTTTCCACACCGGCGTCAGTCGTCGATGTGGAAATCGACGACCACCTTTCACGCCGCGCGTAGTGTCCGGTGGCGACGGCGCTGAAGCCCTCGGCCTTCGCGTATTTCGCGAACACGCCGAATTTCATCTCGCGGTTGCACATCACGTCGGGATTGGGCGTGAGGCCGCGCTGGTAGCCGTCGAGCAGGTAGTCCACGACGAGCCGGCGGTAGTCCGCCATGAGGTTGACGACGCGGAACTCGATGCCGATGGCCTCGGCGGTGGCGCGCGCGTCGTCAATGTCCTGCATCCACGGGCAGTGGCCAATGACGTTGTCCTCGTTGATCCAGTTCTTCATGTAGGCGCCGACGAGGTCGTGCCCCTGCTGCTTGAGCAGGAGCGCGGCGACGGAGCTGTCGACTCCGCCGGACATGGCGACGAGGATGCGGGACATGGGGGGAGAGAAACCACTAATGGCCACGAATGAACACTAATTTTAAGGAAGAGGTGGAAACCACGAAACACACTGAATACACGAAATGTCATCCTGAGCGTAGCGAAGGATCCAGTCTTCTTGTGGGCGGGGTGCCCTCACCCCGCGAGGCATGGCGGACGAGGGCGTCCGCCCTCCAGATGGATTCTTCGCTACGCTCAGAATGACAAGGCAAGTGGTTTGATCCTATCCGTGTCCCTCCGTGCAATCCGCGGCGGGAAAATTCTTCCGCCACACTGCGCTTGCGATGGCGCGGCAACTGCTGGAAAGTAGCACTGTCCTTCTTCCGTCTTGAACACCCGCGCACCTTTCTCCCCTGAGCAAGCCCATCGCATCGCCCGTGCTTGGTTGATTTCCGCGTCGGCGGGGATCATCGAGATGGGGGCGGACTGGACGGCGGCCTCGCTGCCGTTGCTGGCGCCGGGAGACAAGGCCTTTGCGTTCACCGACCTGTGTCCGGCGGAGCCGTCGCTCTATGCCGACGAGGCGGCCTACTACGTGGACGAGGCGGGGCAGCTGGTGTTCATGCTGGATCCGGCCGAGCACAGCTGGGTGAACTTTGAGGAGATGCCGATCTATGTGGCGGGGGACTTCAACGGCTGGCAGGACGCGGTGGGCAAGGTGGAATGGACGATGGTGCCGGGCGAATTGAACGGCCGCCCCGTCCTCCTGCTGCGCAAGCCCGCCGGCCCGCTGCTGACAGAGCCGCCGCAGCAGTTCAAGTTTGTGACGGGCGACAACCGCTGGCTCGACCTGCCGCGCGACGCGACGAATCTCCTGGCGGACGCCAAGGGGCGTTTTAACCGCGCGATCTTCAGCCATCGCACGGGGCGAAATCTCTTCCGCTTCACCACGACCGAGCCGGCGCTGCTCAACCAGACCTACACCGTCGTGCATGTGCGCGACGGCCGCGAAGCGCCCAAGACGCGCGTGCGGCTGGGAAAGTTTTTCCACGAGATGCGCAGCGACCTGCCGCTGGGCGCGCTCATCAAGCGCGGGGAGACGACCTTCCGGCTGTTCGCCCCGCGGGCGAAGCATGTGCGGCTGTTCCTCTGCGAGAAGCTCGAGGAGATGGGCCAGGCTTTTGGTTATGAGCTCGACCGGAAGGTGGAGGAGGGCGGCTGGCAGGGCGTGTGGGAGGCGCACCTGAACCGCAACCTGCACGGCTGGTATTACTGGTATTCGGTGAGCGGCCCGCACGATGTGTTCGGTCATTTCCATCCCGGGCAGAAGATTCTCGATCCCTACGCGCGGGCCACGGTCAGCCGCGACGGTCCGGGCATCGTGCTCGATCCGGCGTGGGTGGGGTCGGGCGATCGCTCGTTTGCCACGCCTGCCTGGCAGGACCTCGTGATGGTCGAGGCGCACGTGCGCGACCTCGCGGCCAATGCGCCGATCCCGCTCAGCGCGGACGAGCGGCTGGGCTTCACCGGGCTAACCAAGTGGGTGAACAGTCCGGATTTTTATCTGAAGAAACTCGGCGTTAATTGCGTGGAGCTGCAGCCGGTCCACGAAGCCGACGGCAAGACCCGTGAGGAATACCACTGGGGCTACATGACCACGAATTTCTTCGCGCCGTCGAGCAGCTACGGTCTGGACGGCGCCCACGCTTCCCAAGTGAAGGAACTGCAGGAGCTGGTGGCGGCGTTCCACCGGCAGGGCATGGCGGTGGTCATCGATGTGGTCTACAACCACGTGGGCGAGCCGGCTCACCTGATGTTCGTCGACAAACTCTACTACTTTGAACTCGGCGACGATGGCGCGCTGCTGAACTGGAGCGGTTGCGGCAACGACCTGCGCTGCCGCTCGGCGATGACGAAGCGCCTGATCATCGACAGCCTCGTGCAATTGATCGAGGTCTACGGCGTCGATGGATTCCGCTTCGACCTGGCCGAGCTGATCGGCGTGGACGTGCTCCGCGAGATCGAGACGGCGGTGAAGCTGGTCAAGCCGGACGTGATTCTCATCGCTGAGCCGTGGAGTTTCCGCGGACACATCGCGGCGGCCCTGCGGCCCACCGGCTACGCCTCGTGGAATGACAATTACCGAAATTTCCTGCGCGACTACGTGCATGGGCGGGGCGGAGCGGACTCGCTGGAGTATTTCCTCAAGGGCTCGCCGTGGCACTTCGCCTACTGGCCGGCACAGACGGTCAACTACACCGAGTCGCACGACGACCGCACCTGGGTTGACAACATCACGGAGAACCCGGACCACAACGGTTTCCATCCCACCCAGAACGACCGGCAGCGCACGCATCTGATGGCGGCGATTTTGCTGGCCTCGGTGGGCATCCCGCTGCTGGCGGAAGGGCAGGATTTCCTGCGCGCCAAGCACGGGGTGACTAACACCTATCAGCGCGGCGACCTCAACGCGCTGGATTATCGGCGGCTGGCGCGCTACCCGGCGACGCACAAATATTTTGCCGACTGGATCGCGTTCCGGCGGTCGGTGCGCGGCCAGTTGCTGCGGCAATGGTCGCGGCCTTCGGAAGGATTTTTCCAATGCTTTGCCTCACCCGGGCAGCCGGCCATGGTGGCGATCTACAACGCCGACGGCAGCCAGGGCGCGCAAAAGTTGATGTTCGCCGTCAACCCGCACATTGACGACACGACGATTCCGATCGGGGAGTTCGCCAGCGTGGGCTGGGAGCTGCTGGCCGACCACGAGTGCTTCTACCCGCAGAGCCGGCCGGCCCCGGCGCAGTTGTCCCCGGCGGGGATTTTCATCCCCGGGTTGGGGTGCAGCCTCTGGATTAGCGGATAAACTTTCCGGCCGACCGGGCGGGAGCACTGTTTATTACGCAAATAGTGCCTACTGCTGCGCGGATTATGGCACATTTCGAGCATCGCACTTGCCAAAGCCCGTGCCCGGCATTTCAGTCGCGGTCTCAACGTCCACCAACCCACACCCAATATGGCAGTCAAAGTAGCAATCAATGGTTTCGGCCGCATCGGCCGCCTCGTTTTCCGCGCACTCGTCGAGCAGGGCTTGCTCGGCAAGGAACTGGATGTCGTCGCCGTCGGCGACATCGTGCCCGCCGACAACCTGGCTTATCTCCTCAAATACGACTCCACCCAGGGCAAGTTCCAGGGCACCGTGTCGTCCAAGAAGTCCGCTCCGGACAAAGCCGAAGACGATGTGCTCGTGGTCAACGGCAAGGATATCCTCGTCGTCTCCGCCAAGTCTCCCGCCGAGCTCCCGTGGGGCAAGCTGGGCGTGGACCTCGTGATCGAGTCCACCGGCCTGTTCACCGAGGCCGAGAAGGCCAAGGGCCACATCGCCGCCGGCGCCAAGAAGGTCATCATCTCCGCCCCGGCCAAGGGCGAGGACATCACCATCGTGCTCGGCGTGAATGACGACAAGCTGGACCTCAGCAAGCACCACATCATTTCCAACGCCTCCTGCACCACGAACTGCCTCGCGCCGCTCGTCCACGTGATCCTCAAGGAAGGCTTCGGCCTCGAGGAAGGCCTGATGACCACCATCCACTCCTACACCGCGACGCAGAAGACCGTGGACGGTCCGTCGAAGAAGGACTGGAAGGGCGGCCGTTCCGCCGCGATCAACATCATCCCGTCCTCGACCGGTGCCGCCAAGGCCACCGCGCTCGTGCTGCCCGAGACCAAGGGCAAGCTCACCGGCATGTCCTTCCGCGTGCCGACCCCGACGGTTTCCGTCGTGGACCTGACCTTCCGCAGCACCAAGGACACCTCCCTCGCCGAGATCAACGCCGCCCTCAAGAAGGCGTCCGAGACCTACCTCAAGGGCATCCTTGGTTACACCAGCGACGAGGTCGTCTCGAGCGACTTCATCCACGACAAGCTGTCGTCGATCTACGATGCCGGTTCGTCCATCGAGCTGAACAAACGCTTCTTCAAGCTCGTCAGCTGGTATGACAACGAGTGGGGCTATTCCAACCGGGTCGTCGAACTGACCAAGAAGATCGCCGCGAAGCTCTAAGGCAGCTGCGCTGCCTCAAGTAGCGAGCATCGAGTAGCGAGTAGCGAGCATCCACCGGCTCCTACTCGCTTTCTTTTTCCGACTACTCGCTACCCACTACTCACTACCCGCTACTTTCGTTTCCCATGTCCAAGTTCAAATCCCTCCGCGATCTCAAGCTTTCCGGCCAGCGCGTCCTCATGCGCGTGGACTTCAACGTCCCGCAGGACAAGGCCACCGGCGCCATCACCAACACGGCCCGCATCGCCGCCGCGCTGCCCTCGATCCAATACGTGCTCGAGCAGGGCGCGTCGATCGTGCTCATGTCGCACCTCGGCCGGCCCGATGGCCAGAAGATCGCCAAGTTCTCGCTCAAGCCTGTGGCGGTGGAGTTGGAGAAACTGCTGGGCAAGAAGGTGACCTTTCTCGACGACTGCGTCGGCCCGGCCGTGGAGGCCGCCTGCGCCAAGCTCGCGCCCGGCACCGTCGTGCTGCTGGAGAACCTGCGTTTCCACATCGAGGAGGAGGGCAAAGTGAAGCTCGAGGACGGCACGTCCAAGAAGGCCGATCCCGCCGCCGTGGCCGCGTTCCGCGCCAGCCTCACGAAGCTGGGCGACGTGTTCGTCAACGACGCCTTCGGCACCGCGCACCGCGCGCACTCGTCGATGGTTGGCGTGACGCTTCCGTTGAAGGCCGCCGGTTTCCTGATGGAAGCCGAGCTCAAGGCCTTCGCCAAGGTCATCGATCATCCCGAGCGCCCGCTGCTCGCCATCCTCGGTGGCGCGAAGATCGCCGACAAGATTCCGCTGATCAACAACCTCCTCGACAAGGCCAACGTCCTCATCATCGGCGGCGGCATGGCCTTCACGTTCAAAAAGGTCGTTTTCGGCAAGCAGATCGGCGCGAGCCTCTTCGACCCCGAGGGCGCGAAGATCGTGCAGGAACTCGTGGCCAAGGCTGCGGCCAAAAACGTGAAGCTCGTCTTCCCGGTCGATTTCATCGCCGCGGACAAGTTCTCCCCTGATGCGGCCACCCAGATCGTTGGCGAGGACATTCCCGAGGGCTGGCAGGGCCTCGATGCCGGCCCGAAGTCGGTCGAGCTCTACCGCTCGGCGATCCTCAGCTCCAAGACGATCATCTGGAACGGGCCCCCGGGCGTGTTCGAGTTCGAGAAGTTTTCCGGCGGCACCAAGGGCATGGCCGATGCCATCGCCGAGGCGACCGCCCAAGGCGCGATCACCGTGGTAGGCGGCGGCGACACCGCCACCGCGGCCAAGAAATTCGGCGTAGCGAAGAAAGTCACGCACTGCTCCACCGGGGGCGGCGCCAGCCTCGAGTTCCTCGAGGGCAAGGTCCTCCCGGGTGTGGCGTTCCTCGAACAGTGAACAACATTAGCTTGTCATTCTGAGCGTAGCGAAGAATCCATAATCACATCCGACGGCGCGCATCCTGCTGGATCCTTCGCTGAGCTCAGGATGACCAAACAACATTTTATATGACCCTCCGCAGAAAAGTCATCGCCGGTAACTGGAAGATGAACAAGACGGCCGCCGACGGCGTCGCGCTCACCAAGGACATCGTGGCCGAGATCGGCCGCGAGGCCACGGTCGACATCGTGCTGTGCCCGCCGTTCACCGCGTTGGAGAGCGTGGGTCGCGCGCTGGAAGGCCAGAGCATCAAGCTCGGCGCGCAGAACATGCATCCCGAGAAAAGCGGCGCCTATACGGGTGAGACTTCCGCCGAGATGCTGCGCTCGCTCTTCGTCACCCACGTCATCCTCGGCCACAGCGAGCGCCGCACCTATTTCGCGGAGACCGATGCCTTCATCAACAAGAAGGTTGTCGCCGCGCTGGCCAACCAGCTGAAGCCCATCTTGTGCGTCGGCGAGACCCTCGCCGAGCGCGAAGCCGGTTCCACGCTCGCGGTCGTGCAGCGCCACACCGAGGGCGGCCTGGCTGGCGTCACGGCCGAGCAGATCACCAGCGTCATCATCGCCTACGAGCCCGTGTGGGCCATCGGCACCGGCAAGGTCGCCACCACGGCGCAGGCGCAGGAAGTCCACGCCTTCATCCGCGATTTGCTGACCAAGCTCTACGGCGCACCGCTCGCGCAGAAGGTCCGCATCCTTTACGGTGGCTCCATGAAGCCGGCCAACGCGGCCGAGCTGCTCACGCAGAAGGACATTGACGGCGGCTTGATCGGCGGCGCCTCGCTCGAGGCGCGGTCGTTCATCGACCTCGTCAAGGCGGCGGATGCCGCCAGCTAAAGTTTCGCGCGCCAGGTCCGCCGCGTCCCGGGTGCCAGCGGACTCCCGGTCAAAACACTTATGAATCCAACGGCTGCCGAGATCCGCGCCTACCTCGTGCAGCATTTTGTCCCGCTCTCGGCGCTGGTCGAGTCTACGGGAGTATCCGACTCAGAGATTCGGGCGTTGCAGGCGGCGGGTTGTATTCCGGGACCATCTTACCGGGTGACGTCACCCGACCGGATCGGTTCCTTTGTCTTTGGCGAGACAGTGATCCCAGGCCTAGGGCTCTCCGGGGAATATTACGCGGGTTCGGTCGCAGCCTGGTGCAGTGCAGCCGGAAAGCGAAAGCCTTGGCCGACCTTGGCCACGCTGGGCCCGAAGCTTGCGGCTGAATTCAAAAGCGAACTCAAAGCCGTGCTGATCGCCAGACAAGCAGGGCAAGCTGGTCTGGATTTTCTCTTCGCCGCCCCCGACGGTGAGCACTCAGGGGCGATGCAGAAATTCCTCGACGAGACGTGGCGTCATTTTCTGGCCGGCACCTATGGGGTTTGTGTGCGCGAGGCCCGCACAGTGGCCGTGATTGCGGAAAAGGAAATCCGCCAGCACCAGCTCACCCACCTCACTCAGAACGGCGCTAAATTCACTTACACCCCGGCCGAGTGGACGGCGGTTACCGAAGTGATGTTGGCCTACGAAGCGGTGACTATGCCCTTCGCGCCGCACGAATATCCGAGGAGCAGCCGGAAACGCCTGGTGGATGACTTGCGGGCGAAGGCCGTGGTGGTGGGCCCCTGACTGGGCCTGGTTGCACCTGTAGGCTTGCTGCTGCCAAAGCGACTTGGTTTAGATGTCCTGATGCGTCGCAACGCCGGCATTCTTTTTATTTCGGTGCTGTTCGTTGCCGGCGGCGCATCCGAGGCGGATTATCAGCTGACCGAGCCGAACTGGGCGATCGAGGCGCGATTTCCTGACCTACCGAAGACGGATGGCATTCTGACGCCCTCGGCCTTGGGCGAGGTGAAGGTGCAGCGCTTTTTCTGGGAGCAGGGCGGTGAGCACTACCTGCTCGCACGGTTTGAATACCCGCTGGCCCTCCGCCCCGGCGATGAGTCCGCGCTCTACGCCAAGTCATTCGCCGACCTGTTGCGTTCCAGGCCCGGCGAGGTCCGCGGTCGGGGAAAATTCACCCTCGGTCCTTACGCGGGGGAAAAACTGGTCATCGCCCAACCGCGGGAAAAAAATATTCGCGAGGTGCGGTTTGCCGCCATCGGTGCGGTGCTTTACATGGCCAGCGCGGAGTGGCCCGAGTCGGGCGCTCCGGGCGCGGAGCGAGCCGGCCAATTTCTCAGCAGCGTGCAGGTGCGACCGGAATTCATGAATGCGCGGGAGGTCGAGACCAGTGCCCGGTGGCGCGAGCTGTCGGCCGGCCGCTTCCATCTACGCTATGATGCGACGCGCTGGTATCGCGACCCGGCGGATGCGGAGGCGGGCGTGGTCAATCTGTTGCGCCGCGACCAGCGGGCCGAGGCCCAGTTTATCGCCGAGGATCATCCGGTCGAGGGCGGCGACATTGAGAAGGCGGTGCTGGATACCGCGCGGGAGGGCGCGGAGTCGGTCAGCGTGAAGCAGCGCGGGCGGAAGCAGCGCGGCGCGGTCGAGCTGGTTGAACTGGAGTTCACCGCACGGGTGGCGCGCATCACTTATGTGAACCACGGCTATTTCTACAGCGGGCCGGAGGGCACGGTGCAATTGCGCGGCTGGTCTCCAGAGAAGGACTACTCCGGCGTGCGGGACGACATTACCGAATTGCTGGAAGGACTGAGCGTAGTCTCTGCGTCGAAGTAACCGGCTCAGGTAATCTCGGACCCGAGCTGATCCAGCATTTCGCGGGTGGGCGGCGGTAGCTCGGCGTCCCCGAGGACGGCCTGCAACTCGTGGACCAAGGCGTGCACGGCCGGGGTGTCGGCCGGTTGGTCCAGCGCGACTGACAGGGCGACGTGGAGGGCGAGCTGGCGGGCGCCGAGCGCGAGATCTTCACTCCCGCGAAACGCGTAGAGCTCCGCAGTTTCCCTCAGGAGGGTAGCGTAGGTCAGGCAGCGTTCGTGGCCGGTGGCCTCGGATTCCCCCGCTTGGAGCGCAGCCAGCTGTTCGTCGGCGGACAGACTGAGGAACTTGGCGGCCGGCATTCCGAAGTTTTTTTCCTGCAGATGCAGGGCGAGCAGGAGGGTCTCGTTCAGTTCGGTTCGGTCCTCTTCGGCCAGTATTTTCCCTTTTCGACGAAGACGCGCGACCAGTCGTCCGATCATTTCGATCTGCCGGAGGAGGTAATCCTGCTGCTGGGTGGCCATGGGGCTGACTCAGCTGGCGCGACCAGCCATGGACTCAATGAGGGCGGTGAGAAAAGCTTTGTCGCCGGGCAGCGAGACTAGGGCGGTGAGGGCGGTATCGGTGTGCTGGCGGGCGAATTTCCGCGCGGCGTCGAGACCGTGGAGTTTGACGTAGGTGGTCTTGCCGGCCCGGGCGTCCTTGCCGGCGGTCTTGCCGAGTGTGGCGGTGTCAGCGGTCGCATCGAGAACGTCGTCGGTGATCTGGAACGCGAGGCCGAGGTGGCGGCCGGCCGTGCGGAGTGTCTCAAGCTGCACATTGCTGGCTCCGCCGCACAGGCCACCCGCGACGAGCGAGGCCGTGATCATGGCGGCGGTCTTGTTGAGGTGGATGAATTCGAGTTCGCCGGCCGTGGCGTCGGTTTTCTTTTCGGCGAGCAGGTCTGCCATCTGGCCACCGATGAGTTGTTCGCTGCCGGCGGCGTCGGCGATCTCGCGGGTGAGGGTGGCACCGAGGGCAGGGGCCGCGGCGTAATGCCGGCCGATGAGCTGGAAGGCGAGGGTGAGGAGCGCGTCGCCCGCGAGCAGCGCCGTGGCCTCATCGAATTTTTTATGGGTGGTCGGCTGGCCGCGACGCAGGTCGTCGTTGTCCATGCACGGCAGGTCGTCGTGAATCAGCGAGTAGGTGTGGACGCATTCCAAGGCGACGGCGACGGGCAGGGCGTCGGTCTTGGCATGGAAAAGATCGGCGGCGGCGAGAGTGAGGACGGGCCGCAGGCGTTTGCCGCCACCGAGCAGGGCGTAGCGCATGGCTTCGTGCAGCCGGGCAGGCCGGGTGGTGGCGGCCGGGATGAGCCGGTCGAGACCCTGCTCGACGCGGTCGCGGTAGGCTTGGAACTGGGCGGTGAATTGCACGGGAGAGCCTCAATTTCCCTCCGGTGGCTCTCATTGGCAAATGGATTGTGAAGCGGGAGTTGCACCCGAGAACAGGCTCGCCATGCGGTCGGGTGCCATTTTCACTCTCCGTGAAATATCCGATGCCCACCTACGAATACGTCTGCACGAAATGCGGTCATGAGATGGAAGCCTTCCACTCGATGAAAGACGCGTCTCTCACCAAGTGCCCGGCTTGCCGTAAAGCCGGCCTGAAGCGCAAAGTGGGCGGTGGAGCAGGATTGATTTTCAAGGGCACGGGCTTCTATATCACCGACTACAAGAAGAAGTCCGGCGAGAATCCAATCTCCGCCAAATCCCCCGAAACCAAGCCCGCTGCTCCCGCTGCGGCGAAATAATTCCTCCCATGGCTAACCAGAAAATTGAAAAAGCCCTCTATGGCCCAAGCCTCACTGAAGTGGCGCTGGGCGCGGTGCTCGGCCTTCTCATCGGGGTGCTCGCGGCCTGCGCCTATCTGGTATTCAAGCCCGTCCTGCCAGTGAAGGAAATGCCCAAGGAACTGGCGCGAGGGGCGGTCTATTTCATCACCGGGGCGGAGTCCAACGCCAAGGGTCGCAGCTGGACGGCCAAGCAGAAGCAGTTTGTGGCGGGCACGAGCGTCACGGTCGTAGAAGAAGAGCTGAATGCCTGGGCCGCTTCGGCCTTTGCCCCCCCGGCACCCAAGCCCGGCGCCAAGCCCGACGCGGCGGGTCCAGCGTTGAACGGCATTTTTAATCCGGGCACACCGAACTTCAGGATTTCCGGCGGCAAATTACAGATCAGTCTCAAGTGCATCCTTAACTGGTATGGCGTCACCAAGGAGGTAATGGTGGTGGCCACCGGGGAGATGGAGAAATCCGGGGACAAATACGTCTACTCCCCCAAGACGCTTTATCTTGGCTCCTGCCCCTTGCACCTGCTGCCCTCGGCGGTTGGTCCGTTGGTATCGACCCTGATCGACAAAAGAAAAGCGCCGGATGCCATCAACTCGGCGTGGGCCAAGCTCAGTGAAGTGACGATCGAGGGCAGCACGCTCAAGCTCACGGTGAAGTGACCAACCGGCGCCCGAACACGTCGCGCCAGTGTCCCGGAACCTGAAAAACATCAGCGCGGTTGCCACGGCCACTGTCGTGTCGCGTGTGCTGGGGTTGGTGCGGGAAGCATTTATTGCATCTGCGTTCGGCACCAGCGCGTTGAACTCGGCCTTTGTCTCTGCTTTCACTCTGCCCAATCTTTTCCGCCGACTTCTCGGCGAAGGCGCCTTGACGGCGGCTTTTATCCCCACCCTGACGCATGAGCTTGAACTGCGGCACCGCGAGGCGGCCTTTACGCTCGTAAGCAAGGTTGTGAGCTGGCTCCTAGTCGTGACGGTGGCCCTCGTGGCGTTGGCCATGCTTATCTGCGCCAACGCCGTATCCTTGCTCCGGCTCTCCGGCGGACTGGGCTTGGCGGACGATACCGGTCGCCGTCTGCTCATGGGTGCCGATCTGGCGGTCATCTTGTTTCCCTACATGGTATTTGTCTGTCTGGCCGCCGCCTTCAGTGCGGCTTGCCAAGTGCTGGGACGGTTTAGTGAACCGGCGTTGTCGCCCGTGTGGTTAAACCTCACTATTATTGCCGCCCTGCTGTCTGGCGGCTGGTGGGCGTGGGGCGATACCGCGCGGATGAATCTCCTGTGCGGCGGCGTGCTCGTCGGTGGTTTTCTGCAAATGGTGGTGCCGGCGGGGGTATTATGGCACGAGGGCTGGCGTCCCCGCTTCGATCTGCGCCCCGACGAACAGGTGAGAGAGATTCTCCGCTTGATGGGGCCGACGGTGATCGGCTCCGCGATTTATCTCATCAATATCTCGGTCTCGCGCTTCATCGGGCTGTCGCTCAATGACCATGCGGCCTCCGTCCTGAATCTGGCGACCCGGGTGATGGAACTCCCCATCGGGGTGTTCACGATCGCCATCGCCACCGTGGTGTTTCCCCTGATTGCCCGTCATGCCGCCAAGTCTGACTGGGCGAAACTTGGTGAGGATTACCACAAGGGGTTGCGTCTCGTGCTGGTGGTGAACGTGCCCGCGGCGGTCGGATTGGCGTTGCTCAGCGAGCCGGTGGTGCGGCTCTTGTTTCAACGCGGGGCCTTTCACGCCAGTGACACAACGCTGATGACACCGGTGCTGGCGGTCTACGCGTTGGGTCTGCCGTTTCTGTCGTTCACCACGGTGGCCTTGCGCGGGTTCTATGCGTTGAAGGACACCACGACGCCCGTGCGGGCGGCCGCGCTTAGTTTTGCGGTCAATCTCGTTCTCAGTGTCGTGCTGATGCGCTGGCTTTCCACCGTTGGGCTGGCGCTGGCCAGCACGTTCGCCGTGCTGGCGCAGGCGTGGTTTTTGCAGACCAAGCTGTCGCGCAAGCTGCCCGGTCTCGGATTTGGACCCTTGCTGCCCAATCTCGGCAAAATCGCCATCGCCACCTTGATCATGGGTGCCGTGGTGTGGGGCGGGCTGCGGCTGATAGCTGTTATTGTGCTGACCCCCAAGATCCACGATATCGTCGTCATCGCCGGGCTCATCCCGCTGGCCGTTGCGGTCTATGGCGCGTTGCTCTGGCTGATGAAGATCGAGGGCCGGGCGGAACTGGACCTAATCCTGCAAAAGCTGCGGGGTCAGCGGCCGGTGGACTGATGTCAGCCAGCCGGGGCCAGCGTGCCCATCCGCTCCTCCAGGGCGCGGAGCACCAATCGGGCGGCGGTCGCGATGGGAATGCGATCCGTGTTGATCACGAGGTCGTAGGTGTGGGGATCATCGATGTTACAGTCGAAATGGGTCTTCACGTGGCGCTGCCGGGCTTGGTCATTATCACGGAGGAAAATTTCCGCTGTGGTCCGATCACATCGGTTGAATTCCATGGCGCGCCGGACCCGGGACTCCAGAGAAGCCACCAGCCGCACATGGACCCCACCGGGCAGATTACGCGTGATCAAATGCGCGGCGCGACCAGTCAGGATCACGCATCCCAGTCGGGCGAATTTCAGGATGGCCTCAGCCACCCGATGTTCCAGTTCCCATAGCGGAGGATGCAGTCCAACCATTTCGCCAATCATACCCTTGATCTCGAAAATGCGATCTTCGGGCAGATACTCGGCGAGTTGCTCCGGCAGGTGGTGATGGGTGAGCGCGTGGTTGATGAGATCCTTGTCGAGGAACATCCAACTCCGCGCCTCCTCGCTGAGATTCTCGTTCAGCAAGGGCAGGAGATTCTTGCCCAGAGAGGTGGCGCCGGCGCAGGTCTCACGCGAGATGGTAAGAAAGGGATGGATGACGCCTCCGATTGGAACCTCATTCTTGGCCTGGGGTGCTTTGATTTGGGCACGCAAAATGGATAGCCCGTGGTGGAGAAAGGGGTGGTTCGTCATGGTGGAGCTGGGGTCGATGATTGATGGTGAATAAAGTCACCGTGCCGGAAACGCCGGGACACCGGGTTCCCTCACTGGGAAGAATACATCCAACCGGATATGTCCGCTACCTGATTTCCTGCGCATGCTTTGGCGCCAATAAATGCAGTATCGGTCCGTCGTGCTGGGCAGAACCGGACCGGCATGAAAAAACCCGCAGCTTGCGGCTGCGGGTCGGAAGAGGGAAATGATCGAGCTCAGGCCTTCTGGACCAAGCCGGCCTTGATGGCCTTGACCGAAACCCACATGCGCTTCGAGCCACCGTTGGGTAGCTTGACCTTGATCCACTGCAGGTTTGGGCGGAACAAGCGGGTCGTCAGGCTGGTGACGTGCGTGCCGATGCCGCCACTCTTCTTGGACTGGCCCTTGCGGTTGATGATCTTGCCCTTGGTCGGGCGTCTACCGGTGATTGCGCAAATTCGTGACATGGTGTTTCTTGAGTTAAAGGTTGAGGAGTAAAGGACGGCTCTTTCGCTTAGCAAGGGAAATTTGGTTTTCGCGTCCGCCCGGTTGTTATTTCCGTAAAGCGTGGAGGGCCTGAAACTTCTGTCCCATGTTAGCGGGGTGCAGGAGCTGGATCAGCATCCGCTTGCGCAGACTGAAACTGCTCGCCTCCGCCTTGGTGATGGCGGCCAGGGTTTCCGCCGCGTAGTTCATGAAAAAGCTCTCCTGTGAGTCCACCCGGGACTCGCCGAATCCGGCCCGGCCCAAGCCATCCTCCAGCCAGTCCCAGCAGATGTGGCAGGTCAGATCCTGTTTGCCGGGGCGGGTGAGCAGGTCGTTGCCCATCTTCTGGCGATGATAGGTGCGTGAGGTGCCGCCGGGTATGTTCTCGGCCAGTTCTTGCCAATATTTGCCGTAGTCGAAGGCGATGAACAGTCCGCTCCACTTCTGGCCGACGATGCGCTCCAGCAGCGGCACGGTCCTCAACGGGACATCAATATGGTAGTTCTCCTCGGCCGTCTTGGGCAGCCGGTTGGCGTGGGCCGCGAGTTCGGCAGAGAATTCCGGCAGCACGACGTGGCGCAGGTGCCGGCCGTGCAGGGCCACGCCCAGTTCCTGCCAGCGGCCGTCCTGCCAGACGACGCGGTGGAACGGCTGGGCGTCGAACAGCTCGTTGGAGAACACCACGCTCCGGGCGGGGAAGACGAAGGGCTGGCCGTAGGAGATGGGCTGGTAGGCAGCAAAAGGGTGGGCGATGTCGCGCAGAATTCCGGCCCCGGGCTCGGCCGCAATCTCGACAAACGTATAGTCGGCGGGTTTGGCCGGCCCGAGCAGCTTGACTGCCGCGGCCACGACGAGTTCGCCAAAGACCGGGTTGAAGGACGTGGCCGTGAAAAAGTCCGCCCGGTTGTCCCGGCCCACGCGTTTGAAATCCCGGGTATAGTAGCCCGCCGTCGGGTGATACATCGCCAGCTCCATATAGCGCGCGAAGGACACGCCGGTGAGCGCACCGGGCTCTGCACCGAAGATTTCAAAAAAGTCTGACGAGGAAGCCATTTGCCAAGCCAAGCATTTGTGCCCAGTGAAAGCCATGCCCAAAAGATTTTTAAGTTTAACTGGGGCTAATTACTTTCTGTCATTGCGAGAAGCGCAGCGACGAAGCAATCCAGCTCACTGGATCGCCACGCCCTCTTTCCTCGGGCTCGCGATGACAAATCGCCCGCATTCACTTTCCACCTAGTATCTCCCCCTTGTCCTCCGTCCTCAAACGTCTCGTGCTTATCGTGGTGGCCGTTACCGCGGGCTTCGGCCTGGCCCAGTTCTCGGCCCGGCATAGCGGCGCCCCGGGTTGGTGGCCGGACCGGGAGCGCGACAAGCAGGTCCGCTATTTCAAGGAGGTTCTCCAACTGGTGAAGGAAAACTACGTCGGCGATGCCCCGGCGGGTTACGTCGACCTTACCCGGTCAGCCCTCGACGGCATGGTGAGCCAGCTGGACCCGCATTCTCAATTTTTGCTCGCGGACCAATATCGCGAGACGGAGGAGGAACTGACCAACGCTTTCGTTGGGGTGGGCATTCAGGTCGAACAGCACGACAACCAGATCATCATCGTCGCTCCCATCCCCGGCACGCCGGCCGATCGTGCCGGCATCCATCGTGGTGATCGGTTGGTGAAAATCGACGGCCAGCCGCTGGCCACTCCGACTCTCGACAGCACCATCAAGCTCGTGCGCGGTGAACCCGGATCCCTCGTCACCCTCACGGTTGCGCGGGCCAGCCAATCGCAATTGATCGATTATCCGCTGCATCGGGAAAAAATCCAGCTGGACAGCGTTCGCCTCGCGAGCCTGCGCCCCGGCCACATCGGCTACCTACAGATTACGCAATTCAGCGAGCGCACGGGGGAAGAATTTGAGTCGGCTCTGACTGGACTGGAAAAGGAAGGGATGCACGCCCTCGTCATCGATCTGCGCAACAACCCCGGCGGTCTGCTCGATGCGGCCATCGACGTCTGCGGCCAGTTTTTCGAGAAGGATGAGCTCATCGTTTACACGCAGGGGCGCACGCCGGAAACGCGCGAGAATCACTACGCCCCGGGTGGCCACCGTCCGCGCACCTATCCGGTGGCGATTCTCGTCAACGGGGGCACCGCCAGCGCGGCCGAGATCGTGGCCGGCGCCATGCGCGACACCAAGCGGGCTGTCATCGTCGGCGAAAAATCTTTTGGCAAAGGCTCCGTTCAGAGCGTGATTGAGCTGGATAATGGCGAGGGGCTGCGCCTCACCACGGCCCGTTACTACACGCCGAGTGGCATCACGATTCACGAGAAGGGCATCACCCCGCACGTCGAGCTTGAGGTTAGTCCCGACGACGAAGCCCGATTGCGCGTGCAGCAATCACAGGCGGAACTCGCCAACTCGCCGGAGGACGGCTCCAAGCCCATCACTGACGTCCAGCTCGTCGCCGCCGAGGAAGTCCTGACCGGTGTGCTCGCAGCCCAAGCGAAATGAGAATGCGAATATCAGTTAACCTTCCCTTCTGTCATTCTGAGCGCAGCGAAGAATCCAGCAGGACGGCCGCTGCGTTCATTGTTCTGGATTCTTCACTTCGTTCAGAATGACACGCCTAATGTATATGGATTGGTGCCCATGATCCTCGCCCTCGAAAGTTCCTGCGACGAGACGGCGGTGGCCGTCTTCGACCCTGCGACCGGGCTCACCGGCGAGTGGATCCACAGCCAGATCGCTTTGCACGAAGCCTACGGTGGCGTCGTGCCCGACCTCGCCAGCCGGGAGCACCTCGCGCATTTCGGTCCGCTGCTGCAACGAGCCTTGGCCACGGTAAAGCCGGAACAGGTGACGAAGATCGCTGTGACCAACGGGCCGGGTCTCGCCGCGTGTCTCGCGATGGGCCTCGCCGCCGCCAAGAGCCTCGGGCTGGCCTGGCGCGTGCCGGTTGTCGGCGTGAATCACCTGCGAGCCCACGCCTTCTCGCCTTTCATCGCCCTGCACGCGGCCAACCCGGCGGCCTTCGATGGGGAGTTCGCCAAGCTGCTGCCGCATCTCGGTCTGCTTGTCTCGGGCGGCAACACCGCGCTGTTCTCCCTCGACGAGTCGCGACGCATCACACTGCTCGCCTCAACGATGGACGACGCCGCCGGCGAGGCGCTCGACAAGGGCGCGAAACTACTCGGGCTCGGCTATCCCGGCGGACCGCTGGTGGAGAAACTCGCCGCGTCGGGCAACCCGACCGCCTTCGCTTTCCCAAAGGCCGTCGCGCAGCGTTCCACGCTCGAGTTCAGTTTTTCCGGACTTAAGACGAGCCTCCGCTACCAGTTGGAGAAAATGGCCCCGGAGGAGATCGAGCGCCGGAAGGCCGATCTCTGCGCCAGCTATCAGGCGGCAGTATTCGAAGCACTGGTGCGCAAGTCCCAGCTCGCGCTGGAGCGCGGGGTGTATCGCAGCTTCGGTCTCTCGGGTGGCGTGGCGAACAACCAGACGCTCCAGACGCGGCTCGCGCAGGCGACGCAGCAGATCAACGTGCCCTTCTTCCGCGCTCAACCGAAGCACACCGGCGACAACGCCGGCATGATCGCCTTCGCCGCGTGGGCCGAGCGGGAAACGGGCGGGGTGAACGAAGCCGGGCTCAGCTTGGAAATCGCGCCAAGCCTGCCGCTGGCGATGGGATGAATCAGGGCCAGAGCCACAGGAATACGAGGCCGGAGCCGACGGCGTAGAGCGCGGCGTCGAGGAGATACTTCGCGGTCGATGACCACGGGCGCCCGCCCCAAATCGATTCCTGGAGCGTCCCGAAACCATAGCCGATGAAACTGACGGCCCCCGCCAGCTTGGCCGCGCTGCGGGCAAAAGTGTGATCCATCGGGATGAGTCGCGACGCCAGACAAGCCGCGGCCGCCGAAACGAGCAGGCACAGGAGGAACCAGAGCCCGAGATACTTGCCCATGTTCGGCGCGCCGTTTGGCAGAAGCGTGAGGTGGCCCACCGGGCCCTCCCGGTATTTCTGCTGCATCGCCTCGCTGGCCATGTCCTTCATCTCCTTACAATGTGGCATGACATACCGGCCGGGTGCCGCGTTGCCGGCGCGGATCGCGTCGCGCACCGCGTCCTCGTTGGCGAATGAGTGGTAGTCAGCGGCG
>JAHFTH010000155.1 GCA_023269445.1 Lacunisphaera sp.
AAGGTCTCGCACATCATCCGCGGCGAGGATCACCTGTCCAACACGAGCAAGCACGTGCGGCTCTACGAGGGTTTCGGGGTCACCGCGCCCTTGTTCGCCCACATTCCGCTGATTTTGAAATCGCCCGAGATGGGGCAGGGCAAGATGAGCAAGCGCGACAAGGGTGCGCTCATCGAGGAATACCAACAGCGCTACTTCCTGCCCGAGGCGCTGGTGAACTATCTTTCGCTGCTCGGTTGGAATCCCGGCGACGACCGCGAGAAAATGCCGATTGCCGAGATCGTGAAGCTCTTCGACCTGCCCGGCGTCAACCAGAGCAACGCCAAGTTCGACGGGAAGAAGCTGGCGAACATGAACATGACCTACCTGCTGGAGCAGCCGGAGGACCGGTTCGTGGCGCTCGCGAAGGAATATTTTGCGAAGCTGGATAATGGCGCAGAGATCATGAAGAAGGAGGCTTATTTCCGGGAGGTCATGTTACTCGTGCAACCGAAAATAAAATCTATTGATGAACTGTCTGTTTACACGGCCTACTTCTTTCCGGGTGATCTCACTATAGATCCAAAGGTTAAGGAGAAAGTGATGGCTAAGGGTGCCCCTAAGGCGCGGCTCTCTGAACTGCTGGCTGCATTGCCGGGGATGGATTTCTCAAGCGATACCGCGATTGAGGAGGGCATCAAGAAACTGGCGGCGGACAAGGGCCTAGGCTTCGGCGACTACCAAGCTGTCGCCCGTCTCGCTGTCACCGGCACAAACACAGGTCCGAATATCACCGCGATCTTCCGAATGCTCAGCAAAGACCTCGTGTTGCTGCGGCTTCAACGGTTCCTGGCAATTGTGTAGGTCGGGCTTTACGCCCGACATGTCGGGGATAAACCCCGACATACAAGATCAGAGGTAGGGCGCGTTATCCTTAACGCGCTGCGGCGGATTAGGATAATCCGCCCTATCTAAAGGCGGCCCGCAGGGACGCGGGCCCTCCCCCAAGCCCACATCACTTCGCCCAGTTGTCCCTGAGCGTGATGGTGCGGTTAAAGACGAGTTGGATAGAGGCTTCGGTGCGGGCGGCCAGAGGTTTCACTTCGCGCTTGGAGTCCTTGGTATCCAAGACGAAATAGCCGAGGCGCTCGAACTGGTAGCATTCGAGGTTCCCCATGGTCATGATCAGCGAGCCCTCCAGCTTCGCGGTGACGACTTCGAGTGACTTCGGGTTCACGACCTTGAGGAAATCCTCCTCGGCGGCGGGCTCGGGCACGGTGAAGAGACGGTCGTAGAGCCGCACCTCGGCGTCGAAGAAGTAATCCGGGTCGGCGCTGACCCAGTGGATGGTGCCCTTGACCTTCTTGTCGGCATTGGGTTGGCCGTGGCGGGTGTCGAGCTGGGCCGTGCAGCGGATCTCGGTGATCACACCGGCGGCGTCCTTCACCAGTTCGTCGCACTTGATGATGCAGGCGTATTTGAGGCGCACCTCGCCGCCCGGCTTCAGGCGGAAATATTTCGGCGGCGGCACCTCGGCAAAATCGTCGGTCTCGATGAACACCTCGCGGGTGAGAGCCACCTTGCGCGTCGTGGGGTTCTCGTCCTGCGGGTTGTTGGTCGCGGCGCAGGTGATCACTTCGCCGGCGGGAATGTTGGTGAGAACAATCTTGATAGGCCGGAGGACGGCGAGGCGGCGCTGGGCGGTGGTGTTCAGCTCGGTGCGCACGGCGTTCTCGAAGACGGCGACCTCGGTGACGGAATCGAACTTCGTGACGCCGACGCCGGTGACGAAGGTGCGAAGCGCGCTGGCGGGGATGCCGCGGCGGCGCAGGCCAGAAAGCGTGGGCATGCGCGGATCGTCCCAACCCGTGACGACCTTTTCGGTGACGAGCGTGAGGAGCTTGCGCTTGGAGACCAGGGTGTAGCCGAGGTTGAGCTTGGCGAATTCGTATTGGTGCGGCAGCGCGCGCGGCAGGTCGAGGCTGCCGAGGATCCAGTCGTAGAGCGGGCGGTGGTCCACGAACTCCAGCGTGCAGATCGAGTGGGTGATACCCTCGAGGTAATCGCTGAGGCAGTGGGCGTAGTCGTAGAGCGGGTAGAGGCACCACTTGTCGCCGGCGTGGTGATGAGCGATGTGGCGGATGCGGTAGAGGAGCGGGTCGCGCAGCCACATGTTGGGCGCAGCCATGTCGATCTTGCTGCGGAGCGAGCGGGTCCCATCGGGAAACTCACCGGCCTTCATGCGGGTGAACAGGTCGAGGTTTTCCGCGACGCTGCGATTGCGGAACGGGCTGTCCTGGCCCGGACGGTCGGGCGCGCCGCGGTATTTCTCGGTGTCCTCGGGGCTCAGGTCGCACACGTAGGCCTTGCCGCGCTTGATGAGCTCGATGGCGTAGGCGTAGAGCTGGTCGAAATAATCGGAGGCGAAGAAGGGCTCGGTCGCGACTTTCGGCTTGGGATTCTCGATCTCGGCCACGGGGACAGGGGCGAGGTAATAATCCGGCCGGCCGTTGCTGGTCACGGCGGCCGGGTGGGCACCCTTGGGTTTGAAGCCGAGGCAGTGGTCGGCCCAGCCCTCGATGAGCCAGCGGACATCGCGGGTGATGGATTCGACATACTCGACGTCCTCCTTGACCGGGTTGGTGTCGTCGAAGCGGAGGTTGCACTGGCCGGCGTGCTCGCGGGCGATGCCGAAGTTCAGGCAGATGGACTTGGCGTGGCCGATGTGCAGATAGCCGTTGGGCTCGGGCGGGAAGCGGGTGACGATCTTGGCGTAGCGCTTTTCGGCGACGTGGCCCGCGACGATGTCGCGGATAAAGTCACTGGGCAAGGCGGGCGCGGGAGAGTCGGGCTGATCGGACATTCCAGCCAAGGAAGGGGAATTCGCCGGTGGCTGGCAATGGCACAGTTGGCCGGAACGACGGACTTATTTGCCGGCGGCCGGGAGCGTGGCCAGCAGTTCTTCCAAGCGGGATTTGGCTGCCGGATCGGTGGCATGGCGCAAGCCGAGCCGGGCGATGGAGGCGGCGGTGGGCGCGGCCCCGGCCTGCTGATAGAGCTTGGCCGTGCGGTAGAGCAGGTCGCTGTCGCGGGGGAAATTCCGGACACCCTCGTCGAGGACGCCGAGGTGCTCGGGCTTGGGGGCGACGGCGCTTTGGGCCCAGACCTCGGCGATGGTCTCGTAGGTTTCGGGCAGGCGCGGCGGATAATCCCGGGCCTTGAACAGCGGGGTGAGCACGGACGAAACCTGCACGCTCGTGAGCTTCCCGTCCGGGCCGGGGTCGGCCTTGAAGTCAGCCAAGCGCAGCCGGGCTTGGGCGACGTAGGCCGAGGGGCGGTTGACGCCGGACTTGACGGCCTCGTCGGTGAAATTGCGCGCCAGGGCGGGGTTTGTTTCCACGGCTGCGAGTCCGGCGAGGAGCGCGGGCTCGTGGCTGCCGCGCCGGTAAGCGAGCAGATAGTCGGAGAGGGCCGCGTCGGGGTGGCGGGCGAGCCGGAGCGCATCGCCCTTGATCACGCCGACCTGCGTGGCCGTGGCGGCGCTCAACTCGATGCTCGCGGCACTCAGGCGGTCCGTGGCCTGCAGGTCGTATTTTTGATATTTGTGCTTCGTGTAGCGGAGATAGGCGCGCAGTTGTTTTTCCATGGCGGCGTAGCCGATCTTGAAGCAGTCCTTGAAGAGCGCTTCGCTGAGCGGCTCGCGCGCGAGGCGGCCGACGAAGGTGATGAGTGCTTCCTTGTGGCGGAGATTTTCCCCGAAAAGGCAGAAGTGGACAAAGGCGTAGGCCTGCTTGGCCCAGAGCGTGTTGCCGAGCGGACTGCGGGCTTCCGGGGAGTCGTGGGTCAGCGCAAGAAATTGCCCGAAGGGGACGAACCGGTGGGTTTGCAGCACGACGTTGAAGGGCTGCTCGCCGACGATGGCGGACGAAACGGTGGCGTCGTCCGCATCGGCTTCGAGGGGTGAGCCGCCGGTGGCGCTGCCGCGGTAGGTATCGATTTTGCCGTAGATCAGCGACCGGTCGGTCAGGTCGATGTCCATGATGATTTGCGCGAGGCCTTCCTCGAGCCAGGCGGGCGGGCGGACTTCGCCCTGACTCAGCAGGTAATGGACGTATTCGCGGTAGAGCTGGCGGTAGTGATCGACCTGGTATTCGACCGAGGCACCGCCGGTGGCCAAAAGCGCGACCGGATCGCTGACGGTGACCTGCTGGGCTTGGAGATCGACGACGATGGCGACCTGCTCGCGGTTGCGGAGGAAGAGGCTCGGGACGACGGCGCCCTCGACGGTGGTGCCGGCCGGCCAGAAGGCGTCGAATTTGTTTTGCCGACCGCAGAGGATGATCGAGGCGGCGGAGAGAGGCTTGAGCGGGGCCGGCCAGATGAGATGAACCGCCTGTTGGAATTTCGCGAAATCGGCCAGCAGGCGCTTCGTCTCGCGATCGGGAGCGTTGGAGAGCACCTCGAAACCGGTGATCCGGGTGTAGCGCCAGGATTCGAGTTCGGGGAGTCCGGCGACGTCCGTCACCGTCATTTTGGGCAGCTCGACCGTTTTGCCGTCGGCGGTCTGGGGGGCGGCCTGTGCCGGCAGAGGAGTCAGGCCAACGAACACGAGCTGAAGCAGCAGGACAGTGACGACCATCCTGCGGGTGGCGCGGATTTTTGGGATGCTCATGGGGGTGCGGAGTGGCTAGGGGCGGGACCAAGTCCAAGACGGAGCAAGGGCAGAGTGGTTACCGGCAGAGATGCGGCTGGACCCGGAGTCGGGCAAATCAGTTCGACTTGGTGAAGGGTGCGTTGGATTTACCGAGCGCCACACCCTCGCTGCCCATTTCTTTCAACAGGTCGGTGAGGTAGGGGATGAGCTGCTTTTTGCGGCTGACGACGCCGGTGAGCTCGAAGATCTCGTCCTGCTCGATGTGGGGATAGGAAATCCGGCGGATGAACTCAGCGTCGCCCTTGACGAGCATGAGCGAATTCTGGGTGTTGATGTCGGTGACGAGCAGGGCGGCAAAGGCGAGTTTCTCGGTGGCGCGGAGATCAGCGAGGGCTTGGGCAAGGGCCTTGGCGTGCGGCCAGAAATTATCGAAGCCGAGTTCCTCGACCTGCGATACGGCGAAATGCACGCCTTCCTCGTCATAGACTTTGAAATCGGAACGGACGACCCGGTCGGCCGGGCTGGCCAGAATGACCGAGCCGGAACTGAAGATGAGCTGGCCGAGGGCCTGGGCCTTGATGCCGGCGTGCGTCTGCAGCCAGTTGAGCACCTCGGCGTCCTTGGCGGTGGAGGTCGGGCTCTGAAGCAGCAGGGTGTCGGAGATGAGGCCGGCCATCATGATGCCGGCGAGATCGGCGGAAGGCTTGAGGCTGTGGCGGCGGAAGTGATCGGCGACGATGGTGCAGGTGGAGCCGACGGGTTCGTTGATGAAGAGAATGGGCTGCGACGTCGTCATGGGCGCGAGCCGGTGATGATCGATGATCTCGGTGATGATGACTTCGTCGGCGCCGGGCACGGCTTGGGTGAGCTCGTTGTGATCCACGAGCACGAGGCGGGTGGGCACGGGCTTGAGCAAGTCGGACTTGGTGAGGATGCCCTGGAGGATGTTATCCTCGCCGGTGACCATCATGGCGTGGGAGGAGAGCTGGGAGAACTTGCGGCGGACGTCGGCGATGCGGGCCTCGCCGTTCAGGGCGCTGAATTTGCGGTCGACGAGTTTCTCGATCGTGGAGGCGGTGCGGACAAACCACGCCGTCGTGGCAGTGTCGTGCGGACTGGATATGACGCTGACGCCGCGCTCCTTGGCTAGGGCGACGATGGTGGGATCGACGGGGAGGTTGCCGCTGATGATGAGCGCGCGGACGCCAATTTCGATGGAACGCTGTTGGATGTCGCGCCGGTCACCGACGATGATGAGCGACTGACCGGGGAGGATTTTTTCCTGCTCGGAAATTTTCCAGAACGTGCCGACGTCCATGGCACCGATGCGGACGAACAGGTCATCGATGCGATTTTCGTCCACGTGATGGAGCACCGAGGCCTGGAGGGAGCGCACGATGCGCGCGAGGCTGGTGCGGACCTGGCGCATGGCGCGGGGTTCATCGAGGCGCGGGATGAAAAAATGGCCGAGCTGGGCGAGAGAAAGCGAGCCGACCGCGCGTTGCTTGTCCGATACAACCGGGAGATAGGTGATGTTGTAGCGGTCGATGAGATTGAGGGCTTCGGCGCAGGTGACGTCTTCCTGCACGGCGTGGGGCTGCCGGACCATCATGTCGCGGACGCGCGGGAAAACGTCGCTCAGATAATGCGGCAGCGGGGTGCGAAAGCGTTCCAGAATCGCGTCGATGCGGGCGTTGGAATTGCCGCAACGGGCGGCGACATAGCCGGACTCGCCGCGCGCTTCCTTGAAGGCGGCATAGGCGATCGCCGAGCAGATGGAATCGGCGTCGGGATTACGGTGACCGATGACGTAGATGGGATTGGCGGTGGCCATGTGCAGGCGAGACTAGGGCCGCACCGGAACGGGGGAAGAAAAAAGCCCGGCGTTGCGGACGGCCGGGCGAACCAGTGGGGCGGTGGCTGGACGCTATTAGGGGGTCTGCCCGGCGGTGCCGGTGACTGAACCGATGGTGGTGCCACCAGCCGGCGGGGTGGCGTAGATCTTGGCCGCGACCGGGATGGCTTGGCGAATGGAGACGCCCTTAGTGCCATTGCTCAGGGTCAGGCGGGTGTCGGGTTCACTGACATTGGGGTAGAATTGAACATTACCGCCGAGAAACGCGATGTGCCCGCCCGTGTCCTTATAGACCCCGCTGACCGGATCCCACTGGCCGGTGGTCTGCAGGCCGCGCGTAAACGCCACCGGGGTGGAGGGGACATCGCCCATGCGCAAACCGCCGACAAACTCAAAGCTCAAGGTGCGAGTGGCGAAATCGCTATTGAGCGTCGTGCGGTTGGCGGGATCGACGATGGCGGCGGGGTAACTGCCGTTGAAGAACGGATCATTCTTCGCGAAATAGAAAGTCGGGTCGGTGACAATCCCGCGCTGCGCGAGGATGCCGGCCCAGGCATAGGGCCCGGAGCCGAGGCCGGGGTATTGGGCGGCGATGGCCGTGGGGTCGGGGAGGCGGTCGTTGTTGTCCGCCGCGTAAATGCTGGCGGCCTTGACGATCTCGCGGAGATTGTTGGCGTCGACGGTGCGCTGGGCGGTCTCGCGGACCTTGCCGACCGTGGGGAAAATGAGTGCGGCCAGAATGCCAATGATGGCGATGACGGTGAGCAGCTCAATGAGCGTGAAGCCGGAACCGGCTGGAGTGGGGCGCAATTTCATAAACATGGATTGGTTGCGGCCCGCGAACGGAACAGTTTGCCGTCAGAATGACAAATACAAGCGCATTCTCCATTCCCGGACTAGACAACGGCAGCGACTTTGGTGAGATGAGGCCATCATGGTCATTTATCTCGATGGCAAGTATGTCGACTCCAGTGAAGCAAAGGTCTCGGTCTTCGATCACGGCCTGCTGTATGGCGACGGGATCTTTGAAGGCATCCGTCTCTACGGCGGCAATGTCTACCGGCTCGACGACCACCTCGAGCGGTTGGAGATGTCGGCCCGGGCGCTCATGCTCACCATCCCCCTGTCTCGGGCCGAGCTGGCCGAGGCCGTGTGCGAAACCTGCCGCCGGAACAAACTTCAGGACGGATACATCCGCCTCGTCGTCACGCGCGGCGTGGGTGACCTCGGTCTGGCCCCGTGGTCTTGCGCGAACCCGACCACCTTCATCATCGCCAGCAAGATCTCGCTTTATCCGCAGGAGTATTACGACAACGGCCTGAGCATCGTCACGGTGCCCACGCGCCGCATCGCGCCCGGCGCGCTGCCGCCGACGATCAAGTCGCTCAACTACCTCAACAACATCCTCGCCAAGATCGAGGCGAAGCAGGCCGGCGCGCTC
>JAHFTH010000283.1 GCA_023269445.1 Lacunisphaera sp.
GCGATATTGCCGCAGCCGACGACGACGATCTTCATCGGCGGGGCCGCTTCCTTCAGCGGGGCATTTTTCCACCAGGACTCCACCCGCTCGCGGCTCTCGCGGATTTCCTCGCGAGGATCAAAAGTCTCCGGCTCGTGCTCGATGCCAATGGGGCCGCGGAAACCGCTCGCGCGCAAGTGCTCGACGATCGCCTTGATGGGCACGATGCCGTCGCCGAGCCGGCAGGTCTCGTGGCCCCGATCGATAAACTCCAGGCCGGTTTTCTCAGAGCGGGGCGCCTTCACATCCTTGAGGTGGATGGTGAAGAGCCGGGAGCCGAAGTCCTTCGCCGCCGCGAGCGCGTCCCACTTGGCCGAGCCGCACCAGCCCGTGTCGAGACCGATGCCGACCACATCCTCATCGCCCGACCCCAGCCGCGCCAGGAGCTCGGCGGAGGATTTTTCGGGATGGTTCTCGATGGCGTAGCCGACGCCATGCTCGCGCAGGATCGCCACGGCGGCAGCGCGGTTGGTAGCGAAGAACTCGCAGTGGCCTACGAAATACGGAATATCGAGCGCCGCGCACAGCCGGCAGGCCGCATGTAATTCTGTGGCGCTGTCCGGCACCCACGCCGGGTAACTACGCACCGCCAGCCCGTGTTTCGCGAGGAGGGTCTTGGCGGTCTCAACGTGATGAACCGTCGCCCAGCGCCAGTGCAGGTGCGCGCACCAGAGGTCGATGGAGGAGAACCCCAGCGCCTTGATCTCGCCGAGCATCTCATCGAAGTGTGCCTCGAAAGTCGCCAGCGGCGCGAACCAGTCATTCGAAGCCTGATCGCCCTGCCCCCAACCCTTGTCCATCCGGTAACCCAGCGGCCGGGCGACAAAGTTGGCGGTGATGAACGACGGGGCGGGTAACATGCAGCCAACTCTAGTGTTCTCGGGTGATTTGTCACGGCGAGGATGACGGCAGGAAGGTTCCGCTGTAGCGGCGCTCGATAAACGCCGCCGCAGATTGCCGTCAGTCAACAATGAGCCCGGACGGCCTTTTGCCAGACCTGACGCGAACGCCATGCTGCCGTATTCATTCAGCGGAATGACCACGGCTTGTCGCCTTAGTTTGAATTGCCCCGACTCCGTGGAGTGCGAACCTCACCCCGGCTTGTCCACCCCACCCCCCAGCATGAGCATCCCTTCCCCTTCCACCCGCGCTCCGACTCCTGTCGGACATGTTCGCTGGAGCGTCTGTGCTCTGCTCTTCTTCTCGGTCGCGGTGAACTACATCGACCGGCTCGTCGTCGGCATCCTGAAAGGGCCGATGAGCGAGCAATTGGGGTGGAGCGAAGCGGACTACGGGCACATCGCCGCCGCCTTCTCCTTTGCCTATGCCTTCGGTTATCTTTTCGGCGGCCGCCTGATGGATCGATGGGGGGTGAAGAAGGGCCTGCCGATCTTCGTGTTCTGCTGGAGCATCGCCGCTACCGCGCACGGGCTGTGCGGTTTCATCGATCCGGCGGCACGCTACAGCTTCGACTATCCGTGGTTCTCCTGGACGGAGCGGGGGCTCGTCTGGACCACCTTCGCCGCACCGCTTACCGTCTTCGGCTTCATGGCCGCGCGCATCTCCCTTGGGTTGACCGAGGGCGGCAACTTCCCCGGTGCGATCAAGACCGTGGCCGAATGGTTCCCGGTGCGCGAGCGGGCGCTGGCCACTGGCTGGTTCAACGCCGGCACCAACGTCGGCGCTGTGGCCTGCCCGCTGCTCGTGAAATGGATGTATGACCAGTGGGGCTGGCAGACGACGTTCTATGCGACCGGCCTGACCGGCTTCGTCTGGGTCGCCGCCTGGTATTGGTTGTATGAGACACCGGAGAAGCACCCGCGACTCTCGGCCGCCGAACTGGCCTACATCCGGGCCGGCTCTTCGGCTGTCGTGGCAGAGAAGCACGTCGACGTGCCGTGGCTGTCCCTGCTGCGCTACCGCGCGGTGTGGGCCTACGTGCTCGCCAGCATCTTTGCCGGCCCGGCGTGGGGCTTCTATCAATTCTTCCTCCCGGATTTCCTGAAGAAGACCTTTCACCTCAGCCTCGCGGCGATGTCGTGGTGGACGAGCGCCTTTTTCTTTCTCGCGGCGATCGGCGGCGTGACCGGCGGCTGGTTCGCAGGCTGGCTGCTCGCCCGGGGTTGGAGCGTCAACGCCGCGCGCAAGACCGCCATGCTGGTCTGCGCCCTGGCCGTGGTGCCGGTGTTCTACGCGCCGTTCGCGCCCAGCGCCTGGGTGGCGGTCCTCATCGTTGGGCTGGCCGGCTCCGCGCATCAGGGTTGGTCAGCCAACCAGTTCAGCATCGTCGCCGACACCATGCCGCGTGCCGCCATAAGCTCGGTGGTGGGCCTCGGTGGCTTTGTCTCCTACTTCACCGGCGGCTTTGTCAATGAATTCACCGGCCAGATCCTCCAGAGAACCGGCAGCTATGTGACGGTCTTCGCCTACTTCTCCGGCATGTATCTGCTTTCGC
>JAHFTH010000156.1 GCA_023269445.1 Lacunisphaera sp.
AACCGTTGCCCCGCATTCCGCCCGTGCGGATCGGTGCGAGTCTGCGCTTCGAGCACGACCGGTGGACGGCCGGGGTCAGCGTGCGCCACGCCGTTCGGCAGGACCGGGTGGTGCCCGAGGAAACGGCGACGGCCGGCTACACCTTGGTCGGTGCCGACCTCAGTTACCGGCTGCCGGTGGCGCAGGCGGAATGGGAGTTTTTCGTGCGCGGGACCAACCTCGCCGATGCGGAGGCCCGGGTCAGCACATCGTTCCTGAAAGACATCGCCCCGCTCCCCGGCCGAAACGTGACCGCCGGCGTGCGGCTGAACTTCTGAGCTGGGTTGGGCCTTGGTAGGGCGAATCCTCTGGATGAGCCGTGATTTGTCGCGGCTCGTCGGGACGACTTGCCCTACCCAACGTCCGTCTAAGCCTTTGACGGACGGGCCAAGGGCGTTACGTTGCTTTATTAATGAAAGCCCAGCGCACACTCAGTCTCCTTCTGCTCGTCGCCGGGCTGGCGGCGGCGGCGCGTGCCGCCGAAGCGGAGGTGCTGGTGGTCGGTTTCGACAAACTGGCGTCGTATGAATTCGCGCCGCCCGAGGACCCAGCCAAAGCCAAGGAAGCGGATGCGCAGATCCCCGCCAAGGTCCGTGAGTTCAATGACAAGAAAGTCGCGGTGACGGGCTTCATGCTGCCGGTGAAGATGGACGGCGGACTCGTGACAGAATTTCTTTTGGTGAAGGACCCGATGATGTGCTGCTACGGCGTGATGCCGAAGGTCAACGAGTGGGTGGTGGTCAAAATGGTGGGCAAGGGCGTGCCGCCGCTGATGGATGTGCCGATCACGTTCGAGGGCACGCTGTCGGTCGGCCAGCTCTACGAGGGCGGCTATCTGACCGGGCTCTACCTGCTCAAGGGTGAGCGGCGGGTGGAGAGCAAGAGCTAGGAGGGTAGGGCGGAGCGGCCCGCTCCGCCGCGGCGCACCGGGCCGGTGCGCCCTACCATATAGCGCACGCGTTGCGCCTCAGCGCGAGATATCGCGCTGGGAAAGGACCTTGAAGCCGCTGGTGTTCAGCGCGCTGGCGGCGAGGTCGAAGTCCTCGACACTGAGGGCGAGGGCGGAGTGGCCCTTGGGCCGCACCAGAAAAGCGTAGGTGTAGTGGATGTTCACCTCGACCGTGTTCAGCGCGCGCAACACGGCTTGCAGCTTCGACTCATCGCTGAACTCCACGGCGAGGACGTCGCTCTCGGTGAAGAAGAAATTATTCGCCGCCATCAATTCACGGGCGCGGTCCGGATCGTCGACGATGATCCGGTCGAGGGCGGTGTCGGTCTGGTCGATCGTGGTCATCGCCATGATGTGGACGTTATGCTTGGCCAGCAAGCCGACGAGGTCGTGCAGGCGGCCGACGCGGTTCTCAATGAAGACAGAGAACTGTTTCACGGGTTCGGCGGCGACAGGTGCGGCGGTATCGGACATCAGTGAGGGTGTGGTAGGACCATACACCCGGTGACGGGTGCGGTCAATGCCGCCTTGTGCCGGTCGGAGCGGCCGCCCAACCTCCCGCCATGTCCGGTCAAGATGCCCATACCCGCACGGCCCAGCGCGCCCGCGAAAGTGCGCGAATTGTGCTGCGCGGGATGGCGCTGAACGCGGTGCTGGCAGCGGTCAAGTTCGCCGGGGGCATCTTCGGCCACACCTACGCCTTGATTGCCGACGGGGCGGAGTCGTTGCTCGACATCCTGTCGTCGTTGCTGGTGTGGGCCGGGTTCAAGGTCGCCGCCCAACCGCCGGATGCCGACCACCCCTACGGTCACGGCAAGGCCGAGCCGCTGGCCGCGCTGGTGGTGGCGGTTTTCATTTTCGGCATGGCGGGCTGGGTCGGCTGGCACGCCATCCACGAAATCATCACCCCGCATCGCGGGCCGGCGTGGTGGACGCTCGTGCTGCTGGCGGGGGTGATCGTGACCAAGGCGTTGTTCTCGCGCCGCGTGGGCGCGATCGGCGAGGAGGTGGGCAGCACCGCGCTGGGCGTCGAGGCGTTGCACCACTGGTCGGATGCGATGACCTCGGCTGCGGCCTTTGTAGGCATCGCGATCGCTTTGATCGGCGGGCCGGGTTGGGAGACGGCCGATGACTGGGCCGCGCTCTTCGCGTGCGTGATCATCGCCTTCAACGGCGTCGGCATGTTGACCAAGGCGCTGGGCGATGTGATGGACACGGCGGCGCCGGCGAAATTCGAGAACGAGGTCCGGTCGCTCGCGTTACAGGTGCCGGGGGTGCAGGCCCTCGACAAGGTGCGGGTGCGGAAGAGCGGGCTCAGCCACCTCGTCGACATCCATGTGCGCGTCGAGGGCAGTCTCACGGTGCGCGAGGGCCATGATATCGCCCATGCCGTGAAGGATGCGCTGATCGCTTCGGCGGCGCACGCCATCAGCGATGTGAGTGTGCACATCGAGCCGGTGAAGTGAGGCCGGCTACTTGTAGTGCTGGGCGACCTTCCAACCCACATAGACTCCGATGACGCTGCCGACGCCGCTGAGCAGGAATGAGCCCAGCGAAAAAGTATCCATGCCGAAGGCCCCGGCGAGCATGCTGCCCAGGACACCGAAAATCATTGTGCCGGCAAAGATGCAGAGTTTGTTCATGAGCGGAGAGTAAGGGCGGCCTGCGGCCGGGCGAGCCCGGACTGTTGGGGTTGTTTCGCAAGCGACGACCGGTCCATTCGCGTGCTCTCCCAAGTTGCCCCATTCGAGCGTCGGCAGGGCTATCGCAATTTTATCATATCATTGCAGGGTTAATACCATTGCTTCCGCTCGCGCATGGCAGAACGGGGTGTTTTCTCCAGCCCAAGACCAGCCTGCGATCGCGAGTGAAAGCTTGTCGATTTGCGGATCGGGCCGCCCCACCACCCCAGCTCATTCCATGCAATCCGTGAACCTACCCCAAGAAATGTTCAAACGGAGCCGACCGAACGTGCTGACGTTCGTTTCCGGCTACCTGATGTTGACCGCCTTTGCGGTCGCCCAGACGACCTCACCCGCGACTCCCGAGAAAAAAGAGGAGGTTCTGGTGCTCTCAACATTCCAGGTGACAACCACAGCCGACGTGGGTTACCGGGCGGGAAACTCGGTCTCCGCGACCCGGATCGACACGGCGATCAAAAATCTGCCGTTCTCCGTCAGCGCCTTCACCGCGCAGTTCATCACCGACATCGGCGCGCGAGACCTTTTTGATATCGCGCAGTATGCCCCGGGTGTGACCAACGCGGCCGTGGAGTTCGCCTCCGGCAACTCGACCTATGCCATCCGCGGTTTCAACCAGAATCCCCAACGGAATGGTTTTGTCGGTGAGTCTTACATTGACGCTACCACGATCGAACGCGTGGAAGTGGTCAAAGGTCCGGCGTCGGTGCTTTATGGCGAGGTCGCCCCGGGCGGCACGGTCAATTACATCACCAAGCGGCCCACGCCCAAGGCCTTTGCCAGCCTGTCGCTGAAAGCGGGGGAATTCAATTATCTGCGCACCGCCCTCGACATCAACCGGCCGCTCGTGAAGGACAAACTTCTCTTCCGCATCAACGGTTCCTGGGAAAACGACATCGAATACTTTGAACCCGGCCACGCCACCAGGACCGTCGTGGCGCCGGCCCTGACCTGGCGCATCACCGACAAGGTGGCCCTGACCGTGGACTACCAGAAACTGAACAAGCACGAGGATCCGCCTTATGCGACCCGCCTGCCCACGAGCCGCATCGTGGCACCGCTGCCGGCCTCGGGCATCCTGAGCACGGCAAGCGTGCTCCAGCAAAACAGCGGCGAGGATCGCGGCTTCGGCAATTTCTACCCGCTGCCGGATAATTTCACCATCTCGGCGACCGCCGATCGCCGCAATTCCGAGATGGAGTCCCTCAACTCGGAGTTGACGGCGCGGTTGAACGACACCTGGACGGCTCGCGCCAACTTCAACCGGAGTAAATACAAGATCTGGTTCAAGGGCACGGGCCTGGGCCAGATCAATATCACGGTGCCCGCCCGTTACTTCTCCGGCACCTATCCGACCAGCAACACGGCGGAATACCGGACCGCCGCCGCCCTTTACGCCGCCGACATGCTGGGCAATCCCCGGCTCGCGCTCGACGCGCCTAATGCCCAGATGCAGCGCCGGTTTAACCTGCAGGAGACCTTTGGTGACGGCAAGGCCGCTCAGGTCGAGATCGCCGGCAAATTCTCGCTCAGCCACATGGAATTGAAGCCCCTCTTCGGGGCCAGTTATCTGGAATACCGGGATAACGTCCGCATGCGGCAGGCACCGACTGCGCAGTTCCCTGCTCCCTGGAACATGTATGATCCGACCACTTGGAATCGCGGCACAGACTACGATGCCGACAACCTCCCGCTCACTCAGTTCGACCGCGGCAATCGGCGGAGCAAGGCGATCTATGCGATCCTCAATGCGGATCTTTTCAACGGCCGGTTGTTTGCTGTGGCCGGGGCACGCTACACCCGGAGTTCCGGTTCCAATGACAATTTCTTCAATCCGACGGTCAGCATCGGCAAGTCGGAGCACGAGCGGATCACGCCCCAGTTTGGGGCCGGCTGGAAACCGCGGCAGGACATCCTGCTCTACGCCTCCTACAGTTCGTCGTTCCAGAATTCCATCGCCAATCTACAGATTGCCAACGTGCCCTCCGGTCCGGCCGCGCCGTCCACCTCCGAAGGGTATGAGGCCGGCATCAAGACCGACTTCCTTGGCGGCCGCATCTCCTCGACCATCTCGGTCTTTACCATCGACCAGCAGGACCGGGTGATCAACTTCAACACCACCAGCTCCACCGGACTGATCCAGGTGAACCGCATGCAGGGCACGCTCGATCGCAGCAAGGGCGTGGAAATGGAGCTGACTTGGTCGCCCGTAGACAACTTCCAAGTCTACCTCAGTGCTTCCCACAACAACGTGCGGGTCATCAAGTCGCCGGTCGGCACGGAATACCTGTTGGGGTCGCAGCCCGAGAACACCGTCGAGAACCTGGCCAATATCTGGGCGCGCTACTCGATCAAGGATGGCGCGTTTAAGGGTCTGTGGCTCGGTGTCGGGGCCAACTATTCGGGCCAGAAGGCCCAGCGCGTGAACAACCCTTCGCTCTTCACCGATCCGTTCACGCTGATCAACTCGGCGATCGGCTACGATTGGCAGTGGCAGGATCGCCCCGCGAGCGTGACACTCAACTGGAACAACATGACCGACGAGAGCTACGTGCCCGCAGCTTTTCTGCGCGGCCGCCCCAGCACCGTCACGGTTGAACTGAGGGTGAAATACTGAGAGAACAGACCGCCCGTCGGCACCTTGGCCCCGACGGGATCCCTTCATGAGTGCCCCCGCCCCCTTGCAGCTTCGGCTGTGCATGTTCCTGAATTACTGCGCCTATGCGATTCAGCTGAACAGCGTGGGGATTGCGGTGCTGCAAACCCAACGCAGCTTCGGCGTCTCCCTCGTGGAGGCCAGCACCTTGGCGTTCTACAAGGGGCTCGGCATCCTCGGGGGTGCGTTGATCGCCGGCTCGTTCCTGAAGCGTATCGGTTACAAGCGGGCGATGCTGATCGCCCTGGGGGCCTCCGCCGCCGTGCTCGTGGCCGTGCCGTTGTTCGTCAGCTTCACCGCCGTCAAGGTGGTCTTTCTGGTCACCGGTCTCAGCTACGGGCTGATGAAGGTGGCGTTGTATTCCACGGTTGGCCTGATCTCCCCCGGCAAAAAGGAGCATGCAAGCCTGCTCAGCTTCGTCGAATCGTTCTACAAGATCGGCAGCCTGCTAACCTTCGTCATGTTTGCGGCCTTCACCAACAACGAGGACCCGCACTCGACCAGCTGGTCCTACGCGTATTCCGTGCTGGCGGTGCTCATGCTGGCGGCGTTTTTCCTGCTCTATCCCACGCCGCTGGACGAATCGAGCGTGCGCGAGGATCCAGCGAAGCCGCTTTACCTGCCGATCCTCGAGATGGTCCGGCTGGCGATCACCCCGGTCGCGATCACGCTCGGGTTCCTCGTTTTTGCCTGCATCGTGACGGAGCACGGTTTCATCAACTGGTTGCCGACGTTCAACCACAAGGTCATGGGACTCGTGCCCTCGCTCGGCATCCAGCTAGCCGGGCTCTACGCGGTCTGCGCGATCATCGGGCGTGTGAGCGTCGGGTTTGTGCTTCGTCGCGTCGCTTGGTTTCCGGTGCTCGTCGCCTGCCTCGCGGGTGCCACGGTTGTGCTGATCGTCGGGCTGCTGGCCGTCCGGTCTGTTCCGCTGGCCGCCATCGCAAACTGGCGGGAAGCGCCGCTGGCCGTGTTCCTGTTGCCTGTGACCGGATTGTTCATCGGACCAATCTGGCCCGTGATGCACTCTGCGGCGCTCACGTCACTGCCGGTGGCCCGGCACAACACCCTGGCCAGCCTGAGCGTGGTGTTCTCCTCCACCTCCGGTGCCATCGGCACGCCGCTGCTGGGCGTCGTCTTTCAACATTACGGCGGCGTGGCCGCGCTGGCGGCGCTGCTCGGGCCGCTCGCCATCATGGCCGTTGGCGTCGTCGCCCTGCGGCGGGTCAAGCAGACCGCTGTCGCCTGAGATCACGCCACCCTACTTGCCCATCCCTTTCCCATGAATGTCGGTCTCTTCGATTCCTTTATCACGCGCGGTTGGTATAACCCGGAGGCACGTCGCATCTGGAGCGACGAAGGCACGCTGCAGGCTTGGCTTCGCGTCGAAGTGGCGCTGGCTTGGGCGCAGGGCGAGCTCGGGCTGATCCCCCGGGAGGCAGCGGAGGTGATCGCGCTCCGCACCGACATACGCGGGTTCGATCTCACCCGGCTCACCGAGGAAATCGGTTTCGCGCAGCATCCCTTCGTGCCGGTGCTCCGCCAGTTCGAGAAGGTCTGCGGCGAGCCGGCGGCGGGCTACCTTCACTGGGGGGCGACGACTCAGAATATCTTCGACACCGCCAATGCGCTCCAGATGGCCGAGACGCACGCACTGACGCTGCGCTTCCTCACCACCGCCATCGAGCGCTTCGCCGACCTGGCGGAAGCGCACAAGCACACGCTACAGGCCGGCCGCACGCACGGGCAGCATGCCCTGCCGATGACTTTCGGCTTCAAGGTGGCCGGTTGGCTCGATGAGCTGGCCCGCGATCGCGAACGGGTGGAGCGGCGTTTCGCCACCTCTTTCGTCGTCTGCATGGGTGGGGCCATCGGCACCTTTTCCGCGATGGGTGCGCGGGGGCCGGAAGTTGAACGCTTGATTGGCAAAAAACTCGGCTTGGCGGCTGCCGGTCTGCCGGCCCGCTCCTCCTATGACCGTATCTGCGACTATGTGACCGCGCTGGGCTTGCTGGCCGGCACGGCGGAGAAAATCGCGCACGATATTGTGTTCCTCCAGCGGACGGAGGTCGGCGAGGTCAGCGAGGCGTTCCACTTCGGCAAGGTCGGCAGCTCAACCATGGCGCAAAAGCGCAACCCGACCACGGCGCTGATGCTGATTTCCATGGCCCGCCTGTTGCGATCCCGCGTGGCGCTGGCGCTCGAATGCATGGTGCGGATGGACGAGGGCGATTCCTCCGCCAGCAACGTCAACGATGTCACGCTGCCCGAGATTGCGATTTTCTCGGTCAGCATCGCGGAAACCCTACACAAACTGGCAGCGGGCCTGGTCATCAGTCCCGAGGCGATGGAGCGGAACGTCCGGCTGACCAACGGTCTGATCGTCTCCGAGGCGGTGATGATGCGGCTGACGGAGATCATGGGCCGCCACGAGGCCCACCAGCTCGTTTATGAGGCGGCGCAATGTTCAATTTCCGAAGGGGTGCCGTTTCTGGAAGTGCTCCGGGAGCACTTATTGGCGCACGGGAAGGACCTTCCCGCCGGTTTCGAGCGCTCACTG
>JAHFTH010000010.1:0-23619 GCA_023269445.1 Lacunisphaera sp.
ACCGAGCGCCACGAGTCCCGCCGCATCGACCGCCAGCTGCGCGGCCGCTGCTCGCGCCAGGGCGACCCGGGCACGACCAAGTTCTTCCTCTCGCTCGAGGACGACCTCATGCGCCTCTTCCTCCAGGGCAACCTAGCTTCGAAGATCATGGAAGGCTCGATGAAGGAAGGCGAGGAGCTGGAACACAAGTGGCTCAACTACTCGATCGAGTCCGCACAGAAGAAAGTCGAGCAGCAGAACTTCGCGATCCGCAAACGCCTCCTGCAATACGACGACGTGCTCAACAAGCAGCGCGAGGTCATCTACGGCATCCGCAACGCCGCCCTGCACAGCGACCGCCCCAAGGACATCATCTTCGAGATGATCGAGGAGGAGGTCGCCTCTCGCCTCGAGAGCGCCGGCTATGGCGAGAAAAGCGGCAGTGCCGCCAACCTCGAGAGCCTGGTCGGCTGGCTGAATTCGCATTTCCCCGTCAGCGCCAAGGTGGACGAGCTCACCGGTGACTTTGAGACGCTGCTCAAGGCCCTCGTCGGACGCATCGCGCAGGCCTACGCCCTGAAGGAGTCGGTCGAGGATCAGGAGGCGCTCGGCGGACTCGAGCGCTACATCGTCATCAACGCCATTGATCATCACTGGCAGGAGCACCTGACCGAGATGGAGGAGCTCCGCCGCTCCATCGGCCTGCGCAGCTACGGCCAGAAGGACCCGCTCTCCGAATACAAGGGCGAAGCCTTCCGTTTCTTCGAGGAGCTGATGAACAACGTGCGCCTCCAAATCTGCACGAGCCTCTTCCGCTCGGCGACGAACCGCGACGCCTTCGAAAGTCTCTTCGCCATCCTCTCTCGCTCCGCCCGCCTGCAGGGTCCGGCCGCCGCGCCCACCGCGCTCGGCGCCGCTTCCCAGGCCGCCGCCCCGGCGGGCGAAGCCGCCCCGGCCGAGCCCGAGGTCAAGCTGCCCGCCGTGACCATCCGCCGCGAGACGCCCAAGGTCGGCCGCAACGATCCGTGCCACTGCGGCTCGGGCAAGAAGTTCAAGAACTGCCACGGCGCCTGAGGCCATGACGGCGACGAGTGCCAAAGCCTCGGCGGTAGTGCCCGATCCCTACGATCCGGTGCCGACGCTCTGGCAGCGGCATCCGCAGCTGGCTTGGGGGCTGACGGTTTTTGGCCTCACGGTCGGGTTGCTGGTGATTTCCTTTCCGCCCTACAATAAAGGCGAGGCCGCCTATGTGCTGGCGCTGCCGGCGGTGCTCTGGGCGTATCGCCGGCCGTCGTTCCGGATTTTTGCGTGGACGGTGCTGGGTGCGCAGGCGGTCGCGTGGACGCTTTTGCTCGGCTGGCTGCACAATGTCACTTGGGCCGGGTTGTTCCTGCTCGGCCCGTTCATCGGTCTGCTGACCGGCCTGTGGTTTTTGGCCGTGTGGTGGGCCATTCCCCGGTTGAAGGGACACCACGCCATCATCCGCATCATCGCGATGCTGGGACTGGCCGGGTTGTGGGTGGTGCTGGAGTGGGTGCGGAGCCAGCTCTTCGGTGGCTTCCCTTGGCTCCCGCTTGCAGCGAGTCAGTGGCAGCGTCCGTTCATCTTGCAGGTCGCGGCCTATGGTGGCGCGTGGGTGACCACGTTCATCCTCGTGGTCTTCAACCTCGGGGCGGCGGCCTATGTGCACCGCGCTTTCTTCGAGGGCGTGACCGGTTTCAAGAAACGCACGCCGGAATTCTCCATCGCGCTCCTTGTGCTGATGGCGGGTTCGTTCCCGTTCCTCGGTGACAGCTTCAACCAGCAGCGCCGGCCGCTGGTCCATGCCGCCCTCGTGCAGCCCTACATCCCGCAGGACAAGAAATGGGACGCGGCCTTCGCGAAGAACGTGCTGGAGATACTCGAGCAGGTGACCGTGGCCGCCAACAAGCGCGGTGCGCCCGATCTCATCGTCTGGCCCGAGGCCGTGACGCCGTGGCCGCTGTTCCGTGACGCCAACGTGCAGGCCTGGCTCGAATACCTTACCAACAAAACCGGCAAGCCGCTGCTGCTCGGCTCGGTTTATACCAGCACGACCGGCGGGGCGGACGAAACGTGGTCGAACGGCGCCTTTGTGGTCGATCCGGTGGCCGGCCTAGGGCGGGAGGGCTATGCCAAGCGCAAGCTCGTGCCTTTCGGCGAATACATCCCACTGCGCCCCGTGCTGGGCTGGCTCGAGAAGGTCGTGCCCATCGGCGGAGATTTCACTCCCGGGCAGTCGGCCGCACCCTTGGTTGTCCCGGTCGGCCTGCATCACGTGTCGGTTGGCGTGCTGGTCTGCTACGAGGATATTTTCCCTGCTCTCGCGCGGGACAGTGTGCAATCCGGCGCCGAGGTGCTGGCCGTGCTGACCAACAACGCCTGGTATGGCGAGGGCGGGGCGGCCTATCAGCACGCGGCGCATTCGGTGCTGCGCGCCATCGAGAACCGCCGGCCCGTCATCCGCTGCGGCAACGGCGGCTGGAGCGGCTGGATCGACGAGTATGGCAACATCCGCGCGACCGTCCTCAACGATGCGGACAGTGTGTATTTCCGCGGCGCGCAGACGGTGAGCGTCAGCCGCGACGAACGCTGGTCGCAGCGCCTGAGTTTCTACACGGAGCACGGCGACTGGTTCGTGGCCGTCTGCGTCGCACTCAGCCTCGTGGCCTACTACCTCACTCTGACCCTGCGTCCGCCGCCACCGAAACCGGACGGCGAGGCGGCTTATTAAGCCAGCAGGGACGTTGCTCAAATCGTATTCACTCGGGCAGGAGCGCTCCGGCTGATGTCAACTAATAGTATACTTGAACCTCAGCGCAGCATCGGAAAGCGACACGGACTTTGCGGGTCAGTTGGCGGGGGCGAAGAGCACGCAGACCGCCTGCGGCACGGTGACAGCGTGGCCGGTCGGTGTGAGCCGGCCGGTGGCCGGGTCCACCTTGAACGCGACGACGTTGTTGCTGTTCTGGTTGGCGCAGACCAGCCAGCGGCCGTCTGGCGAGAGCTCGAAGTTGCGCGGGTGTTTCCCACCGCAGGGCACGAGCTCGACCAGTTGGAGCGTGCCGTCGGTCTGCACCGCAAAGACCGCGATGCTCTCATGGCCGCGATTGGAGGTATAGACGAATTTCCCGTTGGGATGGACGCGGATTTCGGCGGCGCGGTCGGGATCGGTGACTTTGAAACCGGCGGGCAGGGTGGAGATATGCTGGAGGGGCGTGCCGGCGCCGCGCGCGGCATCGTAGGCGCAGACGCTGATCGAGCCGTCGATTTCATTCAGGATATAGTAGAAGCGGCCGTCCCGGGAAAACTTGGTGTGGCGCGGGCCGGTGCCGGGCGGGGTGGCAATGAAGGCCGGGTCGTGCGGCGTCAGCGTGCCGGTGGCCGGGTCGAGCCGGTAGGCCAGGACGCGATCAAGTCCAAGGTCGGCCACAAAGGCAAAACGGTTGTCAGGTGAAATCGTGACGGAGTGAGGGTGGGGTTTTTCCTGACGCACTTTGCTCGGTCCGAGCGGGCCGGCGTGGGCAATAAGGGCGGCGCGGGGGCCAATCCGGCCGTCAGCTGCGAGCGGGAATGCGGCGGTGAAGCCGCCGTTGTAATTCACCGTGATGAGCATCCGGCCGGTGCCGTCGGTGGCGAGATGAGTGGCGCCGCCGCCAGTGCCCCGCGCATTCAGCGGCGCCAACTTGCCGGACAACGCATCATAGGTGAAAGCGACCGCGCCGCCGGTGATCTTGCCATCGGCATCGGGACCTTCGCCGCCAGCGTAGAGCACACGGTGGTCGGGTCGCCACGCGAGGAAGGTCGGGTTGGGCGTCTCGGCCAGGAGCACGGCCTCGCTCAGCAGCCCGGTGGCCGGATCGAGGCGGACGGCGTAGATGCCGCGGCTGTCGCCGCCGGCGGGGGTGTAAGTGCCGAGAAAAATGAGCAGGCTGGTGGCGAGGGGCATCGGCCCTAGGAAAAGGTAAAATGCCGGCGGTTGGCAAGGTCGTGCCGCAGCTCCGCGCGAAAATCCGGGTGGGCGATGGAGATGAGATCTTCGCCACGCTCGCGCAGGGTGCGGCCATGCAAGTTGACCGCACCATATTCGGTGATGACCCAGTGGACGTGGCCACGGGTGGTGACCACGCCGGCTCCGGGCGCGAGCTGGGGGGCGATGCGGGAGACTTTTCCGCCCATCGCGCGCGAGGGCAGGGCGATGATGGGCTTGCCGCCACGGGACAAGGCCGCGCCGCGGATGAAATCCATCTGCCCGCCGATGCCGGAGTAGATGCGGTCGCCGATCGAGTCGGCGCAGACCTGGCCGGTCAGATCGATCTGGATGGCGGAGTTGATGGCGACGACCTTGGGATTCTTGCGGATGACAGCGGTATCGTTGGTCCAGTCGCAAGGGTAGAAATGGACGAGCGGGTTGTCGTGCACGAAGTCGAATAGCCGCTGCGAGCCGTTGATGAAGCTGGTGATGATGCGACCCTGCCCGACGACCTTGTGGCGGTTGGTAATGGCCCCGGCCTCGACGAGATCCACGATCCGGTCGGAGAACATCTCGGTGTGGATGCCGAGGTCATGCTTGTTGTGCATGCGGGCGAGCGCGGCGTCGGGGATGCCGCCGATACCCATCTGGAGCGTGGAGCCGTCTTCGACCAGCCCGGCGATGATCTCGCCGATGCGAGCCTCGGCGGGTGACTCGATACCGGGGGGATGGCCATGCAGCTCGCGGTCGGTGGCGATGAACGCATCCACGCGGCTGAGCGGCACAACGTTGTTGCCGTGGGTGCGCGGCATGCGATTGTTGATCTCGGCCACGACGAACTTCGCCTTCTCCGCGGCGGCCTTGGCGGCGTCGCACGAGGTGCCGAGGGAACACAGGCCGTTATGGTCGGGCGGGGAGAGCTGGAGAAATGCCACGTCGAGCGGCACCTGATCGGACAGAAACAGACCGGGAATATCGGACAGGAAGATGGGCACGAAGTCCGCCCGGCCTTCGGCGATGGCCGTCCGCAAAGGGGCGCCGGTAAACAGGGACACGGAGCGGAATTCTTTTTCTCGACCTGCTGCCGCAAAGGGCGCCGAGCCGTTGGTATGCATGTGCCAGAGGCGCACCCCGGCCAGATCCTGCCGGGCGGCGAGCGCATCAATCAAGGTCGTGGGCGTGGCGGCGGCGCCATGGATAAAGACGTTATGACCGTTGCGGACGTGGGCGACAGCGTCGGCGGGGGACACGGCGCGGGGTTTCCAGTCGAGCGTGGACGTGGGGAGCGGAGGCATGGGATGAGTGAACAGGTGGCTGGGCCGGGAGGCGAATGCCGAACCTGCGCATTCTTTGGGAAAGGGTTTGCGCCGGTTGCCTCAGACCTGGGCCAACGCTTCCTTATAGTGGCGGCGGCACATGGCGACGTAGCGGTCGTTGCCGCCGATCTCGACCTGCGCGCCTTCCCGGAGACCGCGGCCGTCGGGTCCGACGCGGAGATTCATCGTGGCCTTGCGACCGCAATGGCAGATGGTTTTCAGCTCGATCAGGTTGTCGGCGAGCGCGAGGAGCGCCGCGCTGCCGGGAAAAAGCTGCGCCTGAAAATCCGTCCGCAGTCCGTAGCAGAGCACGGGAATGCGGAGCTGGTCGGCGATCTCGGTGCATTGCTCGACTTGGGCGCGGGTGAGGAACTGCGCCTCGTCCACCAGCACGCAGGCGACTGGCTGCGCCGCGTGCGCGGCCTTGACGTGGGCGAAGATGTTTTCATCCGCCGGGAGCGCCAGGGCCGTCGCCTCGAGCCCGATGCGGGACTTGATCAGGCCGGCACCGGCACGGGTGTCGACCGCCGGGGTGAAGAGCAGCGTGCGCATGCCGCGCTCGTGATAGTTGTAGCTCGACTGGAGCAGGACCGTCGATTTGCCGGCGTTCATCGCCGAGTAATAGAAATAGACTTTCGACATGCGCGTTGAGCCAACCAAAAACCCGTGCGCTTGCGATTGCAATTCCACGGGCTGTTTCCAGAAACCGCCTCCGGGCTCGACGTGGTGGGCGGACCGGCCTAGTCATCTGGCCATTACTCCCGGCCCGGGCCGGCCGGCAACCAACCCCTAATCCAACACAGTCATGGCTATTATTCTCTTCTTCATGGTGCTCGCGATTGTCGCGCTCGGCGCCGCCTTCGTGCTCACGCTGCCCGCCGCCGGACGCGGCGCGCTGGTCGTGCTGGCGTTTTCACTCTTCGGTTTCGGCCTTGTGGTCGGTTCGTCGGTCGTGATCGACGAGAACGAAGTCGGCATCGTCCACAAACAGTTCTTCGGCAATCCGCTGCCGACCGGCCAGATCATCGCCCGCGACGGCGAGATGGGCCCACAGGCCGAGATCCTCGGCCCCGGCTGGCATTTCGGTTACTACCCGTTCACCTATCAGGTGCGCGTTGATCGCGTGATCTCGGTGCCGTCCGGCCAGGTGGGCTTTGTCACGGCGCGGGATGGTCAGCCGCTGCCAGGCAATGAGATGTTCGCCCCGGTGTGGGACAGTGCGCAGGACATGCTCAACCCCGTCACCTTCCTCGCGAAGGGCGGCCGCCGCGGCCCGCAGACCACCATCCTCACGCCCGGCACCTACCGCTATAACACGGCGCTGCACGAGGTCACGGCCATCCCTGCGCTGCAGGTAGCGGCCGGCACCGTGGTGGTTATCAAGAGCAACTCCGGCCTGCGCTCGAGCACGACCGATGCGAAAGGCGATGTGGTCAACGGCGTGCCGCTGGTTTCCCGCGATCACATTGGCGTGTGGAGCGAGCCGCTTACCCCTGGCGGCTATTATCTGAACACGAACGCCTATGTGCCCACCGTGGTGAAGACGACCCAGCGCACCTACACTTACCAGATGGGCAAGACCACCACTTCCAACGCGTCGCGGGCCGGCAAGAGTATCGCTCCTGCCGGGGCCGGCGGCGGTGACGACTGGTCTGTATCAGTGCGTTCGAAGGACGGCTTTTCTTTTCCGGTTGATGTGCGCGTGGCCTGCGCCGTCGAGGCCAAGAACGCACCCTACCTCGTCGCCCTGCTCGGTGATCCCGACAGTGTCGTGCAGGACGAGCAGGAGGACGAAAAGCTCGAAGTGCTCGAGGCCCGCATCATTCTGCCCTCGGTGCGCGCCATCCTGCGCAACGTGGCCGAGACGATGAACGCCCTCGAGTTCGTCAATCGCCGCAGCGAGATCGAGGCCATCGCCACCCAGCGCATTACGATGGAGCTCGCGCGCTACCGCGTGACCTGCGACGGCGTCTACGTCGGCAACATCCATCTCGATGCCAGCGAGGCCGGCCGGAAGCTGATCATGACGCAGACCGAGCGGGAAGTCGCGGTGAACCAGCAGAAGCTTTTCGACCAGCAGCGGCAGGCCGAGGTGTCGCGCGCCCAGTTTGTGCGCGCGCAGGAAGAGGCCGAGCAGCAGCGCCAGCTCGCCGCCGCCGAATACAAGGTGAAGGTCGAGGGCGAGAACGCCAAGTCGCAGGTCGTCCGCGCCAAGGGCGAGGCCGAATCGCAGGTCATCATCGGCGAGGGCCGGGCCAAGGCCTACAAGCTCCTCGTCGAGACCCTCGGCCAGCAGCAGGTTGCCCAGCTCGAGCTCCTCAAGCTCGTGGTCGAGGGCAAGGTCCAGATCACCCCGCAGGTCATGGTCACCAGTGGTTCGGGCAGCGGCACCGCCGACGCCCTCATGGGCACCATCCTGCGGCAGGCGGTCCAGACGCCCGCCCAACCCGCCAAGTAACCCTTAACCGGAGAAAATCACCATGAAGCTGATCCTTTTCGTCTCGGTATTCGGCATCTTGCTCAGCATCGCGGTCCTTATCATCGTCATCATGAAGGCGAAGAAGGACAGCACGCCCCCGAAGATGCGGGGCTCAAGGGACGACGAATAATCCCCCCCCTACAGTCCGGGGATTTTGATCCGATTAATGGGGTGTGCGCGATGACCGCCAGCCCGTGGCACGCGATTCATGAACATCCTTGATCCAGTCGTATGCAGTGAGTTGCCGGTGATCCAAAAAATCATTGCCGACGAGACGTGGCTGGAGGGCGAACGCCGGGGCTGCTGGGTGCCGCCGGACGATCCGATCGTGTGCGAGAATGTCTGTCAGGTCATCCTGCGGATTGGGGCCACTCTGCGCGAAGCTTTTATAGGCCGAGCCGAGACCGGCGCGTTGGTCCCGGTGGAGCAGATGCCCTCGGACCATCATCCCCACGCGGCCTGAGAAACTCCACGATTTCTTCGAGGACGTCTAAAAAGGTAGGGCGCACCGGCCCGGTGCGCCGTTCAGCGAGTGCAGGCCACAGGTAAATCGCGGCGGACCGGGCCGGTCCGCCCTACCTTTCTGTTCTGGAACGAAAGGAGAAGGACTCTGCAATGCCTCACCGCATCCGGGCGAAAGTTTTCGAGAGCAACTCGAGGTCGGTCGCGTTTTTCGTCTTCTCGCGGGTGTTAGCGATAAGCTTCTGCTCAAGGGCGTTTTTGGTCGGGCGCGACTTGTTCTCGTAGAACACGCCGAACTTCCCGGGCCAGGGTTCCATCGCGAGTTTGAAGGCGGCGACCTCGTCGGTCGGGTCGTGGCGTGCGGCGTCCTCGGGCGAGCCGTCGTTTTTCTTGAGGTCGATGAGCGACCAGACGCCGCCTTTGCGCGGGATGGAGGAATCGAAGGCGCCATCGAAGAACTCGACGCACTCGGAGAGGATTTCGACGACGGAGAAGCCGTCGTGGTTGGCGGCGCGGAGCATCATCTCGACCATGTGGTTGACCTGCGTGGCGTGGGAGCGGGCGACGAAGGTGGCGCCGCTGTTGAGGAGCGCGCGCATCGGATTGATCGGTTGGTCAAAGGCGCCCCAAGGATCGGTCTTGGACTTGAAGCCGATCGGCGAGGTGGGGGAGGTCTGCTTTTTCGTCAGGCCGTAGACGGAGTTATCCATAATGACGTAGGTCAGGCGCGGGTTCTTGCGGGCGATGTGGACAAGGTGGTTGCCGCCGATGGAGAAGCCGTCGCCGTCGCCACCGAACACAAAGACATGCAGATCATCGCGGCCGAGCGAGATGCCGGCGGCGAAGGGCAGGGCGCGGCCGTGGATGTAGTGGCCGCCGTGGGTGTTGACGAAATACGGGAAGCGCGAGGAGCAGCCGATGCCGGCGAAGGTGACGATTTTCTCCTGCGGGTAGTTGAGTTTTTCGAGGACCTTGTAGAACGAGGCCAGCACGGCGAAGTCACCGCAGCCGGGGCACCAGGTCGGGTGGTCGGCGAGCAGGACTTTCTTCGTCAGCGGAGCGCCGGGGGCAGGCGGCGGAGTGGGGAGAACGGCGGTGGTGGACATGGGGGAGAAAGTTGAGGGTTGAGGGCTGAGAGTTGAGAGACCGAGGGCTCAGCGCGGCGTGACCGCGAGGATGCTCTGTTTGCGCGTGAGGATGGTGCCTTCGGGCAGGTCGATATGCTTGGCCACGCGCTCGACGATCTCGCTGATCTTGTAGGTGAGGCCGTCGGTCTTGGTGATGCTGGCGATGGCGGGGTTGCAGAACCGGGCCCGGAGGAGGGTGGCCAGCTGACCGAAGCCATAGAGGCCCTCGTCGTTGATCTCGACGACGAGGATGTGCTTGTAGCGGTTGAAAATCTCTTCGAGGCCCGGGGCGAACGGGTTGATATGGCGCATCTGGAGGTGGCCGACTTTGACGCCGGCGGTGCGCAGGCGGCCCATTGCCTCGCGGATCGGGCCGTAGGTGCAACCCCAGCCGATCAGCAGCACCTCGCCGGATTCGTCGCCGGCCAGTTCGGGGGTGGGCAGGGAGTTGGCGACGGCCTTGATCTTCTCGCGGCGCTTTTCCGTCATCTTCGTGTGCAGAAAAGCATTGGCGGTCGGGTGGCCCATCTCGTCGTGCTCCAGGCCGGTGACCGTCGGGTATTTGCCCGAGGTCATGAGCGAGCCCGGGGGCGCGTGGCGGGTGAGGTCGTTGAGCGGGTAGGGCTTGAACTCCGGGGCGCGCGGACTCGTGTCGGGTTTCACGTCCACCATGAGCTTCGGCAGGTCGGGCTCATCGAAGGCTTCGATGCGGGTGCCGATGGCCTGGTCGGTGAGGATGATGACGGGCGTGCTGAATTCGCGGGCGATGCGGCCGGCTTCGAGGGCGAGGTAGAAGCAGTCCTCGACGTTCTTGGGTGCGAGCACGACGCGCGGGCAGTCGCCGTGCGAGCCGTAGAGCGCCTGCATCAGGTCGCTTTGCTCGATGTTGGTCGGCATGCCGGTGGACGGACCGCCGCGTTGGACGTTGATGACGATGAGCGGCATCTCGGCCATCGTGGCCCAGCCGAGCGCTTCCATCTTGAGCGACAGGCCGGGGCCGGAACTGCCGGTGACAGCGAGGTGGCCGCCGTAGGAAAAACCGAGGGCGGTGGAGATCGCGGAGATCTCATCCTCGGCTTGCACGAAGACGCCGCCGTATTTCGGCAGTTCGACGCGGAGACCTTCCATGATCGAGGACCACGGGGTGATGGGATAACCGGCGCCGTAGCGCACGCCGGCGGCGAGGAGGCCGTAGGTCAACGCGCTGTTGCCATCGGTGGTGACCTGCGGGCGACCGCCGGCGGGGACGGAGGATTTCTCGAGGCGGTAAAGGCAGTGGCGCAGATTCTCGGCGGGATAGGCGTAGCCCGCATCGAAGGCGAGGAGGGCGTTGCGGACGATGTCCTCGTTCTTGCCGCCGAAGCGTTCCTTGATGAGCTGGTTGAGCTTCGGCACGTCGAGGTCGAACATGCGGGCGAGCAGGCCGAGCACGTAGATGTTCTTGCCCTTCTCCTTGGCCGAGCCGCCGACGGCCTCAACGGTGGCGCTCGTCATGGGCACGCCGACCGCCGTCACTTCCTTGTCGTCGGGATTGGGGGTGACGTGATCGCTGTCGTAGAGGAGCACGCCGCCGGCGCGGAGGGAGGCGCGGTGGTCCTGATAGCTGTGCTGATAAAAAGCGATGAGCACGTCGGCGCGGTCGCCGGCGGAAAGGATTTCGCCCGAGCCCATGCGGACTTGGAAGATGGACGGACCACCGGAGATGGTGGACGGGATGGTCATGTAGGTCATGACCTCCTGGTCGGAACGGCCGGCGAGGCGGGCGAGGAAGCCGCCGATGGCTTGGATGCCGTCTTGGGAATTGCCGGCAAGGCGGATGACGACGTCGGGGATGGTGGTCGCAGACGACGCAGTCGCGCCGGCCGCCGAGGGGGTAATGGGGCTGACCATCCGGCAACTATGCGCTTCCTGAAGCGTTTCGTAAAGGCTGGGCTTGGCCAAGCGCGCGCATATTTTGCGAACAGTTCGCCCCGTCCCATCGCCGGCCTATAAGCAAGACCCCGGTCTTGGCCGGGGTGGGATTTGCGGCGCTAATGGCAGAGAAGGGCGCAGCAAGTCTGCGCCCCTACGAAAGAACTGGCTTGGCGAGGTAGGGGCGCAGGCTTGCTGCGCCCTTAGCTGAGGCCCTCAAAGGGGGGGCAAATTGCCCCCTCCCTTTTTCCGGCGACATGATCCGGAACTCGCCAAAGGGTATGGACAAATTGTCCACCCCCTTTCGTTGGAGTTTCCCACCGCCGGCGGGCCGCAGAAAACTCCAGTGCTGGCACATCGAAGGTAATGGAGAATACTGTTGAGCAGCCCACATGATTGACGGACAACTGCGCAGGCTAAACCACTTGGCATTTTCAGGGCCTGCCAACAGTTTGCCGCCACCCTAATGTCGTCTGCGCAACCTCCCCGGCCCCCGACCGTCGTCACGCTCTCCCGCGAGGAGATGAAGTCCCGTGCTCTGGCCTTCGCCAAGAGTTGGGCTGGCGACCAGCGCGAGGAGGCCGAGGCCAAGACCTTCCTCGACCAGTTCTTCACCATCTTCGGCCGTGACCGGCGCAGCGTTGATGCCGAGTTCGAGCACCGCGTCGAGCGGGCGAAGCGCGGCGAGGGCCGCATCGATCTCTTCTGGCCGGGCAAGCTGCTCGTCGAGATGAAGTCCACCGGCAAGGACCTCTCCGCCGATAAGGGCGGGGCGGCCCGTCAGGCCTTCGACTACATCGACCACCTCGAACCCGAAGAACGCCCGCGCTGGGTGCTCGTCTCCGACTTCGCACATTTCGTCGTCTACGATCTCGGCGAGGAAGTTCATGAATACCTCAAAGGCCTAGTCACTGCCCGAAAAACCAAGCCGACCCTCGCCGCTCAGTTCACTCTCCGCGACCTGCCGGATAGATTTCCGCCATCTCATCGGCCCGCAGGGGTTGCCGGCTGGCGATCATGAAAGCGAAGGTGCCAGAGCAGAGAAAGGCCGCTTTCTCAGGCGGATTGTAGCGGATACGCCGGTCAGCGCTGAGGATGATCCAACCCTTGGCTCCGACTTGTTGAATCCAATCCGTATCCGGAGTGTCGGGAGGAAAATGATCGTCGTGCAGCCGGCAGGCAATGCCAGCGGCCGCAAACAACCGGCCAAAGATCCGCTTGCTGAGGCTGCGGTCGATGAAGAAGACCGGCGGCTCAGGCGACGGCGCGCTGCTGGAGGTCGAGTTCGGCACGGATCGCTTCTTCTATTACCGAGACTTCGCATTCGTAGTCCTCGGCTAGGCCCGTGAACGACTCCCCCGCTTTATACCGGCTGGCAACCATAGAGGTCGCGATGCCACGGCCCGCAATGCAGGGACGGCCAAAGCAAAGGGCGGGGTCAATCACGATGGCTTTGGGGCTGTCGCTCCTGAAGTCACGGGTGAGGGGATAAAACCGGAGCGCCAGTCCGCTCGCGTCGTGATCGACGCGTTGAAGGAAGTTTTCCAGAACTTGGCGGATCGCCAGTTGGCCTTGCTCAGAGGCGCTGATCAGCTTGCCAAAGCGGGTGAAGTAAAGATCCGACCGGTCAGCTTCAAAGCCAAGGCCCTGCATCGCCAAAGGATAGGCTTCACCGGTATCACGCTTGAGATAACCGATGGCTTTGCGGATACGGCGCATCGAAAGCTGATGCTTGGTCCGTAAAACCTGAATGGTGTAGCCCTCGAGTAACTCTAGGAAATTGAGCGAGCGGCCCCCTTCTACGTCGAACCACAGGCGCAGCGTCGAGCCAGGCACACGCAGCAGGCGTGCGGCCTCGGACACGGGATAAAAAGGCTGGGTTCGGATGTCTTTCACGGCGCACCCAATATCCCGCCGGTGAGGTGTGTGTCAACCCACCTCACTCCCATCCGATCGGCCGGCCTTTGTTCTGCTCCTGCAGCCAGGTCATGAGCGGGGCGTAATACTCCAACATCGCACGCGTGCTGAATTCCTCGCCGGTGGCGTCCTTCATGATCTTGCGCCAGTCCTCGGTCGCACCCTTCTCCATGATCTTGCGGAGAAAGTCGCCAACCTCCTTGTTGCCGGCGTAATTGCAGGCCTGCGGCGGCTGATGGAGGATTTTTTTCGCGATGTAGTCGTGCAACTGGTATTTGAACACCTGCGCGATGGCGTAGCTGTAATAATAGGCCGGCGTGTCGTTGATGTGCGTCTTGGTCGCGGCATCGCACCACTCCTCGCCGCGCGCGACCGGGGGCTCGACGCCCTGAAAGTCGCGCACGTATTGCCACCAGCGGGCGTTCCACTGGTCGGTCGGGAGATTGTTGGCGTAGATGTCGGCCTCCCAGTGCGTCATGACACCGGACGACCAATACATGAACGGGATGCCGCCGGAGTTCACGGCGTTGGCCAGGAGGAACGCGGTCGGGTCGGCCTTGAAGTCGGCGGGCAGAATGCCGAGCGACTTCAGGTAGGGCACCTGCACAGCGGCCAGCGCGGTGAGCTCGCCGAAGCCCTCGTGAAACGCGGGGTTGGCGCCGGTGCGCAGGAGCACGGGCACTTCGGGCTTGGTGTAGGCCATGAAGTAATAGATATGGCCGAACTCATGGTGGTTGGTCGCGAACCACCACGGGTTGGCCTCGATGCTCTGGAGCGAGCGCAGGTCGGTGTCGATGTCGAGGTGCCAGGCCGAGGCGTGGGTGTTCTTCTTGCGCGTGCTGCCGGCGGGCACGGGGTAGAGGTCGGATTTCTCCCAGAAGGATTTCGGCAGCGCGGGGAAACCGAGGCCGACGTAGAATTTCTCCGATGACTGCGCGACCCACTCCGGCGTGCGGCCCTTGAAAAAGGGCGTCAGGTCGGCGCCCTCGGCGAGGCCGCCCCACGCCTGGGACCAGCGGTTGTTGATCCAGTGGGCGGGGATGCGCTTGGGCACGGGCTGGTGGAATTTCGCGGCGAGCTGGTATTTCGCCCAGGTGTGGAGCTGCAGGTAGAGCGGACGCAGCACCGTCATGAAGTTGTCGTTCAGCTTCACCATCTCGTCGGTGGTCATGCCGTAGCCGGCGACTTGCAGCGCGAAGTAGTCGTGGTAACCCATCTCCTGCGCGACGCCGTTGCGCAGGCCGCGGAGCTTGATCAGGCCGTCCTTGAGCGCCTTGCCCGATTCCTTCGACGCGAGCCACACCGCGAGGCGTTCGTCGAGGGCCGTGTCGTTCGACTGGAGGAGATTGTCGATCTCGTTCACGGAAACCGGCTTTCCGTGCAGCTTGAATTCGTAGCCGTTGAGCGTGGAGGCCTGCTTGGTCTCGGCCTCGATGCGCGCCTGCGTGAGCGACGGATTGGTCATGGGCGACTCGGCGGCGATCAGAAGGATGCGCTCCAGCTCGCGGATGGTGAGATCGTTCAACTCGTGACGCTTGAGGAGGAGGGCCTTGGTCTCGTTGATGAGTGCCGGATTGCCCATGAACGCCGCGCGGGCCTTGCCGGCGGTCTCGGACGAGGCGTCATGCACGTCACTCACGTCGGTGGTGGCCTTCCACTGCGCATCGGCCTCGACGTAGGCGATGGCTTGGTAGGAGGCGTTGACGAGTCCGAGGAAACGGTCGGCGCGATCCTGCGTGAGGTTGGTGTCGGCTGCGCGCAGAGCGGGGGTGAGAACAAGGAGCAGCGCCAACGCGGCACCACGGAACAGGGGGTGATTTGTCATGCCCGTGTCATAACATGGGGACCCACTCCGCCAACTAAGAAAGCTACTGAATCCGCTTTATCTGACTGACTCTTGGTGCTTCAGAAAAACACGACAGAATTCAGCAAGCTCTTCGACTGAAAGGTCACCCTTGCAGTCATTCGTGCGCCAACCGCAAATGGCAAACTTGGGCAAACCTAGACCATCATCCAAATGATCTACTGTCGGAAGCAGGGCGAAATGTTTTTTATACTCCCTCCTGCCGGCTTTGGATTCGTCGTTATCGTATGTTCGGATTAAGTTCCAGTGCAGTGCTTGCCCGGTAAAAGCATCACGATCACCTCCGTTGCAGACCGCTGCATGAATGGCTCGCCGGTATGAATCAGTGCTGCAGTTTGGGTTTCCCCGTTTCTTGTCACGCTTCACATGCGCTGCGGCTTTTCCATAAAGCCAGTGCGTGTAGTCTGCCTGCGAACATTTGCCTGCTAAGCAGGAAGGAAGCGGAAAGATCGGTGACATGTTTCTATCGCTTCTTCCGCGTCCAGTAGGTCATCGCATCCTCGTAGCAGATGCCGGTGAGGTCCTCGGTCTTGGTGCGGAAATACTGCTCGGCGTCCTTCATGTCCTAGGGTTTATTCAGTCACCACGGTGTAGGTTCCGGGTCGGGCGTTTTTCACGGCGGTCGCGATGCGCGCGGCCATTTGCTTCAACACCGGCCACCGGTTGGTCGGCAGCTCCACGATGGCCAGCCGGCGGTCCGTCAGGTTCTGCTGATAGCGCAGATTTTTGTCGGCGATAACGAAAACATCATACTTGCCTTCGGCCATGGCCAGTAGAGCACCATTCTTGAAGCCGGCCCATCCGGCTTCTTGGACAGTGGTGACTTCGTCCGCCGGGAGAAACTGCCTGAGCGGCCGGGGCAGGTTTTCGTCGAAAAGGATTTTCACGAGACCTGTCGTTCAATCAGTCGCAGGAACTCCGCGGCGTCGTCCCGCTGCACGGTGGGAAAGTAATCGAGAAACTCGTCGAGGCTAAATCCATCGTTGAGGTAATCGATGAGCGACTGGGCCGGCACCCGGCTCCCCCGGAATACAAGCGTTCCGCCCAGGATTTCCGGGTCGGAGGTCACTGGACTGGGGGCCGTCTTAAGCACGCCTTCAGGATGCGGGCTTCAGTCCAAGTCGCAACCCCGGATTGAAGGAGATAAAGCGGTGGGATACGGCGATCCCGCCCTACAGTTCAACAATTCCCGCGCCGGGGTCGGCGCGGCTCCATTGGTCTTATCCGTGTTCACCTGTGGTTAAACTCCGGTTCGTCACACCTTCGTAGGGCTTCGCGCACTGGCCGTCCTTCGACTCACGTTTGCTTGGGCTTTGGTTTGAAGCGCACGCCTGGCTTACCGGAAAAATGTTCGTCCTGGGTCCAAAGCGTAGCGCTGCGCATTCTGGCGGTCGCGTAGATGATCGAATCGGCGAGGGCGAGCCCCTCCTCGTGGCCGACGGTGGCGGCTTCGAGGGCCAACATGCTGTCCAGATCCACCACTTTGCCTTCTTGCATCGCCGCGATGGCGAGCAAGGCCTCATCTTCTCCGCGTTCACGCAGGATTACCTTGAAGACTTCGCAGAGACAAATCGACGGGACTACCAAGTTCTCAGTATCTTCAATCGCCTTGGCGAAGAACCCCGCGTTGGCCTCACCTGCGAGATAAGACAGCCAGGCCGAGGAATCGACCACGTTCATACCCGATCAGCGGCGCGATCAAACGAGGTGTCGATGCCTTTGAGGAAACCGCGCAATTTTCGGACGTCACGCACCGGGATGATCTCGATACGATTGCGGTAGGGAATGACATGCGCCTTCTCCCCCGAGCGGATGCCCATCGCCTCGCGAATGCGCTGCGGGATGACCACTTGGAATTTCTGAGAGATGGTGACGGTTTCCATAGCGTTGAACGATGTTCCGATCGATCGGGCTGTCAATGTCAGCCTCACGCCTTCGTCGGTTTCACGCGCTGACCGCTTGAGTGAGGTCTATCGGCTTGCCTGCGCATGATGACGACGTTTCATGTGTAGCCATGAAGAGGACCAGTATCGTGCTGAACCAAGAACTGGTGCGCGAGGGGCTGAAGCACACCGGCCTTAAGACGTGTCGCGAACTAGTGGAGCACGCACTGGAAGAGCTTGTCCGGAGAGAACGGCAGACAGGGCTTCTGGCATTGAAAGGCAAGGTTCTGTGGAGCGGTGACTTGAGGGCTATGCGGAGGCCGCGCACAGCACACTAAGCCCGATCGACTGCCTGATTGCCGCCACGGTAGTGCAGCATGGGGTCAACTTGCTGGAGAACGACCGGGACTTTCATTTCATCGACCAGCACTACCCGCTCAACCGGTTGTGAGCGGACCAGGGCGTGTTTCTCACTGCTCTATGACCGCCCCCACACCCCGGTGCTTCGCACCACCCCTCTTCATAGAGGGGATTTTAAAATCCCCGCAGCCGAAGTCCCCTCTACGAAGAGGGGTGCCCAACAGGGCGGGGTGTGTAGGAAACGTCACGGGTGGAAAATATCAGGGCTAGTCTGGGCGGCAGCATAGGCTGCGGGGTGAGGGCACCCCACCCACAGAAGGCATGCATCCGTGGCCATTTGTGTTATCCGTGGTAACAATGGTTCGTCCCGTCACACCTTCGTCGGCGTCACGCGCTGGCCGGCTTTGATGCGGTCGCCGGGGTAGAGAATCACCTCGTCGCCTTCGGCCAAGCCCTCCGTGATCTGGATCTCCGCGCCGCTGGAGCGTCCGGCCTTGACCGGGACGAGCCTCGCCGCGCCGCCGCGCACGACATAGGCCGCCCAATCGTTGCCCTGCCGGAAAAGCCCGGAGACCGGCACCTTGAGGACGGCGGCGCTTTCCCACGTGATGACGCGCGCCTCGACGCGGAAGTTGTCGCCAAGCGAGCTGCGCTGTTCGAGCGGCGTGGTGATGTCCACGACGACGTTCACGCGCTGCTCCTCGACGCCGAGCGCGGAGTATTTGGTGAAGGCAGCGGGCTCGACGAGCCGCACCTTGCCCTCGAGCGGCACCACGCCGCCCCATTGCTCCAGCGCAACCGCCGCGCCGGGGGCGATGGCCGCGCCGTCGCGCGACAGCATCTCGACCACGACCTCGAGGTCGGTGGGATCACCCACCTCCAGCAGCGGCGTGCCTTGCATCACAGCGCGGGTGCTCTCTTGGAAAACATGCAAGACGCGGCCAGTGGCGTTGGCCTTGACCTCGACCGGGGCGCTGGACGCCACGTCGGCCGTGCCGGTGATGGCGAGTTGGGCCTCGACCTCCTTCAACGCGCCCTCGGCGGCGGCGACGTCGCGGGCGGCGGCGGTCTCGCGCATCTGGGCGCTCTCCACAGCCTGCGGGGACACGGTCCCGGTGTCGAACATCTGGGTGACGCGGCGGACTTCCTTGCGGGCGAGTTCGAGGGAGGTGCGGCTCTTCTCCAGCACCTCGCGGGTCGAGTCGCGCCGAGCCTCGGCCAAGGCGCGGTTGCGTTCGTCGAGCGGTGAGGCGGGCAGGGGATCAATGACGGCGACGACGGTGACACCGGCCTCGACCTCGGCACCGGGTTTGAAGGCGATGCGGCGGAGTTGTCCGCTGACCGGCGCGGCGACAACGTAGCGCTGGCGGATGCGGGTCTTGCCCTCTTCGCTGACGGTGGCGCGCAGCGCGCCGGTGGCGACGCGGGCGGTTTCGACCGGTGCGGGCTGCGGGCGCAGGCCGAGGAAGGCGAGGGCAACGAGTGCGGCGATGAGCGCGTAGGGCAGCCAGCGGCGTTTGGATTGGGCGGAAGTGGTCATGAAGACAGGGAGAGAAAAACAGGTTTGCCCACGGAACACACGGAAAACACGGAAAGGACCGAAGGGGATGAACCGCCCAAAACCGTCATTCTGAGCGAAGCGAGGAATCCAGAGTGATGCCCGGTGACAGTCGCGCTGCTGGATTCTTCACTTCGCTCAGAATGACAGGACAAGGATGTATTCATTCAGTGTATTCTGTGTGTTCCGTGGGCAGTGCTTTATTCCGGGGCCTTGAGCGCGCCGATGAGGTCGAGTTGCTTGAGTTTGCGCAGGACCACCACGGCTGACAAGGCCGAGGCGACACCGACGACGAGGATGGCGAAAGTATAGGTGTAGCTGGTGAAGACGAGCGGCAGGCGCACGCTCTCGGTGCTGATCGAGGTGACGAGCACGGTGACAAACCCTGTCCCGAGGAGCAGGCCGAGCGGCACGGCCAGCACGGCCAGCACCGTCAGCTCGATCACAATCACCGCGCCGACTTCGCGCTGGGTCATGCCGATGACGCGCAGGGTGGCCAGCTCGCGGGCGCGCTCGGCGAGCGAGATGCGGGCATTGTTGTAGATGACACCGAAGGCCACGATGACGGCCATCGTGAGGTAGAGCGTGGTGAGCATGCCCATCATCTGTGCGGTGGTCTGGCGGAAGCTCTGGCGCATGGATTCCTTGATCACGATCCAGCTGATGCGCGGCACCGCCTTGACGGCGCGGAGAAATTCGCCGCGGCGCGCCATGTCGATGGTGAAGCTGGTGCCGGAGACGATGTCGCCTTCGCCGAGGAAACGGTTGATGGCCGTGCGGTCCATATAGGCGGAGATGCCGGTGAAATCCTCGGCCAGGCCGGCCAGCCGGATAGTCTGCATGTTCCGCCGGCCCATCAGCGACTCGACGACAACGTCGTCACCCACGCGGGCGCCGAGCACCTCCGCGAGCTTGGCGGAGATGATGAGACCGTCGCCGCTTGGGGTGATCTCGCGGCCGTCGCGGTCCACGGCGCGGCTGTGCAGGCTGCCGGGCTCGAGGCTGCGCAGGCCGATCTGCCGGTTGCGGCCTTGGAAATAAATACGCACCGGAGCGGTGCGGGTCGTCTCGACGTGCATAACGCCGGGCAGACGCTCAAGCTCGTGCACCACCCGGGAGGAGGCCGGCTCGGCGAGACCGAGGTTGATGTCCTGCCGTTGCACGACGTCCCATTGCTGGTCGAGGATGTTGGCGATGCCGGCCTTGAAGGTGTTGGGCAGAATGAGCAGGGCCGTGGCGAGGGCCAGGCCGGCGATGGTGAACAGCGCCTGCACGGGCCGGCGCTCGAGGTTGCGCACGGCGATGCGGAACGAGTGGGAGAACAACCGCCGGAGGAAAGTGCGCTCGATGAAGGACGGGCGGAAGTTTGCGGGCGGTTCGGGCCGCATGGCCTCGGCGGGCGGGAGTTGTGCGGCCTTACGCACGGAGCTGAGCACGCCGGCCACCACGGCCACGAGGCCGACGCCGAAGGCGATCGCGACGGCGGTGCGGTCGAGCCGGAAGGCCAGATCCGGAAAACGGAAGAACAGGTCGTAGAGGCCCACCATCCAGCGGCCGAGCAACGCGCCGCCGATGCCGCCGAGGGCCGTGCCGCCGAGTCCGATCACGGCGGCGAACTTGAGGTAATGGCCGACGATCTGGCTGTTCGTGAAACCAAAGGCCTTGGGAATCGCGATCTGTTCGCGTTGGAGGGCGAGCAGGCGCGAGAGCACGGCGTTGGTCATGAAGGCGGCCACGCCGAGGAAGATCGTGGGAAAGCCGACGGAGAGAATGGTGAGCACGCGGATCTCGTCGGTCACGCGGATGTGCGACGGGTGATCCTTGCGGCCGTAGGCGCCGAGGCTGCCGTAGGGCTTGAGCAGCCGGTCTGCGGCGGCGATGACGGGTGCGGGATCGGCCCCGGGTGCGAGCTTGAGGGAAAAATGGTTGAACGTGCCGTAGAGATCCCACGCGGTGGCGACCTCCTTGTAGGTCATCCAGAAAATACCGTAGCTGCGGCTGTCGGGCAGCGCGGCGCCGGGGCGGGACTCGAAGATGTATTCGGGCGAGAGCACGATGCCCGCGATGCGGAAATCCTGTCGCCGGCCGTTCATGATGAGCGCAAGCGTGTCGCCAGGGTTGAGTTTGTTCGCCAGCGCGAAGGCCTCGCCGACGAGCAGCTCGCGGCGCGAACCGGGCACCAGCCACTGGCCGCGACGGAGAAACGGGCGGTTCAGCTCGGGTTCGCCGAAGTCGGGCAGGGAGCGCACGAGGCCGCTGGCAGGTTCATCGAGCCCGGGCAGATCGAGCGTCACCTGGCCCGCGATGTCGGTTTGCACGCCGGCGACGCCGGGCAGGGCGGCGAGTTGGTCGGCGAGGTGATTGGGGGCGCGCTTGAGTGAGCCGAAGACGTCGGCGAAGCGGCTGCTCTCGTAATAGTCGGCGCGGGTGCCGTCGAGCGAGGCGATGAGGCTGCGCGTGGTGATCATCATCGCGAGACCGCAGGCCATGACGATCGAGACCGCAGCGACCTGGCCCTTGAGGCGCTTCAGGTCACGGAGGAGCTTGCGGTCGAGGTGGGCGAGCATGAAAGGCAGTTAACCACTAATGAACACTTAGGGTGCACTAATTCAGAAAACACACCCCGCCCTGTTGGGCACCCCTCTCCAGAGGGGAATCAAGGCAGCATTGGTTTGAGTCCCCTCTATAAAGAGGGGTGGCGCGAAGCGACGGGGTGTGTTGGTTCGCGTGCATACTCACCAACGCAGCGTGGCCGGGGCGGCGCGGACAGGGTTGCGGTGCTCGGACTGCACCTTGCCGTCCATGAAACGGATGACGCGGTCGGCCATGTCGGCCATGACGGCGTTGTGGGTGATGATGACGGTGAGCGTGCCGAGCTCGCGGTTGGCGCGCTCAAGGGCCTCGAGGACGACGATGCCGGTCTTCACGTCGAGCGCGCCGGTGGGCTCGTCGCAGAGGAGGACCTCGGGGCGCTTGGCGATGGCGCGGGCGATGGCCACGCGCTGCTGTTCGCCGCCGGAGAGCTGGGCAGGGAAGTGGTCCATGCGCGGCGTAAGTCCGACCATCTCCAGCGCGGTCTCGGGCGCGAGTGGGTGGGCCGCGATCTCGGTGATGAGGCCGACGTTCTCGCGCGCGGTCAGGCTCGGGATGAGATTATAGAATTGGAAAATAAAGCCGACGGACGAGCGGCGGTAGAGCGTGAGCTGCTCCTCGTTCGCGTGGGTGAGGTCGATGTCGCGATAGCGGAGTTCGCCGGCGGTGGGAATGTCGAGGCCGCCGAGCTGGTTGAGGAGGGTGGTCTTGCCGGAGCCGGAGGGACCGAGCAGCACGACGAGTTCGCCGGCGTGCAGGTCGAGGTCCACGCCATCCAGCGCGCGCACCTCGGCGGTGCCGGTGCCATAGACCTTGGTCAGCCCGCGCACATGAAAGACCTTGCCGCCGCTGGGGGCGGCGGACGCGCGGGAATCAGTGGCGGGGGCGGGATTCACGGCGGGAGGAAAGAGCCGCCACGCTACCGTCGGGCGGTGCCGGTGCAACCCCAAGACTATGGGCCGGTCGGAATAGCCGCCAAGTGATGAGGCGCAGAAGCGGGGCTGGTGGGGCGAGCCCGAAAGGTAGGGCGCGTTATCCTTAACGCGCCGCGGCGGCTTAGGGATAAGCCGCCCTACCATTGCATGCCTTTCTCGGATTGTCCTTGGGGTCACGGCTCTTTCTGCTGTTCACATGAATCGGACCGACCGGCTGGTGGCGATGGTGATGTTCCTGCAAGGCAGGCGCGTCGTGCGCGCGTCGGAGATGGCGGCGCACTTCGAGGTGACGGAGCGGACAATCTATCGCGACATGTCCGCGCTGGGCGAGGCCGGCGTGCCGATCAGCGGCGAGGCCGGCGTGGGCTATTGCCTGATGAAGGGCTACCAGCTGCCGCCGGTGATGTTCACCGCCGAGGAGGCCTCGGCGTTTTTTGTCGGTGGCGAATTGGTGAAGCAATTCACCGATGCGTCACTGCACGGGCCGATGAGCTCGGCGCTCGACAAGCTGCGCGCGGTGCTGCCACGCGACCGGCAGGACCACGTGGAGAAACTCGTCAGCCGCACGATCGTGCGCGGCCGGGCCGGCCGCGCGTCGCCCGACGTGGCGGCGCAACGCTGGATGGCGACCGTCCAGCAGGGCGTGGTGGCGCGGCGGGTGTTGCGGATGACTTATCGCGGCATGGAACGCGACGAGGACACGCAGCGCGACGCCGATCCGCTGGGCGTGGTGTTCTACGGCGGCTCCTGGTATCTGGTGGCGTGGTGCCGGCTGCGGAAGGGCCTCCGGCATTTCCGGGTGGACCGCATTCAGCGGCTGGAACTGCTGCCGGTGACGTTTACGCCGCCCGAGGATTTTTCGCTGGCCGAGCACATGAGTCGCGAGCGGGCGGGTGAGGAAATGCAGCCGGTGCGCGTGTGGTTTCACCGTTTTGCGCAGGAGAAAGCGCAGCGCGAGAGCTACGCCACGCTCATCGAGGAGAAGAAGCGCGACGGCGGCGCGGAGTTCACACTGTATTCGTATTCGCTGGAGTGGACGGCGCAGTGGCTGCTGTCGTTTGGCGAACGCGCCGAGGCGATCGCGCCGGTGAAACTCCGCTCGCTCGTGCGCGCGGCGGCGGAGAAGATCGCCGCCAAGCACGGGTAGCACCACAGCAGTTTTCCGCGGATTGCGCGGATAAACGCGGATGATCGAGCTTTGTCCGTCATCCTGAGCGAAGCGAAGGATCCAGTATGATGTTCGTC
>JAHFTH010000010.1:23629-28453 GCA_023269445.1 Lacunisphaera sp.
GATTCTTCTCCCGCCAAGGCGGGATCAGAATGACAGGTTGGGTGGATTGTATCCGTGCTCATCCGTGTCATCCGCGGTAAATGGATTGTTTCAGGCTCCTGACATAGGGTTGTCAGGGCCCGGTGGTAGGATGGCGGCATGAAACCTGCCATCCAAGTCACCGGCATCGCGTTCGCGGTCTATCACGTCACCGACGTCGCCCGCGCCCGCCAGTTCTACGGCGAAAGCCTCGGCCTGAAGGTCTGCACGGAAATGGAATTCGCCCCCGGCATGTGGTGGATCGAATACGACGCGGGTGGCCCCAGTGCGCTGGCGATCACCAATTTCAAGTCTCCGGCCATGAACGCGACGCCCAGCCCCGGCGTGGCGCTGGAGGTGACCGATTGCGAGGCCGCACTCGCGAAAGTCCGGGAGGCCGGGGTCACGGTCACCTGGGGTCCGAACGAGTTTCCCGTGTGCCACAGTTTCGCGGTCAAGGATCCCGACGGCAACGACCTCTACTTTCATCAACGCAATGCCCACGCCTGAGACCCATCCCGCCCATGCAAAACCGCATCATCACCCTGACCGTCGCCATCCCGTCCGCCACCGTCTTCAATTTCCTGGCCGACATTGAGAACCTGCCGCACTGGTCCGGCGGCTTCTGCGAATGGATCGAGCTGCACCGCGACGGCTGGTGGGCCTACACCGCGCTGGGCGAACTGGCCGTCGAAACCAAGGTGGATGACATCGCCGGGGCCATCGACCTGCGTTTCGGGCACACCGCCGGTTGGAAGCTCGTGATCCCGGTGCGCGTTCGGACCGATGGGGACGGCGGCGCGCTGGTCAGTCTCGCCTGCGCACAACCCGCCGGGATGGCTGACGAGGACTACGAGCGGTTGATCGAGGCCTTGCTGACCGGCCTGCGCGATTTCGCCGGACGGTTCCACGCCGAGCTGACGGCCGCGTAGGTGGGCGTCGGTTTCCATACCGACGCCGATTGTCGCCGATATGGAAATCGGCGACCACCCTGCGATGATTCACCCCGCCGGCTCGACCGTGACCTCGACGCGCAGGATGGGCGAGTAGCTGCCGGTGAAGACGCCACGCGTCGGGCTGACGTCGGCGTAATCGCGGCCGCGCGCGACGACGATATGGCCGTTGCCGGCGAAGCAGGAATTCGTCGGGTCGTAATCCACCCAGCCAATTTCCGGCAGGTGCACCGAGGCCCACGCGTGCATGGCATCGGCCCCGCGCAGGCGCGGCTGGCCCGGCGGCGGGTTGGTGAGCAGGTAGCCGCTCACATAGGCGGCGGGCAGACCCTGCTGGCGCACGCAGCTGAGAAACAGATGGGTGAAATCCTGGCAGACGCCGCGTTTGTTCTCCAGCACCTCGGTGAGCGGGGTGCTGAGGTCGGTGGCCGTGGCATCGAAGGTGAAAGTTTCCGCGAACCGCTTGCCCAGCGCCTCAATCCAGACGAGTGCGGGAGCGGCGGGATCGAGCCCGTCCGCCAGCGCGGCGGCGGCGGGCAGAAACGGGACGTGCGTGGTGGCGCAGAGATATTGCTCCAGCTGGCAGCTTTCGCCGCCTTGGATGAGCGTGCGCGTGCGGTCGCGCGTCTCGAGCACCGACGGGCTCAGTCCGGGCAGGGGCAGGGCCGGCTCGTTGCGGCGCACGGTCGAGCGGCTGGTGATAGCGAGCTCGCGGTGCGGCTCGCGCACGGAGAAATAATGCCGGGTGTTGCCGAAGAAATCCTCGCGGGTCGAGAGGTCGGGCGCCGGCGGATTGAGCTCGAGCTGGAAGTCGAGGCACTCCTGCGCGGTTTCGTGCCGGGGCTGGAGCTGCAGCATCTGCCACGCGGCCGCGGCGGGGGCGGAATGCCGGTAGACCGTCTGGTGGGTGATGCGGTAGTCGGGCATGGTCAGATGGCGTTTATGGCGTGCGGGGGGCGGACCAACACACCCCGGCGCTGCGCGCCACCCCTCTTCATAGAGGGGAACTCAATCCTCGCAACCGAAGTCCCCTCTATGAAGAGGGGTGACCGATAGGGCGGGGTGTGTGGGATGGGCGGCATGGGGTCAGCGGCTCTCTACGTGGGAGAAATAAATCTGGTTCAACTCGTCGCTGACGCGACCGAGGTGCAACTGCTGGTCGTGGAGCAGTTGCGCGGCTTCCGCCGGATGGGCGGCGAGGCGGGCGGAATCGGCGAGGCGCACTTCGCCGAGCACGCGAAGCGACTGGAGCCGGAGGGCGGCGACGGCGCGCGGAGCCAGCTCGGCGGGCAGGAGGCCGAGGTGGTAATTGATCTGGTCGGCTTGGTAACGGAGGCTGCGGGGGTTGTCCGCCGAGACGATGAGCCAGTCGAGCAATGCGGCGGTGTCGACGGCGCCGTGGTAGGCGTGCCGGTAGGTGAAGAGCGCGTCGGCGAGGTGGAGGAGGGTTTGCAGCCGGAATTCCGTCGGGGCCTTGGCGTCGGTGGCGGGCAGCAGCGCTTGCATCAGGCTGAGCAATTGCCCGCCGCGTTCCAGCCGCCGGCCGAGCTGGAGGAAATGCCAGCCGGTGTCGTGCGGCATGGTCTCGAGGGTGAGGCCCTCAAGCGCGGTGAGATGCTGGCGCAGCCAGGCGCAGGCGACGGTGTCGCCGGCCTTGCGGCGCTGGCGGAGGTGGCGGATCATCTGCCAGGCCTCGTGCGGGAGGCGGGCCTTCAGCGCTTCGAGCAGGCGGACGAGGTTGGCGACATTGGCGGCGAGACTGGAGGAGCGGGCGGGATCGTCGGCGGCCTTGCGGGCGAGCGCGGCTAACTGGTCGAGCGGTCGGTCGCCCTCTGCGGGCAGATCCTGCATGCGGAAAATCAGCGCGAGCGTGTCGCGGGGCACCGCGGGGTCGAGCAGGGCGATCTCGTCGCGCAGCAGGGCGTCGAGTTTTTCGAGGCGGCGGGCGAGGGCGCCGGTGCGCTCGAGGTAGCGGCCGAGCCAGAAGAAATTGTTGGCCGTGCGGCTGGGCGTGGCCGACGGGTGGCGCAGCGTCTCGGCGGCGCGCGAGGTGACGAGGGCTGGCGGAGTCGCGGGTTCGCCCTCGTGGAGCACCCAAGTGTCCTTGCTCACGCTGCCCTGCTGGAGGGAGACGATCATGTCCTCGCCGCGCGGGTTGCAGCGGGTGAGGCCGCCGGGCATCACGGTGTAGTCGCCGTCGTGCCACGTGACGTAGAGGCGGGTGATGAAGGGCATCGGGCGCAGCTTCCCCTCGTGCCAGCCGGGGGTGGTGCTGTGGAAGACGCGTTCCTGCGCGCACCACGCGCCGGGGTTGGCGCGGATGTCAGCGGCGAGTTCGGCGCGGCTGGCCTTGCCCATCCACGCGCCGTAGCGCGGCGGGGCGGAGTCGCGGGTGCGGAAAGTCGGCTTGATGACGAGGTTCGCGAGGTTCTCCAGCACGTAGTCGCGCGGCTTGTCCTGCCCGCACCACCACGTGGCGGCGTTGGGCATGAGCAGATCCTCGCCGAGGACGTGGCGGCAGAGCGGCGCCAGAAAGCCGAGCAGCGCGGGCGTCTCGAGGGCGCGGCAGCCGGGCTGGTTGGCGAGGGCCACGCTGCCGCTGTGCGCGGCGTGGATCAGCCCGGGCACGCCGAGCAGGGACGAGGAGTCGAGCTCAAGCGGGTCGCAGAAATCGGAGTCGAGCCGGCGCAGCACGACGTCCACCTGCTGCAGGCCGCCGACGGTGCGGAGGAAGACCTTGCGGTTGCGCGTGGTGAGGTCCTCGCCCTCGACGAGGGTGTAGCCGAGGTAATTGGAGAGGTAGGCTTGCTCGAAGTAGGTCTCGTTGGCCGCGCCGGGCGACAGCAGAACAATGCGCGGATCGGCGCTGGTGGGGGCGAGGTTCTCAAGCGACTGACGGTAGTCGTGGAAGAACTGGTAGAGTCGCTGCACGGGCGCGCGGTGAAAGACATCCGGCAGCGCCTGCCGGGTGATGATGCGGTTTTGCAGCGAGTAGCCGAGGCCGGAGGGCGCGTCGAGGCGGTCCTCGATCACCCACCAGCGGCCGTCGGAGGAGCGCGCGACATCGACGGCGAAGGTGTGCAGGCAGACGGGGTTGACCTTGCCGAGACCGGTGCAGGGGCGCAGGAAATGCGGGTTGTGCATCGCGACGGCGGCGGGGAGCAGGCCGCCGCGCAGGAGTTTCTGCGGGCCGTAGAGGTCGAGCAGGAGCTCGTTGAACAGGTGAGCGCGCTGGCGCAGGCCGGAGGTCAGGGTTTTCCATTCGTCGGCCGCGATGAGCATCGGCAGCACGTCGAGCGGCCAGAGCTGCGAGCCGGCCTGCTCGCCGCGGTAGACGTTCATGCTCACGTCCTGCTCGATGATGGCGCGGTGCCCGGCCTCGGTGGCGGCCTGGATGGCGGCGGCTTGATTGCCACCGAGCAGGTTGAAAAATTGGGCCCAGGCCGGACGCAGATTGCCGGCGGCGTCCACGCACTCGTCAAAGCGCGCGCCCTTGCCGGCGTAGCCGTGCAGGACCGAGTGGGCGCTGGAGAGGGGCGCGGACATGGGGTAGTTTTCCCAAGCGAGACGGCGGAGGCAAGAGGTGAGTGGAGTGATCGGTGGAGGGCTCAGCTCCTGCTGAGCCGCGGCCCAGCGGGAGCTGGGCCCTCCAAAAGAATCACGGATTCCGCAGATCCAGCGTGAAAGGCATCTCCGGTTTGCCGGCGGACGGTGGAATGGGGCGCATGCTGCCGGGGGTGTGGCCGATGGGTTGGAAGCGGGAGAGGCGGCTGCTCTCGGCCTCGTAGGAATTCACCGGGAAGGTCTCGTAACTGCGGCCGCCGGGATGGGCGACGTGATAGGTGCAGCCGCC
>JAHFTH010000157.1 GCA_023269445.1 Lacunisphaera sp.
CCGGTCACCGCCGCCGACATCCAGGCCGACGCCAACATCAAGATCGTCAATCCCGACCAGGTCATCTGCACGCTCGACCACAAGAAGACCTTCGAGGCCGACATCGAGATCAAGACCGGTCGCGGCTATTGCCCCGGCGAGACCAACAAGAAGGAAGAGCAGGCCATCGGCGTCATCCCGATCGATTCGCTCTTCTCCCCGGTCCGTCTCGTGCGCTACGCCGTCGAAAACACCCGCGTGGGCCAGATCACCGATTACGACAAGCTCATCCTCGAGGTCTGGACCGACGGCCGCATCACCCCGGACGACGCCCTCAAGCAGTCCGCCTCGATCCTCAAGCACCACCTCGACGTGTTCGATCGCGTCTCGCCGGAAGCTTACGAATTCGAGAGCGTCGCCGCCGAGGTCTCCGAGGAGCAGAACAAGCTCCGCAAGCTCCTCAACATGTCGGTCAACGAAATCGAGCTCTCCGTCCGCGCGGCGAACTGCTTGAACAACGCCAACATCACCACCGTCGGCGAGCTGGCCATGAAGACCGAGCAGGAAATGCTCAAGTATCGCAACTTCGGCAAGAAGTCCCTCAACGAGATCAAGGAAAAGCTCGAAGCCCTCGGCCTGTCCCTCGGCATGAAGTTCGACGAGCGCCTCCTCGACACGAAGAAGGAAGCCTGAGCGCGGCGGAGCCGCGCAAGTGCCAAGTAACAAGTAACAATTACCAAGACTAACGAACCAGTTTCATCTCTCGGGCCCGTATCTTGATACTTGGCCCTTGATACTTGGAACTTCATCCCATGCGCCACAATAAACACCACGCCTCCCTCGGCGTCACCCGCGAGCACCGCAAGGCGATGCTCTCCAACATGGGCGCCAGCCTCATCAAGCACGGTCGCATCGAGACCACGCTGACCAAGGCCAAGGCCCTCCGTCCCTTCATCGAGAAGGTCATCACCAAGGCGAAGAACGCCGCGGCCGCCACCGAGAAGAAGGACGCCCTTCACCTCCGCCGCATGGCCCTCAAGGACATTCGCGACGAAGGTGCGGTCACCCTCCTCTTCAACGAGAAGGCGGCCCAGTTCGCCAAGCGCTCCGGCGGCTACACCCGCATCTACAAGCTCGGCCCGCAGCGTATCGGCGACGCCGCCGAGATGGCGCTGATCGAGCTGATCGCCGCTGATGACGTGGGTTACTCCAAGTCCCGCGGCAAGAAGAAGGCCGGCAAGAAGTCTAAAGCCGCCCCGTCAGCCGAAGCTTCAGCGAAGGCTGATCCCGCGGCAGACGAAGCCAAGAGCTGATTTCCTCCCCCTGTGGGAGCGAGCTTGCTCGCGAATCTCTCAACGCGCCGACCACAAGTCGGCGCGTTTTTCCTTTTATTGGTTTCGCTGAAGCCTAGTCTGCCTGCCTGTTGAAGAAACTGCTGAAGCGCATTGCAGTCATCCTCGGCTCGCTCCTCGGGTTGGGAGCAGCTACAGCCTTGGTTTGGTTCTTGTATGCACCCGGTCCGTTTCCCCAGCTTGAGACAGCCGACCAGATCATCCTCTTCTCCCTCGAGCCGAATCGTTACCAACGAGTGACGGAGGAGGGTGACATAAAGACGGTGCCGGTTAGGCCCGAGCTTCCACGCTTTTATGACTACCCGGTGCTGGGGCGGGTGGTTGTGACCGATGCCGGTGAAGTTGCACGGGTAAGGCGCTCCATCAATCGAGCAACCCGCCTGAGCACAGGAATCGTCTTTCAGTGTTTCATCCCACGGCATGGCCTCCGAATTGAAACCAAAGCTGGCACATGGGATTTGGTCATTTGCTTCGAATGCGGTCGCATCTATGAACACTATGATCGTTCTGAAAAGGGTCATCTGACACCGACAGCCAGCGGGCCGGAAGACACCATCAACAAACTTTTTCGTAAAGCCGGCGTAGAGATAACGAAGAACTGAATTCTTGCCCGTGTGGCGCGTTTTTATTTCCCCTTGGCGTCCGGGCGGGATTCGCCGAACCTACGGGCTCCCTTGAAGGCCCTGCTTCTTACCGCCCCCTCTAAGCTGGAATTGGTGGATTTCCCCGATCCGTCGCCCGCCCAGGACGAAGTGCTGCTGCGCGTCCGCGCCTGCGGGATCTGCGGCAGTGATATTCACGGCTGGGATGGCTCGACCGGCCGCCGCCGACCGCCGCTCATCATGGGCCATGAGGCGGCCGGCGAAATCGTCGCCGTGGGACCGGAGGTGGCGAAGTGGAAAGCGGGCGAGCGGGTGACGTTCGACTCCACGATTTCGTGCGGGCAATGCGGATATTGCCGGAGTGGACACATCAATCTGTGCGACAACCGCCGCGTGCTGGGCGTGGCGCCGGCGGAGTATCGTCAGCACGGCGCGTTTGCCGAATACGTCGTGCTGCCCACCCGCATCCTCTACCGGCTGCCGGAGGGCCTGACCTTTGCTCACGCCGCGATGGTTGAGCCAGTCTCCATTGCGATTCATGCGGTGCAGCGGGTGAAAGTGGCCCCGACCGATACCGCGGTGGTGGTCGGCAGCGGCATGATCGGCCTTTTTGTCGTCCAAGCCCTGCGGTGGGCGGGCGCCAAGCGCATCATCGCGGTCGATCTGGAACCAAAGCGGCTCGCGCTGGCCCGCGAACTCGGCGCGACCGATACGCTCCAGTCCGACGTGTGCGATGTGCCAGCTGAGGTGGCGCGGCTCACGGGCGGGCAGGGCGCGGACCTCGCCTTCGAGGTCGTGGGGGTTTCGCCGACTCTGCAACTTGCGCTGGCCTGCCTGCGCCGCGGCGGTTCGGCCGTGCTGGTGGGCAATCTGGCCCCTAAGACGGACTTTCCCCTCCAAGCGGTGGTCACGCGCGAATTGACGCTCTACGGCACCTGTTCTTCGGCGGGCGAGTATCCGCTCTGCCTCGATCTCATCGCGCGCGGTGTGATCCGCGTTGAGCTGATGATCAGCCAGATCGCGCCGCTGGCCGAGGGAGCAGAGTGGTTTTCGCGGCTCAGCGCCAAGGACGGCAGCAAGTATATGAAAGTTATTTTGCAACCATGAGCACCTCCGCGAATTTCGATCTCACCGGCAAAATCGCCCTCGTCACCGGCGCGAGCCGAGGCCTGGGCCGGGCGTTCGCGCTCACGCTGGCGCGGGCCGGCGCGGACGTCGCCGTCACCAGCCGCACCCTGGCTTCGCTCGACGACACGAAGCGCGCGATCGAGGCGCTGGGCCGCCGCTGCCTGCCCGTCGTGCTCGACGTGCGAGCCGAGGCGAGCATCACGTCCGCCGTCACGGCGGTGCAGGCGCATTTCGGTCGGATCGACATCTTGGTGAACAATGCCGGCTGCAATATCCGCAAACCCGCGCTCGAGGTCACGTGGGAGGACTGGAACACGATTCTTGATACCAACCTGCGCGGGCCGTTCTTCGTCGCCCAAGCGGTGGCCCGCCACATGGTGAAGCAGGGTGGCGGGCGCATAATCAACATCGGCTCCGTGACGAGTGTGGCCGGCTACGCCGGGCTTGGGCCCTACGGGGCGAGCCGCGGCGGCATCAAGCAGCTGACCATGAGTCTCGCCGCCGATTGGGGGCCGCAGGGCGTGACCGTGAACTGCCTCGCGCCCGGCTGGTTCAAGACTTCGCAGAACGCCGTCATGTATGAGGATGCGGACTGGGTGCGCTACCTGAGTGACAAGATTCCGCTGCGCCGCCCCGGTTCGATCGACGATCTGGATGGCGCACTCATTTTCCTCGCGAGCGAAGCCAGCCGTTACGTCACGGGTCAGACGCTGCTCGTGGACGGGGGCATCACGGTCAACGACACCCGGGCGCTGCCGGCAAAAAAATAGCACCATGCCCCCGAGCTTCACTTTTGATGTCATCCTCTACGGCCTGCTGGTGCTGGGCGGGTTTGGCTTCCTGTGGATTTATTACGACCGGCGGGACCGGGCCTACTACGACACCGAGCGCCGCCGGATCACCTTCCACTGCATCCGCTGCGACCACCTCTATACGGAAAAGCGCGGCACGGACACGGCGCCGTGCCCCAAGTGCGGGCATCCGAACACCCGCCTGAAGTTTTGAGGGCTTTGACCACGAATTACACGGATGGCCACGGATGAGAAAAACGGAGTGCTCATCGTTCTGGATCCTTCGCTGCGCTCAGGATGACGGATTTGGGTGTTTTCTATCCGGTTTTTATCTGTGTTATCTGTGGTTAATAAAAGTCTCCCCATGCTAAAACGTCTTCTCTCCACGCTCCTGTTGCTCTCCCTCTGCGCCGGCCTTCGCGCCGCTGATTCCACCGCGTTCCGGGCATTGCTCGATCGCTACTATGACGATTACCTTGCGCTGTTTCCCATCGAGGCGGCGATCAACGGCGACAACGACCCGCGCTACGAGACGGTCTGGCCCAACGACATCAGTGCCTCGCACCGCGCCAAGGTCGTGTCCCTGTGCGAAGTGTATCTCGCGGCCTTGGCCAAGGTTGACCGGGCGACACTCTCTGAGACCGACCGCCTGAGCCACGACACACTGAAGTGGAGCCTAGAGATCCGCCGGGAAAGCACGCAGCAGATCTTCGCTTTCATGCCGGTCAACCAGTTCAGCGCCCCGCACCTGACTTTTGCGCAGATGGCCTCAGGCTCGTCCGTGCATCCATTCAAGACCGCTCTGGGCTACCGGAACTTTCTCGGCCGTGCGCGCGGCTTCAGCGCCTGGGTGGACACCGCCATCGCCAACATGCGCGAGGGCGCGGCCAAGGGCCTGACCCAACCCCGCATTTTGATGGAGCGGGTGCTGAAGCAGCTCGAGCCGCTGATGGCGGACGCAGCCGACACCAACATTCTGTTCGCTCCGTTGAAGAAACTGCCGGTGGGTTTGACTGCGGCGGAAAGTGAGGCGCTGGCCAAGGAATACGCCGAGGGCGTGCGCACGATCATGCTGCCCGCCTACGCCCGGCTGCACGCCTACATCCGCGACGAGTATCTGGCTAAGTGCCGCGAGACCGCTGGCATCGGCGCGCTGCCCGGTGGTAAGGAAGCCTACGCCTATTCGGTTCGCGCCATGACGACGACCAATCTGGCCCCGGAGGAGATCCATCAGCTTGGCTTGAAAGAGGTCACCCGGATTCGTGCGGAGATGGACGCGGTCCAGGCCCAGGTTGGCTTCAAGGGCACGTTGGCGGACTTCCTGGCCTTTGTGGCCTCGGACCCGCAGTTCGCCCCTTTCAAGACCGATGAGGAGATCCTGAACGCTTACCGGGCGATTGAGGGGCAGATCATGGCGCAGGTGCCTAAATTTTTCCATCACCTGCCGAAGTCGAAGTTTGAGGTGAGGGCCACGGAGAAATTCCGCGCCGCCACGGCCTCCGCGGAATATAACGCGGGCACGGCGGACGGCAGCCGGCCGGGCATTTTCTTTGTGCCGATTCTGATTCCCCAGGCTTACCGCACGCCCCGCATGGAGGATCTCTTCCTGCATGAAGCGCTGCCCGGCCATCATTTCCAGGTTTCGCTCGCCTTGGAAAATATCGCCCTGCCCAAATTCCGCCGCTACGACGCCAACAATGCCTACGTCGAGGGCTGGGCACTCTACACGGAGAGCCTAGGCAAGGAGCTCGGTCTCTATACCAATCCTTACCAATACCTCGGCATGCTCCTCGGGGACATGCACCGGGCCGTGCGCCTCGTGGTCGATACCGGTTTGCACGCCAAGGGGTGGACGCGTGAGCAGGCCCTGCAATACGGCGCGGAGGCGGAGGGGGGCACCGTGGACAAGCAGGTGGCCGAGATCGAGCGCTACATGTCGTGGCCCGGCCAGGCGCTGGGTTACAAGATCGGGCAGTTGAAGATCCGGGAATTGCGGCACCGGGCCGAGCAGCAGTTGGGTGCCAAGTTCAACCTGCCTGACTTCCATGACCAGATCCTGATGGAAGGGGCCTTGCCCTTGGCGGTGCTGGATGCCCACGTGCAGGAGTGGATTGATGCCAACAGTGGCAAATAAGAAACAAGACTTTGTCATTCTGAACGAAGTGAAGAATCCAGCATGATATTCTCTGGCGGCTGGGCTGCTGGATCCTTCACTCCGCTCAGGATGACAGGCATTATTGTTTAATATCCGTGCCAATCCGCGAAATCCGTGGTTGCGCCGCCTTTCGGGTTGATTCGCCCGCGGCGAGTCCCCCATAACTTCGCATGGCACAGACAATCGCCGTTCTCGATTTCGGTTCCCAACTGACGCAGGTCATCGCCCGCCGCATCCGCGAGTGTCAGGTCTACTCGAAGATCTACCACTTCAGCACGCCGGCGGCCCAGCTCCGGGCGGAAGGCGTCGTCGGCATCATCCTTTCCGGCGGCCCGCAAAGCGTCTACGCGAAGACCGCCCCGCATCCTGATCCGGAAATTTTCAAGCTCGGTGTCCCCGTCCTCGGCATCTGCTACGGCGTGCAGCTCATGGGCTATTTCCTCGGCGGCACGGTCGCCCTCAGCAAGGCCCGCGAATACGGCCACGGCCACCTGACGATCAAGAAACCCGGCAAGCTTTTCGCCGGCTTGCCGAAGGAACTGCGCATCTGGAATTCGCACGGCGACAAACTCACCAAGCTGCCACCCGGGTTCGCGGCGACGGCCGTCTCGGACAATTCACCGTTCGCCGGCATCGAGGATCCCAAGCGCGGGTTCTACGGCATCCAGTTTCACCCCGAGGTTTTCCACACCGAGCGCGGGGTGGACATGATTCGTAACTTCCTCGTCGGTGTCTGCAAGGTGCAGCAGGACTGGACGACCAAGGATTTCATCGCCCACGCCGTGGCCGACATCCGCAGCAAGGTCGGCAAATCCCGCGTGCTGCTCGGGCTCTCCGGCGGGGTCGATTCCTCCGTGGCGGCGGCGCTCCTGCACCGAGCCATCGGCAAGCAGCTCACCTGCGTCTTCGTAGACAACGGTCTTTTGCGCAAGGACGAGCGCGCCTACGTCGAGGCGCTCTACAAGCGGAATTTCAAGATCGACCTCCGCGTCGTCGATGCCTCTCAGCTTTTCATCAAGCGCCTCAAGGGCGTCAGCGAACCCGAGACCAAGCGCAAGATCATCGGTCGCACCTTCGTCGAAGTCTTCGAGAAGTCCCTGCGTTCCATCGGCGGCGCGCAATTCCTGGGGCAGGGGACTCTCTATCCCGACGTCATCGAGTCTGTGTCGATCGCGGGCAATCCCGCCTCGCTCATCAAGACGCACCACAATGTCGGCGGCCTGCCCGAGCGGATGAAACTCAAGCTCATCGAGCCGCTCCGCGAACTTTTCAAGGACGAGGTCCGTCAGGTCGGCACCGCCCTCGGCCTGCCCAAGGAAGTTGTCTGGCGCCAACCGTTCCCGGGCCCCGGCCTTGGCGTGCGGGTGATGGGCGACATCACCGCGGACAAACTGGAAATCCTCCGCAACGCCGACGCCGTGTTGCAGGACGAGATGATGAAGACCGGCTTTTACTGGAAAGTCTGGCAGTCGTTCGCGGTGTTCCTGCCCGTCAAGACGGTCGGGGTGTTCGGCGACGAACGCACTTACGACTACGTCATCGCGCTCCGTATCGTGGAAAGCATCGACGCCATGACGGCCGATTGGGCGAAGATCCCTCACGATGTCCTCCAGAAAATCTCCAGCCGTATCACCAACGAGGTGCGCGGCGTCAGTCGCGTGGTGCTCGACATCAGTTCCAAGCCCCCGGCCACGATCGAATGGGAGTAGTTTCCCATTGCGAAAGGCGGCACCGGCCCCAATTTCCCCTGTCATAACCCCCGTATGAAAGCCCGTTGTTTTTCCGCTCTCGCTGTCTTTGCCGTGATGGCGGTCCTGCCCGCTGCAGCCGCGGATACTGCCGACGAGTGGGTGGCCAAGGCCCGGG
>JAHFTH010000158.1 GCA_023269445.1 Lacunisphaera sp.
CCGACCTCGTCGGCGGTTTCCACACGGAATATGGCTCGATGAAATGGGGCCTGTTCTTCGTCGCTGAGTATTCGCACATGCTGATCGGCTCCGGCGTGTTTGTGCTGTTGTTCCTCGGCAGCTGGAACCCGCTCCCGTGGCTGCCGCTCGAGACCTTCGTCGGCTGGCTGGCCCACGTCTCGCCGCTGTTGCAGCACCCGATCGCGGTCGGCCTGCTCTCGATCGCGATCTTCATGGGCAAGGTGCTGTTTTTCATGTTCGTGTTCATGTGGGTGCGCTGGACCGTCCCGCGCTTCCGCTACGACCAGGTGATGAAGCTCGGCTGGCAGAAGCTGCTACCCCTCGCCATCGGCAATCTCATCTTCTACGCGATCGTCATCGCGTGGCTGCAGCCCAAAATCTGACAACCACAGATGCACACAGATAAACACAGATACAGCAGCACGGAGACCGGCCTGGGTTTTTACCCGGCCATCTGTGCCCATCTGTGTTCATCTGTGGTTAAATAAAATTCTTCTGCGCCATGCCCTACGTCGTCGAACGCAAGCCCCTCACGCTCATGGAGCGCATCTACATTCCGCAGATCCTCGCGGGCATGCGGGTGACGTTGAAGCACCTCTTCGCGCCGAACGTCACGATGGAGTATCCCGAGCAGCGCCCCGCGATCCCCGCCGGCTACCGCGGCGTGCCCACGCTGGTGATGGATCCGAACGGCCGCGAGAAATGCGTCTCCTGCCAGCTCTGCGAATTCGTCTGCCCGCCCAAGGCCATCCGCATCACACCGGGCGAGATTCCCGCCGACCAGCCCGATCGCGCCCACGTCGAGAAGGGGCCGAAGGCCTTCGACATCGACATGCTCCGCTGCATCTACTGCGGCCTGTGCCAGGAAGTCTGCCCCGAGGAGGCCATCTTCCTGCAGAACCAATATTCCATGACCGGCTATACTCGCGCCGAGATGGTCAACGACAAGGCCCGTCTCTACGAGCTGGGCGGCACGCTCCCCGACCAGCATTTCAAATGGGACAAGAAGAAGGCCGCCGCCGAGCACGGCAACGCGCACTGAGCCATGGCTGACACCCTCTTCATCACCTTCGCGGTTCTCACCGTTGCCTCGGCCCTCCTCGTCGTGGTGAACCGCAACGCCGTCAACGCCGCGCTCGGCCTGCTCATCTCGCTCATCGGCCTGGCCGGGCTCTTCGTGCTGCTCGACGCCCCGCTGCTGGCCTTCGTGCTCCTGCTGGTCTACGCGGGCGCGGTCGTCGCGCTGTTCCTTTTCATCATCATGCTGCTCGACACCACGCCGGGCGCGCAGAAGCCGTATAAGAAGATGACGGTCGCGGCCTCCCTCCTCGGCGCCGGCCTGCTGATCACCGGGATCGTGTCACTGACCGAGCGCGCGGTGCTGCCGCACGCCCCGGCCACCATCGCTGTTCCGACGCTGAAGAATTACGCTGAACAACTCTTCACCACGTATCTCCTGCCGGTGCAGGTCGTCGGCTTCATGCTCCTCATCGCCATGCTCGGCGTCATCGTGCTCAGCAAGAAATTCAACCAGACGGAGGGCGCCAAATGACCGCCCTGCTCAATCACGGGCCGTTGATGGCCATTATCCTGGATGGCGAGAATCTCCGCTACCCGTCCACCTACGGCCTGCCTTCCTACCTGCTGCTCAGCGCGGTGCTGTTCGCCATCGGCTTCTTCGGCGTGCTGCTGCGCAAGAACACGCTCGTGATCTACATGTGCCTCGAGCTGATGCTGCTGGCCTCGACGCTCGCGCTGGTCGCCTTCTCGCGCTTCAACGGCACGCTCGATGGCAGCGTCTTCGTCTTCTTCATCCTCACCATCGCGGCGGCCGAGGTCGCCGTCGGCCTCGCCATCATCGTCGCGCTGTTCCGCCGGCGCCACACGATCCAGGTCGAGGAATTGAATCATTTGAAACATTGAGCATGACACCCGGCCTGCACCAACACACCCCGGCGCTTCGCGCCACCCCTCTCCAGAGGGGAATCTTCGCCTGCGCACATGACCAATCCCCTCTAGAGAGGGGTGCCCGCAGGGCGGGGTGTGTTATTCCCCGCTCCCCGCTCTCTGCTCCTTGCTCCCTGCTCAGATGACCATGCTCCAGCACGCCATTCTCCTGTTGATCCTGCCGCTCGTCTCGGCGGCGGTGATCGCGCTGTTTCTGCGCAAACGCGGGGCCCTTGCATCCTACGTGTCCACGATCACGGCCGGCCTGATCGCCGCGATCTCCATCATTCTGCTCCTGCACGGCGAGCGTAATTTCCCGAATGCGTCGTGGGAGTGGCTTCGCTTCGGCGATTTCACCATCTCGCTCGGCATCAAGTTCGACGATCTCGCGGCACTCATGCTGTTCATCGTCGGCTTCGTGGGCTTCCTGATTCACGTCTTCTCGCTCGGCTACATGCACGACGACGCGGCCCGGGCGCGGTTTTTCGGCGGCCTGTCCATCTTCATGTTCTCGATGCTCGGCATCGTGCTCGCGGACAATCTGTTCATGATTTTCATCTTCTGGGAGCTGGTCGGTTTCAGCTCCTGGCTGCTGATCAACCACTATCACCACAAGCAGTCGGCGGCCGATGCCTCGAAGAAGGCCTTCATCGTCAATCGCGTCGGCGACTTCGGCTTCCTCTTCGGCATCATCATGTGCTACTGGCTGAACGGCACGGTTAGCTTCAGCGAGCTGGCGGACAAGGCGGAGCACGGGCAATTGGTCTTTAGCACGCTGATCCCGCTGCTGTTGTTCTGCGGTGCGGTTGGCAAATCGGCCCAGATGCCCCTGCAGGTGTGGCTGCCCGACGCGATGGAGGGCCCGACGCCTGTGTCCGCCCTCATCCACGCCGCCACGATGGTCGCCGCCGGTATCTTCATGCTTTGCCGGATCAATGTCCTGATGGTGCCCGCCGCGCTCAACGTCATCATGTGGGTGGGCACGATCACGGCGCTCTATGCCGCGCTCTGCGCCATCACCCAGCGCGACATCAAGAAGGTTCTGGCCTATTCGACACTCTCCCAGCTCGGCTACATGGTCGCGGCGTTTGGACTGGGTTCCACGGCCACTTACGAGCTGATTGACCTGCCAACCAACGTAGTGGCCGCCGGCGTCGGTGCCGCGATGTTCCACCTGACGACGCACGCGTTTTTCAAGGCCCTCATGTTCCTCGGCTCCGGCTCCGTCATCCACGGCTGCCATCACGAGCAGGACATCTTCAAGATGGGCGGCCTGATGAAGAAGATGCCGGTCACCTTCTGGACCTTCACCATCGGCGTGCTGGCGATCATCGGCATGCCTTTCCTCGCCGGCTTCTTCTCGAAGGACGCCATCCTCTACCTCGCGATGGAGAAGAACAGTGCGGTCTTCGCGATCCTCGCGCTCACCGCCGTGCTGACCTCGTTCTACATGGTCCGGCTGTGGAAGATCACTTTCCTCGGCGAGGCCCGTTCGGACGATGCCAAGCACGCTCACGAGAGCGGTCTCGTGATGACTCTCCCGCTGATCATTCTCGCCGTCCTGTCCGTCGTGGGCGGCTACTCCGGTGTGTTCGGTAAACTGGCGGGCTCGATTGCGGAACTCGTCCCCGAAGCCCATGGCTCGAATCACACGATTATCCTGCTCGTCTCGCTCGCCGTCATGACCATCGGCGCCGGCTCGGCGTGGTTCTTCTACAAGGCTTCCGCCAACGACACGCTGGAGGAGAAGTCGCCGTCGTTGTTCCGCCTACTCGGCTGGCTCAAGGAGTCGTTCGACCGTCTCTACAATTACTACGTCGCCAAGGTGCAGCAGCGCTTCGCGATGCTGCTGAACTTCCTCGAGCGCGTCTTCCTCGCCGACACGATCATCGGTGGCTTGGGCCGGATGGTGGGCTTGGTCGGCCTCGGGGCCCGCGCGCTCTACACCGGCAGCCTGCATACCTACGTCTATTGGTTCCTGCTCGGTGCGGTCGTCCTCTGGGCCTTCGCCGCCGGCATCTTTTAATCCGTGAATTTCTCCAACGCCTCCCTCCTGCAGCTCGCCATCGTCACCCCTCTGGGGGCGGCGCTAGTCATCGCGCTCGGGCTGCCCAAGCGGTTTGCGACCAAGCTCGCGGCCGCCGCTTTCGCGCTGCCCGCGCTGATCGCGCTCTGGCTGTGGTCGCAGTTCCCGGCCGAGGGGGCGCAGAATTACCAGTTTCTCAGCTCGCTCGACACCGGCCTCGCGTCCTTCGGCATCAGCCTGAAGCTCGGCCTCAACGGCATCGCGCTGCCGATGTTCCACCTCGCGGCCATCGTGGGCCTGGCGGCCGGGCTCTACGCGCTGCGTTCGTCGGCGGAGCGGTTGAAGACCTACCTCGTGCTCCTGCTCGTCATGCACGGCGGCCTGCTGGGCGTCTTTGCCTCGGTGGATATCTTCTTCTTCTATTTCTTCCACGAGCTGGCGCTGATCCCGACGTTCATCATGGTCGGCATCTGGGGCGGACGCGACCGCAACTACGCGGCAATGAAGATGACAATCTACCTCACGGTCGGCGCCATGCTGTCGCTGATCGGCCTCATCGCGATCTACGTGAAGAGCGACGCGAGCACCTTTGACCTGATCGAGCTGAAGCGCGCCATCGCCGTGCAAGGCATCGGCGCCGCGACCCAGAACAATATCTTCGGCGTCCTGATGTTTGGCTTCGGTATCCTCGTCTCGCTCTGGCCGCTGCACACGTGGGCTCCGCTGGGCTACGGCGCCGCGCCGAGCTCGGCCGCCATGCTGCACGCCGGTGTGCTCAAGAAGTTCGGCCTCTACGGCCTGATCCAGATCGCCGTGCCGCTGTTGCCCGAAGGTGCGGCCCACTGGGCGTGGAAACTCGCGTTGCTGGCCTCGCTTGGCAACGTGCTGGTCATCGGCTTCGTCACCATGGCCCAGCGCGACCTGAAGCAGATGCTCGGTTATAGCTCAGTCATGCACATGGGCTACTGCTTCCTCGGCATCGCGGCGCTCTCAACCATCGGCACCGGCGGCGTGGTGCTGCTCATGGTCGCGCACGGTCTGTCGGTGGCGCTGCTGTTCCTGCTGGCGACCAGCATCCACCACCGCACGCACACTTTTGACATGTCGGAGATGGGCGGACTGGCGCAGAAGACGCCCGTGCTTGCCGCGTTCTTTGTCGCGGGCACGATGGCCAGCATCGGCCTGCCGGGCTTCGCCAATTTCTGGGGCGAACTGACGGTCTTTGTGGCGCTGTGGAATTTCTCCCCTTGGATCACGGCCGTGGCCGTGGCCGGCGTGGTGATCTCGGCCATCTATGGTCTCCGGTCCGCCGCGTGGGTGTTCTTCGGCCAGCCGACCGAGGCCCTGCAACGCGTCACGGCCGCCCATCCCCCGGCCGACCTCGACTGGTATGAACGCCTGCCTGCGCTGATCCTCCTGGCCGCGCTGCTCTTCTTCGGCTTCTACCCCAAGGCCATCTCCCAACCCGTCGACCAGGCGCTGACGTCTACCGTCGCCCGGACCGCACCGGTCTCCTTTCAACGCTGATTTCCACCATGTCCACGGAACTCCTCAAAGTCGTCGCCGACTCCAACCAATGGTGGGCCCTCGCCCCGGAAATCATGGTGGCCTGCGCCGCGCTGGGCTTGCTCGTGCTGGAGATCTTCACGCCCAAGGAGCACCACCGCTTCATCCCGCACGTGGCGGTGGTCGTGCTGGCCATGGTGCTCGTCACCGTCGCGCTGAACTTCGACAAGACTTGGGGTGGGGAAGAACTGTTCGGCAGCCTGATCAAATTGAGCGCGTCCGGGCAGATCGCCCGGGTGTTCTTTTTGCTGTCGTCGCTGCTGGTGTGCTTCCTCGCCACGATCTGCCTGCCGCGCACCCGCATGCCCCGCGTCGAGTTCTACCACATCGTGCTGGTGGTGACGGCGGCCCTCATGCTCCTCGCGCAGAGCAACCACTTCGTGATGTTCTTCGTCGCCCTCGAGACGGTGACGATCGGGTTCTACATTCTCGTCAGTTATTTCCGCGACAACGCCCTCACGCTGGAGGCCGGCCTGAAATACCTCGTGCTCGGCGCACTCAGCTCGGCCCTCATGCTTTTCGGCATCGTCCTGATCTATGGCGCGGTCGGCCGGGTGGTGATCGAGGGCGTCGTGCACACGGGCTTCGAATACGGCATCGTCGCCGATTTCCTCCGGCACAATCCCGACAACTTCCTCGCCGTGGCCGGGGCGCTGCTCGTGCTCGGCGGCGTGGCCTTCAAGATCGGCGCGTTTCCCTTCCAGATTTGGATTCCCGATGTCTACCAGGGGGCGCCGACGCCGGTGACGGCCTTCCTCGCCGTCTCGTCCAAGGCCGCGGGTTTCGCCGTGCTGCTGACGCTCGTGCTCAACGTGTTCTCCCCGCTGGCCTACGTGGTGGTGCCGGTGCTCTCGGTGCTGGCCGCTGCCACCATCATCGTGGGCAATCTGTCCGCCCTGTCGCAACGCAACGCCAAGCGCCTCATGGGCCTCTCTGGCGTCTCGCACGCCGGTTACCTGCTGATCGGCGTGATCGCGGCGCTGAGCGTCCCCGCCGCGGCCAATGCCGTGTGGTTCTATCTTTTCACCTACCTGCTGGCCTCGATGGCGGTGTTCGGCGTCATGGCCCACGTGGCCGGCGCGGATGACACCGCGCAGGAACTCGACCACTACGAGAAACTCGCCCGGCAGCGTCCCTTGCTCGGCACCGTGCTGGCGGTGGGCCTCGGTTCGCTGGCCGGCATCCCGCCGCTCGCCGGGTTCATGGGCAAGCTGCTGCTCTTCGTCGCGGCCTTCCAGGCGGGCCTATACTGGCTGCTGGCGGTGGCCATCGGCGGGGTGGTGCTCTCCATTTATTACTATTTCGGCTGGATCAAGGCGGCCTGGTTCGAGACTTGGTCGCCCAGTCCGGCCACGGCTCAAGCGCCCGCCCGGTCCGTTGCGGCCACCACGTTTGTCGGTCGCGCCGTCCTGACTGCGCTGGCCCTCGCCACCGTGCTGCTCGGTTTCTACCAGGAGCCACTGACGAGCTGGCTGATGCCGTAATCGCGCGTTTCGGCCGAGATTTTCTTCGCCAGTGCGCGCGAAAGTGTTTCGAGTCTCGCGCGAATGAAAGTCACCGGACTCGCCATCGTGCCGCCGCCCGCGGCCGCCGACTTACCCAAAGTAACGCCCGAGCTGCTCGCCTCCGTCCTCGCCCGCTACTCGCGGAGCAACGAGGGCATCGGCAAGATAATGGAGAAGGTGGACCTGGCCAATCCTGACGAGTCCATCGACCGCATCCTGAAGTTCGTCGACTACGGCCACGCGTCCATCGGCGGTTTGACCGGCGGTCTGGCCATCGCCCTCGACGACGTCTCGATGTGGCTGGCGTATAAAGTTTTTGAGATCGCCCAGATGGCCGACGGTCAGGAATCGAGCACGCGCTACATCACAATGTCGGCTACCAACCTGCCGACTCCCGAGGAGCTCGGCATTCCGGCCGACCTTGCGCCGCGCTGGTCGGCGCTGATGGCGAAATCCTTTGCGGCTTACCACGCGGAATACGCCCGGCTCGATCAGGCGGCGCTGGCGAATCCGGGTCTCGTGCGCCTGCCCAAGGACGCCAAGCCCGGGGTCGTCACGCGCCTCCGGAAAAACTACGCGCTCGACCGCGCCCGCTACTTCATCCCGCTGGCCACGCGCACCAACCTCGGACTCGTGCAGAGTTCACGCATGTGGGCCGCGACCGTGAAGCATCTCGACTCGCTCCCCATGCCCGAGGCGCAGGCGGCGGCGAAACTCATCCGCGACGAACTGCTGAAGATGTCGCCGCGGCTCATGCGGCACAGTTTTGCCGAGCAATCCTACCAGGCCCAGGCGCAGCTTGAGCTGG